>JAJQEV010000002.1 GCA_021201475.1 Clostridiales bacterium
CTGCGTCTATTTTACTCCACGATGGAGGTTTACACAATTTTTGGGATGGTCTCTTTTTCTTCGCTGATATACTGATAATTTATATGTAAATTCTGCTCCATTATCAGTCTGAACAGTCTGTATTTTGAATGGGAAAGCTGCCTGCAGCCACCTGAGGAAATCGTGTTCTCCGGCGTATGCTCTTCATAGCCGTAAGCGAAGCGCATCCCTGTCCACTCGTCAATCGCTGTTCATTGACACAAACTCTTACAAACGCTTAAAATCCGTCAGGATTGCCCTCAAGGGGTATGCCCGCGCCTTACGGCGCTCATGAATCTGCTCTTTTGCGTCTTTTTACAGCGAAATTTTCCTCGTGATTTGCTCCTGTCCATTTCGTCAGAGGTTCCTTCCTTTTGTGAAAATGGATGGTTATGCAGATAACCATGTAAAAATGTTTGACAAGCGCTCTCTTTTATCCTATTTTTATAGAGACACCGACAGAGTGTTTGTTTTTGGGGGAACCGAGTATGGTCACGATCAAGGAAATCGCTGCGCGGGCTGGTGTCAGCACGGCGACAGTCTCCAATGTTCTGCATGGGAATTTAAAAAAGGTTTCTCCAGCTACGATGGAAAGGATTCGGAAACTCATCGATGAGATGGGATATGTCCAGGCCCAGGATCCTCACGTCGTCCAAAAGGGCGGCTCCCATCTGGTAGCAGTCATCGTCCAATATCAGATTGGCGTGGAAAGCTCTCTGCTGACCGACCCCTTTTATGGCATGGTCATTGGCGTCATCGAGCAGACGCTGCAAAAGCATGGATACTATATGCTCTTTTACTCATCGGATAACGTGGACAAAGTCTTCAAGACAATCATGGACTGGGACGTGGACGGCGTGCTCGCCATCTCCTTTTCCGACGTGAACTGCGAGAAACTGTACCGGATGATGAAAAAGCCGATTATCTCTATCGACTGTTTCTATTCCGGCAGGCAGACCCAGAGCAGCGTCCCCAACATTGGCCTGGACGATCACATGGGAGGCTATCTCATGGCCCGCCACCTGATGAAGATGGGCTACAGGTCGGTTTTTGTCTGCGGCTACAGGAACTACGGCATAGACGCCTGGCGCTGGCAGGGGACGCAACGGGCTTTGGAGGAAGCAGGTGAAAAAGGAAGCGGCTGCAAGCTGAACATGATTGAGCTGGGGCTAACCCTGGAGGAACGGGAGCATAGCTACCGGGAGATTTTGCGGCAAATGCCCTTCCGATGCAGGACAGCCCTGTTCTTTACGGCGGACATTCTGGCCATGGAGGCCAGCTACTTTTTCATCAAAAACGGGGTGAAAATTCCGGAGGATGTGGGTATCGCCGGGTTTGACGATACCTCTGAGACCATTGGATTTTCCATCCTGCGGCTGACCACCGTTCGCCAGGACCTCTCCGCCAAGGGCCGGCTGGCGGTGGAGGAACTGGTCAAAGCCATCGGGGACCCGACCTATAAAATGCGCTCCCATCTGCTGCCGGTCTCTCTGGTGCTGCGGGATTCGTTATGAAGGAGCCTCTGAATAAATACAGCTGAACCCAAAGGAAATCCCCAGGGGGGACGACGCCTTGCAGCAAATTTGCTCTTGCGCACTTATTCAGAGGTTCTTAAAAAAACAGTGCAAAAAATTGCATTTGCAAAGGAACGGAACTGTGACAGGTTCATCACAGCAATCGTTTCCCTGCACTTTACATTGAAAAACGGAGGAGACTGATTATGAAGCGCAGCTTCGAAAGTGCCGTTCGGCAGCAGTGGAAAGAGAACGTTGTCTATCAAATCTACCCCCGCTCGTTCTGTGACTCCAACGGGGACGGCGTCGGCGACCTGAACGGCATCCGCTCCAGGCTGGGTTACCTCAAAGAGCTGGGTATCCACATTCTCTGGCTTAGCCCGATCTACAAATCCCCCAACTACGACAACGGTTACGACATCTCAGACTACCAGGCCATTATGGGCGAGTTCGGCACCATGGAGGACTTTGATGCGCTGCTGGAGGAGGCCCATCGGCTGGACATAAAAATCATCATGGATCTGGTGGTGAACCACACCTCCGACGAGCACCGGTGGTTTGTGGAGAGCCGTTCCTCCCGCGACAATGACAAGCGGGACTATTACATCTGGCGGGAGGCCGTGGACGGTCACGAACCCAACAACTGGGGCAGCTGCTTCTCCGGTTCGGCTTGGGAGTGGGACGAAAACACCGGTATGTACTACCTCCACTGCTTCTCCAAAAAGCAGCCCGACCTGAACTGGGAGAACCCCAAAGTGAGGGACGAGGTCTTTGACATGATGACCTGGTGGTGCGAAAAGGGCATCGACGGGTTCCGCATGGACGCAATTTCCATGATTTCCAAAAAGGAGGGCCTGCCCGACGGGCCGACAGAAGGCCTGTACAGCCCCTGCACGTATGGCGCCTGCAACGGTCCTCACGTCCACGAGTACCTCCAGGAGATGAACCGTCGGGTCCTTTCAAAGTATGACCTGATGACCGTGGGGGAGACCGGCGGCGTCACCGTGGAGGAGGCCAAAAAGTACGCCAACGCTGAGGGCACCGAGCTGAACATGGCCTTCCAGTTCGAACACGTCGAGCTGGACGACGGCCCCGACGGCAAGTGGTATCTCAATCCCATTTCCATCCCCGCGCTGAAGAAAAACCTGACCAAATGGCAGAAGGAGCTGGACGGCGTTGCCTGGAACCCGCTGTTCTTCTGCAACCATGACCAGCCCCGCGTCGTCTCCCGGCTGGGGGACAACTCTCCCCACTCCGCCAAGTGCATCGCCACCGTGCTGCACTTCATGCAGGGCACGCCCTACGTCTACCAGGGCGAGGAACTGGGCATGACAAACTGCCCCTTCGGTTCCATTGAGGACTACCGGGACATCGAGAGCATTAACGCCTACCGGGAGCTGACCGAGACCGGTCTGCGGGAACGGTCGGAGCTGCTGGGATGCATCGCCTACAAAAGCCGGGACAATGCCCGCACCCCCATGCAGTGGGACGACTCCCCCAACGCCGGATTCACCACCGGCCGGCCCTGGATCATGGTCAATCCCAATTATACCACCATCAACGCGGCGGCGGAGTTGGCGGACCCGGATTCCGTGTTCCATTACTACAGGACGCTCATCGCCCTGCGACAGGACAGCAAATGGTCTGACGTAATCGTCTACGGCCACTATGACCTGCTGGCTCCGGAGCATGAAACCGTCTTTGCCTACACCCGGCAGAAGAACGGCATAACGCTGCTGGTGGTCTGCAACCTCTCCGCTCGGGCCCAGACGTTCTCTGTCCCGAAAAACATCCGGTGGAACAGCGCGGAACCGGTGACGGGGAATGTGCCCCGGGCCGAGCTGACCCGCGAACTGGCCCTGGCCCCCTGGCAGGCCGCTGTCTGGGCGCTGACGTAATCGCCGGTTCCATGACTGCGAAACGCTGTAATCCTCTGCGGGTATGCGCGGCCGGTCCGCTTTCCTCCTTTGCGCCCATATTCCCCTGTAGAAAGGCTGTTTGAACACAAAACATGCGCCCTCCTGGCAGGAGGGCGCATGTTTCAGCTTACGGGAGTTCAATCAATCCAACACCGTAATGGAGGTGATGACCGGCTGTTCCTCAGCGGAGATGGTGCCGTTGTCATCCGTAGGCTCTGCGTCCTCACAGATTTGGTCTACAATGTCCATGCCGTCAGTGACATAGCCGAACACGGCATACTGCCCGTCCAGGGAGGTGGAGTCCTCCTGGACGATGAAGAATTGGGAACTGGCGCTGTCATAGTCACTGGAGCGGGCCATAGAGATGGCGCCCCGGGTGTGGGACAGGGGGTTGTCATACCCGTTATCCGAGAACTCGCCAACGATGGTCTCCTCGCTGCCTCCGGTGCCGTCGCCGTTGGGGTCGCCGCCCTGCATCATAAAGCCCTCGATGATGCGGTGGAAGGTCAGGCCGTCATAGAAGCCGCTCTCCGCCAGAGAGAGGAAGTTCTCCACCGTAACCGGGGCGGCGCTGGCGTCCAGCTCCACGGTGATGGTGCCGTAATCCTCGATTTCGATTTCCACATGATGCAGCTCCGAGGTGACGCTGCCAGAGCCGCCGTCCCCGGTGGCGGACATCAGGCAGAACGCCCCCACGCCCAATAGCAGCGCCAGAAGCACGATGGTCAGAATGAGGCCCAGCCGTTTTTTGCCCTTCTTTTCCGGGTGGGCCAAAGCGCTGATGGTCTCCAGCGCGGCCTTGTCCAGGGCCTCCGGCACGGCCTCCTCGTCGGCGGCCTGCAGGACCAGCGCTTGCAGCGCGTCCAGATCCGTCGCGGGTGCATCCTCCTGCGGCGGAAGCGCCTCCAGGGAGGCGACCACAGCGTCCTCCGTCTCCTGCCAGGCGTCCTCTGCCCTGTCCGGAGCAATTTGCAGCACCCGGGCCGACTGTGCCGGGGTCAGCTCCGCCAGGGTGTGCAGGAGAAACTGCAACCGCTGACGGGTGGACAGCGCCGAAAGCACCTGCTCCAGAGGGGAAGCGTCCAGGTCTGTCTCACCTTCAGCGAGCGCACCGCTATCCAGGGCATGGGGGCTCTCCTCCAGCAGCCGCTCCCGACAGAGGCGGGCGGTAATCAACGCCAAATACAGCTCCAGCTGCGGCTGGGTCAGGTTTTGATCCCGGAACAGCTTCTTCCACAGGGTGTGGAAGCTCTCCGCCGCAGCTGCTTCTGCATCCTCCTCCGGCAGCATTTGGAGGCAGAGAAAATAGACCCTGTGCTTCTGCTGCTCATAAAGGGCGAGCATGGCGGACTTCTCCCTCTGGGCGGCCCGCTGAATGGTGGTAAGGGTCTTTGACATAAGGCATCCTTCCTCTTTGATGAAAATAGGGCGAATGTTGGGCCGCAGCAGGGCAGTACATTCGGATTTTTATTAGTTTACTCCGGAAACCTGAATCCTGGCTGAAAATGTACCCCGCTGCGGGAAAACAACCGGCGCAGAGCGAACCCGCTCTGCGCCGATTGTGATAGTTTGCATTGTCCCTCACTTCGCGCCCAGCTTGCGCTGGCAGCGCTGCATAAATTTCTCATTTTGGACAAGGAACCGCTCATGGGTACCCCGCCCGATGACCCCCGCGCTGTCGGAGACGGTGAAGGAAAAGACGAAGCGCCGCCCGTCCACCTCCGTCACCTCGGTTTCCGCAGTGACGGTCATGCCGACGGGTGTGGGGGTGCTGTGAGTGGTCTCAAGCCGGGTGCCCACGCTTCCTTCTCCTTCGCCCAAACAGGGCTGGATGGAGGTCCAGGCGGCCTCCTCCACCAGGGCCGCCAGCATGGGGGTGGCAAAGACCTCCAACGCCCCAGAGCCCACCGCCTTCGCCGTCTTGTCCGGTGTGACCACGCAGGATGCGCGGCCCTTGATGCCTGCTGTTACTGCCATCATAAATCGCTCCTTTTCTTTAAAATGATGTAACTGCCGTTGAATCACGAATCAGACGCTTCGCTCTCTGCCTCAGATGTTGTTTCCGTTTCTTCGGAGCCATCCGGTTCCTCCGCAGTTCCTGCCGCTTTAGACTCCAGCAGCTCCGCCCACTGTGTTACATACTCTGTCCATGTATCGCTTCCATTGAAGGATAGCAGTTCCGTGCCTTCTATGACGCTCTCGTCCGGGTAGGCCAGCGGATTGTTCCGCCAGGAGCTGTCCATCTTCTCCAGCGCCTCGTCTGAGGTAACGGAGTACTTGCAGTAGATGGCGTTTTTCGCCAGATTCTCCACCTGACACATATAGTTGATAAATTTCAGGGCCTCCTCGGAATAGCTGGTGTCCTCTACCACGCAGTAGCCGTAGGAAATGCGCCAGGTGCCCTCTACGGGAACGGCGAAGGACAGGGCCGTGTTATCGCTCATCATATTCAGCGCGTCGCCGGAGTAGGCGGGGGTCAGCCAGGCCGTCCCCTCCGTCATTTTGGAGAAGCCCTCTGCCGCAGTGTAATCCTGCACCAGGGCGGACTGCTGGTTCAGCAACGCCCAGGCTTCGGCCAGTTCGTCACCGTTCTCGGTGTTGACGGAGTATCCCAGGCTGGTCAGGGCCACCGCCATGGCGTCCCGCAGGTCGGAGGGCATCAAAATCTGCCCGGCGTATTCCTCCGCCCAGAGGGTGTTCCAGCTGGTGATTTGGGCGTCGATGTAGTCCGCGTTCCAGAGCAGGCCCATCATCTGCCAAAGAGTGGTGACAGAATAGACACCGCCGGGGTCATAGTCGCAGTTCTGATACTCCTCATTGATGGCGTCTGCGTTGGAGAGTTTGCTGTAGTCCAGGGTCTGTACAAGGCCGGCCTCAATGAGCTGCTCGATTACATCCCCACTGGTGAACACCACGTCATAGACCGGCTCCTCTAGGGTGACGGACTCCGTCTCCGCGCCGTCGGCCTCCGCCTGGGCCAGGGCTTCTTCATAATCGCTATACCGCTGCTGGAGCCGGTCATAGAGGCTCAGCGCCTCCCAGGCCTCCTCCGCCTCCAGCGCGGCCAGCTCCTCCTCCGTCAGCTCCGGCGACACGCCGGAGGAGAAAGCGGCGCTGTCCGTTGCGTCCTCCTCATCCTCCGTCAGGTTCATTCCGTTTTCCAGGGTGCTGTTTCCGGTGGTGTACTCCACCAGTATCCCCGTCTCCTTGGAAAATTCATCCATCAGAGAGGAACGGATCAGGTCTCCCTCGCAGTAGACCCGAAGGGTGACAGTCTCCTCTTTGCCGCATCCGGAGAGCAGTCCGGCGCAGGACAGCAGGAGAGCCGCCGTCAAAAGCAGGGAAAGGGTTCGTTTCATTCGCGTACCGCCTTTCGTATCGTATCATTCACAGAAAACGTCTCCGGTACCTGGGCCAGGGAGAACGCCGGGAAGTATTCCTCCGCAAAGTCCACCCGGGGCACCTGCCAGTGCATCCCGTTCAGGTAGTTCAGCTCGCCGGCGTCGGTGACAAAGCGGAAGGTCAGCGACCAGCTCCAAAGAGCCTGATGCTTGCGGCCATACCGGCGGTTCACCTTCTCCGAGCCGTACTTCCCATCCCCCAGCAGGGGCGCGCCTGCGTCGGCCAGCTGGGCCCGTATCTGGTGGGTGCGGCCCGTCACCAGCTCACATTCCACCAGGGAGAGGCTGCCCTTCGTGGCCAGGGTGCGGTACTCCGTCACCGCCGTCCGCCCGCCTGGCACCGGCCTGTGGGAGACATAGACCTGCTTCTGCGCCTCGTCCTTCCTGAGGTAGCTGCGGAGTGTGCCGGAAGGGGGCTGCAAACGCCCTGCTGTCACGCACAGGTAGCGCTTGGACAACTCCCTGTCCCGAATCTTCTGGTTCATCACCCGCAGGGCCTCCGCGGTTTTCGCGGCGATGACGATGCCGCCGGTGTTCCGGTCGATGCGGTTGCACAGGGCGGGGGTAAAGGCCCCCTCCTGATAGGGGCTCCACTCCTTCTTCTGGTAGAGATAGGCCTGGATGTGATTGATGAGGGTATTTACCTTTTCCGTCTCGTCCCCATGGACCACCATGCCCGCCGGTTTGTTCAGCACCATGATTTGTTCGTCCTCATACAAGATGTCCAGTCTAGGCTTGAACAGCTGCAAAAAGGCGTTCTCCGGCGCGGGCTTTGCAAAGAACTCATCGTTGATATATAATTGCAGGCGATCCCCCACCTGTAAACGGGTATCCCGCTCCGCCCGCTTGCCGTTCACCTTCACCCGTTTCAGGCGGATATACTTCTGGGCCAGGGGGGCAGGCAATAAGGGGAGGTTTTTGGACAGCCAGCGGTCCAGCCGCTGCCCGGCATCGTTTTTCCCGATTTCAAACTCTTTCATCGTTCGCTCCACACTTCGTTCTGAGGGACTATGCCACAAGTATAGCACGGCCGGCGAAAAAAAACAATACGGCGGGGCGGGGCAAAATGCGTTCCACAGCGAAAAAAGGGTTGACAAGGAAAAGAACTTGCGGTACAATACATCTTGTATCGTTATGTGAGGTGCAGTATGCGTCTGGAATTAAGCAACATCATTCATACGCCGGGGGCGGCGCTTCCCTTCGCCTTTGAGTTGGATCTATCCGAATTGGACTTTTATGGCGAACACAGGCTGCCGGAACCGGTTCATATTGAAGGCTCGGTGTACAACCGGGCGGAGATGCTGGTATTCCAGGCGACGGCTACCACAAATCTGCATTTGCACTGTGACAGCTGCGGCAAACCGTTTCAGCGGGCCGCCACAGTGGAGGTGGAGCATTTGCTGGTCACTGAACTGGAAAACGAAGATGACGCAGACGACATGGAGTTGATCGTCCTGGACGGCACAACGCTGGATGTGGACGAGCTGATGCATGACGAGGTCATCCTCGCAATGGATACGAAGAACCTGTGTCGGGAGGATTGCAAGGGCCGCTGCCCCAGATGCGGTAAGGACCTGAACGAAGGCCCCTGCGACTGCAAGCCGGAGCTTGACCCCAGGTTTGCCGTCCTTGCCAGGCTGCTGGAACAGGACGAATGAGTGAATAGCCCGAAAGGGTCGAAATGAGGAGGTGTCATAAATGGCAGTCCCGAAGAGTAAGGTGTCCAAGGCAAGACGTGATAAGCGCCGCGCAAACTGGAAGCTGACCGCGCCCCAGCTGGTCAAGTGCCCGGAGTGCGGTGCATACCGTATGCCCCATCGTATTTGCCCTTCCTGTGGTATGTATGATGGTCGCTCCTATGCGAAGGTGGAGGCAAACGCTGACGTTGAGTGAGCATGGCAATTGAGCGGAAGGCCCCGGACAGGGCCGACCTCTCCCCTGCTGCGTGCGGCAATGTACGCGGCGATACAATCGCATAAGTGCAAAGACTCGTACAGGCTCAGGATCTCGTTATATCCTGTCTGTGCGAGTCTTTCATTTGGAGGCGGAATCAATTTAAAAGAGGGCTGGCCGATTATGGTCAGCCCTCTTTTCCTTTGTCAGAGGTTCCCGCTGGCGCCTCACCGCACCCGGACAATGCAGCTTGCGCTGCTACCGCCAGAGGTCACAGTGATAGTGCAGGTGCCGCTGCCCTGAGCGTAGACGCTGCCGCCCGCAGTCACTGTAGCTACGGCGGTGTTGCTGCTGGACCAGGTATAGGTGCCGTTGCCGCCGCTCACCTTCAGGGTGATGCCGTCGCCCACGTTGTTCAGGGTGATATCCGTATTATCCAGCGTCAGGGTGGAGGTGCTTCCGGTCCCGCCGCTACTGCCGGTCTCGCCGGATTCACCGCTGCTGCCGGTGTCCGTCTTGCGACAGTTGACCTTGCAGCTGGCGGTCAAATCCCCTGCCCTGGCGGTGATGGTGCAGGTGCCGCCGGAGACGTAGAGGACATAGCCCGCGTCGTTCACCGTGGCGACGCTCTCATCACTGGAGGACCAGGTCACGGTACCCTCCCAGCCGGAGGGGGTGACGGTGGCGACCAGGCGTGTGCCGTCGTTGCCCACCAGGGTGATTTCCGTATAGTTCAGACTGATGCCCGTGGCAACAGAGGTATCCACCGCCTCTTTACAGGTCACGGTGCAGGTGGCAGTTTGCTCATCCGCCTTGGCGGTGATGGTGCATTCGCCGTCGGAAACATAGGTCACCTGACCGGCGTCGTCTACCTTGGCGACGCCCTCATCGCTGGAGGACCAGGTCATTTCACCGCTCCAGTCCTCCGGAGCGACCGTAGCTTCCAGCTGGGCAGAGCCGCCTTCCTCCAGGCTGAGCTCGGTCTTACTCAGGGTCAGGCCGGTGGCGGTGATAACCTCAGCCTCCGGCTCTGCCTCGGAGGATACCTCGGGCGTCAAATCGCTCCCCTCGGATTCCGTCTGAGAGGCCTCCGGCTCCGCCGCCAGATCACCGACGGACTGGCTGCTGGACACGGCTACGGCCTGGCCGTCCTGATCCTGCCGCTGGGTGGAGATTTCCCGGGCCACATCTACGCCGTAGACCACCAGCGCCACCACCAGAATCAGCAGCAGCGCAGCCAAAAGCCCCGTGACCAACCGGGAAAAGCCGCCGCCTGTGCGGAAGCCGCCGCCGTACTTTGTCACATCCAGCGCGCCCTCCTTGGCAGCGTCCAGGTTGGCACTGGTCTCCTCGCCGCAGTGGGGACAGGTGCTCTCCGCAGCGTCATAGACCCCGCCGCAGTTTTTGCACTTAATCTGATGCTGTTCCTCTTGCTTTGTTCTCATAATACAGATCCTTCCTCTGTAACTCTCTTGATGCTAACTGTATCATACCGCGTTTTCCGGCAATCGTCAACTAAATTTGCAGGAAGTCCTTTTCATTCCCCGTTTTTCACCTTGACCGGAGGACGGATTCTCATTATAATAAAAAGGAAACTGTATCAGGCGCTGCGCCTGATGAATCGGGAGCGGATCGTATGGGCAAACAAAAAGTTACCGCCGAGCTCATCGGCAAAAAGTATAGTGCGGCCATCGCCGCCTACGCCCGCCAGCTGGGGGATCCCAATCTGCGGCTGGACTTCACACAGGAGGCGGACGCCTATTTCCGCCGCTGCGCCCTGGGGGTGTGGGCCAATTCCGGCGGCGAAATCGGGGAGGAACATGTGGCGGCCTACAACGCCATTTGCTCCGGCAAGCACGAGCCTACCAAGGCCCTGTACTTTGAGGTGGCGACCGGCGCGGCCTCCGCGCCTCCCTTTGCGCCTCCTGGCTTCTTTCCGGCGCTGGTGGCGGCCGACCGGGTCAGCCAGCAGGACCGGGCCAGCCAGTTTGCCGACCTGTGCAACCTGCTGCTCCTGCTGTTCGCCTCGGTGGACGACCAGGTGACTGCGGAGGAGGCGGACTATGTGACGAACTGTGTGGACCTCCTCAGGCAGTCCATTCAGAGCAGCTTGCCGGACCGCCCTGCCGCCCCCAAGGGGAACGCACCTGCCGCCGCTCCCGCCTCCAGTGCGCAGTCTGACGCCCCGGCCGCAAAAGCGGCACAGGACGAAAGCGCCCAGCCGGAGCCAACGGTGGACGAGCTGCTGGCCCAGCTGGACGAGCTGTGCGGGCTGGAAAAGGTGAAAAAGGACGTGCGGAGCCTGATCAACCTGATTAAAATCCGCAAGCTCCGGCAGGAAAACGATCTGCCTGTGCCGGATATGAGCCTGCACCTGGTCTTTATGGGCAACCCCGGCACCGGCAAGACCACAGTAGCCCGACTGCTGGCCCAGCTCTACAAGGCCATCGGCGTTCTGCCCCAGGGCCAGCTGGTGGAGGTAGACCGCTCCGGCCTGGTGGCCGGGTATGTGGGCCAGACCGCGCTGAAGACCCAGGAGGTCATTCAGAAGGCCCTGGGCGGCGTCCTGTTCATTGACGAGGCCTATGCCCTGGCCTCCGGCGACAGCGGGAACGACTTCGGCCAGGAAGCCATCGACACGATTCTGAAGGCCATGGAGGACCACCGGAACGAGCTGGTGGTCATCGTAGCGGGCTATCAGGGACCGATGGCCCGGTTCCTGACCTCCAACCCGGGGCTGGAGAGCCGCTTCAACAAGTATTTCTACTTTGAGGATTACACCGGCCCCCAGTTGGACAGCATCTTCCAAAGTATGTGCAGCAAAAACGGCTACACGCCGGAGGACGCGCTGAAGGAGTACACCCCCGGCTTCTTCCAGACCCTGTATGATGAGCGGGATTACAACTTCGGCAACGCCCGGGACGTGCGCAACCTGTTTGAAACCCTGGTCAGCGTCCAATCCGACCGGGTGGCTGCCCTGGAAAGCCCCACCAGGGAGGATTTGATGTGCCTGACCCTGGCGGACTTCCGGCAGGCCGCCGGTGAGACGGAACCGCCCGAGGGCAGCGTCAACGATGGGCTGGCCCAGGTTCCCACCCCGACGCTGACGCTGGTGGAGAAGGAGGGGCCGGATGCCGCTGTTTGACACCCACTGTCACTATGACGACAGCTGGTTTGACGCCGACAGAGCCGCCCTGCTGGCCTCTCTCCCCGCCCAGGGGGTGGAGCTGGCGCTGAACCCCGGCTGCAACCTGGCCTCCTCCCGGAAGGCGGTCTCCTACGCGGAGACCTATCCCCATATCTACGCGGCGGTGGGCTTCCACCCCTCCGACGCGGCGGACTACGACGACGAGGCGGAGGAGGCCCTGCGCCTCCTGGCCCGCCACGACAAGGTGAAGGCCATTGGGGAAATCGGCCTGGACTACTACTGGGCGGACTATCCCTCCCACGAGGTGCAAAAGGCCGTGTTCCGCCGTCAGCTCCGGCTGGCGGAGGAACTGGGGCTGCCCGTCATCGTCCATGACCGGGAGGCCCACGGCGACTGTCTGGCGGTGGTAAAGGAATTCCCCAACGTGCGGGGAGTCTATCACTGCTACTCTGGCTCCTTGGAGGACGCGAAAACGCTGATTGCCCTGGGCTGGAACCTGTCCTTCACCGGCTCCATCACCTATAAGAACGCAAAAAAGGCCCCGGAGGTCATCGCCTGGCTGCCGGAGGATCGGTTTATGATTGAGACGGATTCCCCCTATATGCTGCCCTATCCCAGGGAGAAGGGGGAACGGCGCAACGACTCCACCAAGGTCATTCGGGTGGCCCGCCGCATTGCCGCGCTGCGGGGCATGGAGGTGGAGGAGGTTATCCGCGTCACCACGGAGAACGGGAAGCGGTTCTTTGGGATACCGTGAGGCGGCGAGATGACGAACGCCGGTTCATGTACGCTATCTGCTGCGCACGCACAGCTTCGATTGCTGCGATAGCGGCAACGCTGCTCCTTTGCCGTCTGCTGCCCAACCATCCCTCAGGGCGGTTGGGCAACTTTGCGTGTTCGCAGATATGCTGCACCTATGGCAAACGTGCCCGGGCACTGTTCTTGAGACGGAAGTCTTAGGGAACCTCTGAACAAATGCACTTCGGCACCTTGCGGTAAATTTGTGCCATAAATGCGTTGCAAAAACTTGAAATCCGTCAGGATTCCTGCGTTTTTGCGCCTTTTTCTGACGCAAATTTCCTCGCAATCCGCTCTCGTCCATTTATTCAGAGGTTCCCTAAAATTGCAGCGAGCGTTTTCTTACGGTGGAGGATAGCGCAGCGCCGGGGAGCAACTCGGGCTCCGTGTAAGGTTTTGCCGGAAGCGATGCGATTTGCATCACTTTTTTTGCAGAGGTGTATTACTCTCCAGCCTTGTCATTTTACGCCGGTGATCTTTGGACAGCGGCGCTTGGAGGCGAAGCCGCTTGGAGATGTCGTCGCCTTTCCTTTCGTCAAAACGGTGGAAACCGGTTAATTTTTGCCGTTCCACCATCTATAATCAACGTCGAGATTTGCCTGACAATGTGACCATAAGGATTGTCAGCGGAAAGAAGGAGTTTTCTTATGAAATATACGAGGAAAAATTGTCTGCTGATAATGCTTTCCCTGGTCTTTGTTGTGACCCTCGCAGGGTGCGGGACAACGGTAAGTTCAGAGGAGGGCGATGTATCCTCCAGCGAGACGGAATCCTCTACCGAGACGGAATCGTCAGAATCCATGGCGGAGGACACCTCTACGGAAAGCAGTACAGATGAACCGTCGCTTCAGGACTGCTACCTGGTCACAAATGTATATGGAGACGGTCAGAAGCCGTGGTATATCGTCCTTGCATATGATGCAGCGGTTGACCCAACCAGTGTCTCAGCAGAGGATTATGAGGTTGACAGCTATGAGATCGAGGCTGTTTACACAAATTCAGAGGCAGTTCTGCCTGATGAAAGTGCAGCCGGAAATTATGTGCTGATTGAACTGTCTACGGATTACACGACCACGAACTATGGCGGCAGCGGCTCTGGCGATTCCGTCTCTTACAGCGGCGGAACGATGGGAGACCGAGGCGGTTTCGACGATGGCGCCGTGACAGACTTTGACAGCTCAGAAGACGCCGACTTTGGAGAAAGGGAAGACGCCAACTTTGGAGACGGAGAAAAGGAAGACCGTTCCGGGCTGGACGGTTCCGATGCGTCCGAAAAGACAGGCGGCACGATGCAGGGCAACGGTAACAGCAGCGGCCGAGGGACTATGTCTACACAGACATCTCTCAGCAATCAGCTGTCCGTCACCGTCCGGCAGACAGGAAGTATCTCGTTCTCGGATGGCGCTGTATTGGAGGCCTGGGCAGAGAGTTATTCCACAGACTATGCCGAAAACGTAAATCTCCTGGTGGAAAATTTCTCGCAGGACACCTTTACACTCACGGACGGAACCACTCTGATGTACAGCCTTTATCTGCCGGAGAATTACAACGAGGATACGGTATATCCCCTTGTCCTGTTTATGCCGGACGCCACCGGCGAGGGCAGCGACGAATATCTTGCGCTGACGGAGAGCCTGGGAGGCGTGATCTGGACAACGGAAGAATGGCAGAGCGAACACGAAACCATCGTGCTGGTTCCGCAATACGAGGATTCCAACACCGAAGACCCGGCCTACACCATGGAGTTGGTGACGGAGATCGTCAGTCAGTACAGTGTAGACACATCCAGAGAGTATCTTGTGGGTCAGTCCTCCGGAACGATACGCTCCATCAAACTGCTGATCGACTACCCGGACGAGTTCGCCGGTGCCCTTCTGGTTGCCGGTCAGACAGATTCCGCCTATACGGATTCCATCGCAGACCTTGCCTCGCAGAACATCTGGATGATTTGCTCCGAAGGGGATGCGAGGGCCTATCCGGGCATGACTGAAATTACAGAGGCGGTGGAAGCAGCCGGAACGGAAGTCACCATTGCACAGTGGTCTGCCGCGCTTACAGATGAGGAGCAGGAGCAGCTTGCAGCGGAACAGGCTTCCACCGGAACAACCATCAACTGGACGGTTTTTGATACCGGAACTGTCATGCGGGATGACGTTACCTCCTCCGATGCCACAGAGCATACGAATACCTGGCGCGTAGCATACGATTTGGACACAGTGCGGGAATGGCTGTTTGAACGTAGGCGTTAAATCAAATAGCGGGCAGACCCTTGTGAGATAACACTAGTACCGGAACGCATCGTACCGTTTCGGTACTACTGTTTTTCATTGCCTTGTGGTAGGAGCATGCTTTAATGAGTATATGAAAAAGACGGATAGTCCCAAAACAGGCGACGCGGAAACAGTCGCCGTTTCCCATGCGGAAGATATATTATTGTTTCACAGCAATATATTCCGTTTTAATGGTCCTGTAGCGCAAGCCGGACATACTTACCCTTTTGTCGCTTTCATCATATCATCCTGCAATCTCCTGGACAATGAAATTACCGGTCAGTCCACCTCTGCCTCGGCCAGCTGGCTCAGCCTGCGGGACTGCTCTATCAGCAGGGCATCGGCCGTTCCCGGCTCCACCGGCCCAAATGCCTGAAAGGTTTTGTGATCCCGGGAGCTCTGGTCCAGCGTATAGCCGCCCTGTCCGGGAATGTGGGTAATGACAAAGGCGTGCTCCGCCGTGCTTTCCCTGATCATGTCTCTGCCAATCTCCGCATACAGTTCGCCGCTGGTCAGAATTACGTCAATTTTCCCCAGGCGAAGGAGGTTTAACGTATAGTTGACGGTCACCCCCGGATTGGGCTCAAAGGCAGGAAAGTTGGGCATGATGGGAGCGCTGAAATCGGTACGCGGGCCTTCACCGCCCACCCTGAGGCCAAAGGGGCCGGATTCGGCGGCCGCTCCCACTCTTTTCCTTGCCGGAACCTTAACCGTGGACGTCAGGTAGGTAAGCGCTGCCTCACAGCTGTCGCAGGAAATGTTTTCCAGGCAGGAAACGGCCTCCGCGCCCTGTCTGCGCCCCAGCTCCTCCATATGCAGGTAACCGGTTCCGTCAGGTTCGGCGATTTTTGTCACATAGCCGTCCGTAAATTCCTGCCAGCCATAGTCAAAGAGGATGGGATCCTGATTGCCCGCTGAGCCGGAGGTCCATAGGGCGACGGCGTCCCCGCCGTAGTATTCTTCCACGAAGCGGCTGGCGATTCCCGGGAAATTTCCGGAGGACTTCCATTTTCCGTCCGTATCCTTCTGCAGAAACGCGCAGGTCGCGTGGCAGCAGTAATTCATCAGCGCGGCGATCAGGTTTCCTTCCATATCCACAAATTTGATTATGGACAGGCGTTTGTCGCTGTATCCTCCGTAATTCGGTCCTTCCACCCAGAAGCCAAAGCGGGTTTTCAGATCCCGGTTTACATTGCAGAAGCTCAAGGTCTGCCCGAAGCCGAAACGGGCCGGCCTTAAGGAGGCGATGGCCTCGCGGCAGGCCTGTATGCCGGCCTGCTTTTCAATCTCACGAAAAAGCTCAAACTTCTGCGCAGGGGCAGGGAATTTACTCCGGTCGCAGGGTGAGGTGTGGTTGTGGGTCACACTGAGAATGATGTCCCGGGCGTCAATGCCGCAGGCGTCGGCCAGAATCTTTTCAAGATCTTTAATGCCCGGCAGGTGCTTAGCTCATAGACGACAAATACAAGCCGTCTGCCGCCGCTTTCCAGTGCAAGCGCCCTCACATGGCAGGGGTCGTATATTCCGTCCAGCGTGCCAAAATTGGACGGGAAGGGATATTCTTCGGCCGGTGGGTCGATACAGACCCGCGCGGCGCCGGCCTTTAACTCATTCATCTTGTTTCCTCTTTTCCTTTCTCCAGCTGAGAGTCCCAGATCAAGTCGATATTATAATTGATTGCGGTGCCCTTCCAGACGCTTCTGCGGATCTGCGGGTCGAAGCGGCGCTGCTTTACGGTTTCCTCCGACCTGGGCTCGAAGGGATTGAGCAGGTAGGACATGGAGCCCTTATCCATATCGCCCTCGATGCCGCTCATGATGCGGTCGCAGTTCTCGATGTAGTAGTCCAGAATTTTCGCGTGCTGCGGGGAGCCGTTGTGCGGTGAGCAGATCATGTCAAAATCGTCCGCCCGCGCTTTCAAGCCCAGCATATTATTGCGGAAGGTCTCAACGCTGGTATTCCAGATATTGATCTGGCCGGGGTCAATCTCGTCGCCGGGGAAGAGAATCCCATAGGTCAGGTCAAGATAAATCAGGCTTGTAGGGCTGTGGCAGGGGTTATATTCCAAAACCTCAAGTCTGCGGCCGCCCAGGTCGATGATGTCACCGGGCTTCAGGATCGTGGGGACATAGTCGCCCTTCTGATGGCCACGTTGGCGAGGCTGATTCCACTCCTGCTCCCGGCTCTTTTTGATTTCCTCCCAGGCCGGTTCGGACATATAGATTTCACAGTCGTTGAACTGCCAGTTGGCAAGGGTGTGGTCGCCGTGGGCGTGGGTACTCGCGACCTTTAACGGCTTGTCCGTGACGTAGCGTTCGATGTAGCCCCTGAAATCGTAAGTCATTTCCGTGGCGTCTATCACTAGCGCATAATCTCTGCCGATTAAAATGTGCGGGCAGGGGGTGTCCTGGCTGGGGTTGAACCATTTTACAATCCAGGTGTCAGGCTTCGCCAGCCGCAGGGAAAACTGTTTTTCCAGGGGCCATCCTTTGGCGTCCTCTATCAGCTGCGTTTTGATGTCGTCCATCAGGTGGTGTGTGATTTTAGTCATTTGCTTACCTCATTTTTGTCAGATAACAGGATGAAAGCTGCAAAAGGCAGCCAGGTCAGGGCGCGAAGCGCTGTGTAAGGAAGCAAATTCTTTTAGCTACCTGCTCCCGAACGTACGGAGACCTCTCCGCAATATCATAGCCGTGCATAGTGTGCCGGGTTTCATTTAGCGTGACCTCTATACCGTCTTTGCGATAGCGTTGTGCGATCTCAATCCCCGCATCGTGGAGGCAGTCAAACTCCGTTGTCTCCAGATATGCTGTTGGGAATCCGATAAAATTCTCGGAGAGCAGCGGCATGAACAGTGGATTGCTACGGTCTTTTTCATCCGCATACAGCGCCAACGCCTTTGCGTTCAACACCGAGTTCCACATGGGGGTATCTGTAAATTTATGCATGGATTCTGTATCAGGGCTGCTGGCCGCACCCGGATAGATCAACATCTGTCCGTCCGGCATCCGCAGCCCTTTTTCTCTGGCCAGCAGCATGACCGACATGGCCAGGTCAGCCCCGGCGCTGTCGCCACCAACAATCAGCTTCTTGAAAGGCAGATGCTCCAAAGCCCAGGAGTATGCTGCAAAGCAGTCCATGACAGGAATCGGGAACCTGTATTTGGGAGCCAGACGGTAATCCACAAACAGCACCGCACAGTTGGCGTTCAGCGCATAAGTCTGGGCGAGGTTTTTGTGATAAGCAGCTGCCTTGATGAGAAAGGCCCCGCCGTGATAATAAATCAAAAGGGCGTCTGTGCCGCTCTTGGGCTGGATCAGGTCAGCCGTACAGTCCCCGATTTGCACCTTTTCAGATTGCTGGCGGGAGTCCAGCTTCCTGCCGTGCTGTATCACGGGCATCAGCGCATTTGCGGCCTTTAACATCCACGGCTGGGTGGGGAGCCGTATCCAACTATATTTTTGAAACTCCGGGAGCAGGTTATATTTCATTGGGTTTCTTATATTCCTCAAAGCAGCTTAATCGCACAGGAACGCCGCTGTTCCCATATCATAGATTTTGATCTGTGCACCAAACCTCTCGCCTGCCTGGAAGGAAGCCTCTCCTGCCAGGATTTTGTCCATACAGGCCATGAGTTCAGGAATGATTTCCGGTTTCAGCGGCAAATCTGCGTGGGAGGGGTAAATCAGGTCATACTCTGACCGATGCGCCCATACTTTGTCCAGGCTCTGCCGATAACCAATCAGATTCCGCATGGGGCCAAACAGAAAGATTTTACCGTTCTGGATAGAGTCCCCGCTGAACAATACCCGTCGATTGATGTCCAAAAGCGCGATGCTGCCGGGGGTGTGACCAGGCTGCGTGATTACCCGCAGCGGTCGGCCGCCGAGGTCAATTACATCGCCGTCCCACACCGGAGTCGGCGTCGGATGGGTCGCTCCCCGCTGAAAATAATTGACATACTCGGCCGGATGCATCAGCGTCGTGTCAAAAGCGTCATTGCCGGCAGTATGATCCATATCGGCGTGTGTGTTCAGCAGCTGCAACGGCAGGCTTGTGATGGATTCCGCGATCTCTCTGGCATTTTTGGTCGTCCTGCCGCTGTCAATGACCAGACCCTTTTCCGTGCCGGTCAAGAGAAAGAAGCGAACGCCCTCATCTTCAACAGACCATGTCTGGTCGTCTATTCTGTTAACTTTATAGTTCATCGTATTCACTCCTCTAATGCTGTGTCCATTGTCTGTTTCACGCCAGGCGCCAGGCAAGCAGGCCCGTCTTCCTGGGATTTCTGTGAGCGGATAAACGTATCTTCGTTTATCCGCTCCTGCTCTGCTTCACATCGTTCTCTCCGGCTGCATCCTCTGTTTATCCTGCATTTTTCGCAAAAACGGACGGAAAATACAGATTTGAATTCTCCGTCCGTTTTCGGTATGCTCTTATTTTGTGCCAAAAATCCGGTCTCCGGCATCGCCCAGGCCGGGTACAATATAACCGTGCTCATTCAGATGGTCATCCAGCGCCGCCACATAGACTTCCACATCGGGATGCTCTCTGGCGATGCAATCCATCCCCTCCGGGGCGGCGATAATGTTCATCATGGTGATTTTGGTACAACCGTACTCCTTCATGAACTGGATGGCTGCGGACGCGCTGCCGCCGGTGGCCAGCATGGGGTCAACGATGATGACATCCCGCTCCGCGATGTCCGGGGGCATTTTACAGTAATACTCCACCGGCGCCAGGGTCTCCGGGTCGCGGTACAGGCCGATATGCCCCACCTTGGCGGATGGCAGCAGGTTCAGTATGCCGTCTACCATTCCCAGTCCAGCACGGAGGATGGGCACGATGGCCACCTTTTTCCCGCTGAGGGTCTGGCAGTGGGCGATGCCCACTGGGGTCTGAACGTCCACCGGCTCTGTGGTCATATTCCGGGTGGCTTCATAGGTAATGAGGGTAGCGATCTCCGCGACGATGGTGCGGAACTCATGGGTGCCGGTCTCTTCATTCCGCAAAATCGCCAGCTTGTGGGAAATCAGCGGATGCTCCAGAACGTGCAGCTTCGGATTGTCTTTGTACAACATAGAAACGCGCTCCTTCTTATCTTGAACGTTGTGGTCTCTGACTGCATCAGGGGATCTGCTTCGCGTTCATCCGTTCACGGCGCTCCCGCTCCGCCTGGCTCAGCCGAAGGTATCGGGCCTCCAGTGCGCCGCCGGAGCAGGGCTGCCCTGTCTCCAGAAAGCGGAGAGCCGCCCGCGCAACCCCCCAGGCCCTCTGATGCCGCAGATTTTCCGGGGCAAGCACCAGGTCATAGCCCCTCTCCTTCCCATAATTATAGCACAGTTCCGCTCCATCGCCAACAAGAAATTGCGAGGTTTCCCCCATTTTTTCCGAGGCAAACAGTTCCTCCAGGCTGATGGCCCGATCCTCCGTCAGACGGGTGAGCTTCCCCCGACCGTCGCTTTCAAACAGGGCGTTGTACACCTGGCTGCGTCTGGCGTCCATGGCGCAGCAGATCGCGCCGGGCACCATGCTGGCGTTCCACGCCATTGCCTCCAGCGTGGACACCCCCACGCAGGGCTTCTCCTCCGGCCAGGCCAGCCCCTTCGCCATGGACAGGCCGATGCGCAGCCCGGTAAAGGAGCCTGGGCCGTTGGCGCAGGCGATCAGGTCGATGTCGGCCAGCGACAGCCCCACGTTTGCCAGCAGGCTCTCACACATGGGCAGCAGCGTCGTGCTGTGGGTCATGCCGTTATTCTGATAAGATTCCGCCAGCAGGAAGGCATCCCGGCACACAGCCACCGACGCCGCCTTCGCGGAGGACTCCAGCGCTAAAATATTCAAAATCCTTCCACTCCCGTTATCGTGATGTTGCGGCTCTCCTCATCGCCGCCTCGGCGGATGTCCACCCGGACGCAGCCATCCAGTGCATCGTCCACGATTTCGCTCCACTCCACGGCACAGATGCCGCCCCGGGCCAGGTAGTCCTCCCAGCCGATGTCGTACAGCTCGTCAGAGCCGCTCAGCCGGTACATATCAAAGTGGAACAGGGGCAACCGTCCCCCCTCATACTCGTTGACGATGGTGAAGGTGGGGGACGTGACCCGACCGGTGAAGCCCAGCCCCCGCGCCAGCCCCCGGGTAAACGCCGTCTTTCCCGCTCCCAGGTCGCCGGTATAGGCCAGCACCGCCCCCTGGCCCAGGGCGGAGGCCAGCCGCTCCCCCAGCGCCTCCGTTTCGGCGGCGGAATGGGTTTCATATTCCATGGGCAGTCGCTTCCTTTCCATTGACAGGGTTCCGCGCAGTATCGTTGCCATTATAGCATATCTGCCCCGAAGATGCAAAAGCTGTTTACATCATTCCGCTTTCGTGTTATAATAGGCTTGCTATCGTTTCCCATTTACCCCAGAAAGAAGTGAAACCATGTCCGCGATACGCGATTTAATTGTTGACGCCCTGAAGGGGGCAGACCATATTCTGCTCTCCCTCTGTGTCCTGGCCAGCTCCTTTGGCCTGGTGCTGATTTACTCCGCCTCCCGGTATCGGGAAGGCTTTCACAGTCTGCCCATGAAGCAGGCCATGTGCGTTGGCATTGGTATTGTGCTATATTTCGTGATGAGCCAGCTAAATATTCGTGTGCTGATGGAGCGCTGGTATATCGTCATTCCGCTGTGTGTGGCCTTCCAACTGCTGGTGTTGGTCTTCCCCGCCGCAGCCAATGCCACCAGCGGCAACCGGGCCTGGGTGGACATCCCCGGTATCCCCTTCACCATCCAGCCCGCCGAAATCAACAAGCTGTTCTTCACCATCCTGTTGGCCGGCTTTGTGGTATACCTCCAAAAGCGGGGCGACCCCAGCAGCATTTCCTCCGTTGTGCTGTTGGCGCTGGCGCTGGGTATTCCGGTGGGCTTCATGGTGGTCGTCACCGGCGATGTGGGCTCCTGCCTGATTTATGTTGTAATTTGGCTTGCCATGCTGTGGTGTGCCGGCATTAAAAAGCGCTGGTTTGTGCTGGGCGCGGCCTGCGTGGGCGCGGCCGGACTGGTGCTTTGGAATATCCTGCCCGACACCAACTATATGAAGCGCCGCATCCTGGTGGTGATGGATCACAGCTATGACCCTCAGGGGGTCGGCTTTCACCAGCGCCGCTCCCTGATTGCCATCCGCTCCGGCGGGCTGACCGGTCAGGGCTATTTGCAGGGTACCATCACCCAATCCTCCTCCTCCAACTCCCTGCCGGAGCGCACAACGGACTTCATCTTCTCCTCCTGCGCGGAAGAATGGGGGCTGGTGGGCTGCACGGTGGTGTTGCTTGTGCTGATGGCCATTGTGCTCCGGTGCCTGTATATCGCCCTGACCGCCAGCGACTCCTTCTATGCCCTAATTGCCGTGGGCTACAGCGCCATGCTACTGGCCCAGATCATCATCAATGTGGGGGTCTGCCTCTATGTGGTACCCACTATCGGCCTGACCCTGCCTTTTATCAGCTACGGCGGCTCCTCCATCATCACAAACTTCATCGCCATGGGGATACTGTCGGGCATCAAGTCCCGCTCACTGCCCAACTGGCTGCGGGACCGTTCTGACATCAAGTGGAACACGAACGGCGAGCAGCATCGCCAGATTATGGAATAACTTCCACCATAAACTACGGCGCCGGACGAACTGTCCGGCGCCTTGCTTTATTCCGTTTTCGCCTCGTGGCCCTGGGCACGGATGACCTCCAGCACTGAGTCCACATAGCGTTCGCACTCCTCCTGAGTCTCCGCCTCCACCATGACGCGAATCAGCGGTTCCGTCCCGCTCTCCCGCACCAGGATGCGGCCGCTGTCTCCCAGCCGGTCGGCCACCTTCTGCACGGCCGCCTGCACCGCCGGGTCGTTCTGCGCCTCCGGTTTGGAGCGCACCCGAATGTTCTTCAGCACCTGGGGATAGATGCGCACCGGCTGGGCCAGCTCCGACAGGGGCATCTTTTTCGCCAGCAGCACCTGCATCATTTTCAGGCTGGTCAGGATGCCGTCCCCGGTGGTGGCGTACTTGCTGAAAATGATATGGCCCGACTGCTCGCCGCCCAGGCGGTTCCCGTGCTGGGTCATGTACTCATAGACGTACTTGTCTCCCACGTCGGTCTTGGCATAATCGATGCCCGCCGCGTCAAACGCCTTGTACAGGCCGAAGTTGGACATAACGGTGGTCACAACTGTATTCGTCAGCAGCTTGCCCCGCTCCTTCATATATTTGGCGTAGATATACATGATAAGGTCGCCGTTGACCACATTGCCCTTCTCATCCACGCAGAGGCAGCGGTCCGCGTCCCCGTCATAGGCAAAGCCCACGTCCAGCTTGTGCTCCACCACAAAGGACTGGAGTGCCTTGATGTGGGTGCTGCCCACCCCGTCATTGATGTTCACCCCGTCTGGCTGGTCGGCCATGACGTAGGTGGTTGCCCCCAGCGCATCAAACACGCTGCGGGCGATGGAGGAGGCGCTGCCGTTGGCGCAGTCCAGCCCCACCCGCATCCCACGGAAGGAGTAGATAGCCTGGGCAATCAGGTAGCCCATATAGCGGTTGCGGCCCGCTTCATATTCCACCACGCGGCCCACCTCGGCCCGCTGGGCCAGGGGCAGGGTGTCCACCGGTTCGTCCAGGTAGGCTTCGATTTTCTGGATGGTCTCCTCGTCCATCTTCTCGCCCCGGCTGTTCAGCAGCTTGATGCCGTTGTCATAATAGGGGTTGTGGCTGGCGGAAATCATAATTCCGCAGTCAAACCCGTCCGTATGGGCGATATAGGAGACGCTGGGGGTAGTAGTCACCCGCAACATATAGGCGTCCGCGCCGGAGGCGTTCAGACCGGAGGCCAGGGCGCTTTCCAGCATATCGCAGGAGCGGCGGGTGTCCTTGCCGATGACCACCCGACACCGCTCCCCCGTTTTGTGATAGCAGGCGCCCAAATAGCGGCCGATTCGGTAGGCGTGCTCCGCCCGCAGGGACACGTTCGCTTCCCCGCGAAACCCGTCCGTGCCAAAATACTTTCCCATGTGCTATGGTCCTCCCTCTCCGTAGCTTCACGTTACTTCTTTTTTTTCGGCTTCTCCCAGGCCTCCACATCGTACTGCGCCATAAAGGCCTCGTATTCGTCCACCACTTCATTCGTGGGGCCTATTTTAAGGATGTCGCCGTCATGGAGCCAAATCACCTTTTCGCAGTTGGTGCGGATGGTCTCCGGGTTGTGAGAGACAATAACCACCGTACGGCTCTTCTCACTGATGAGTTCAGCCATCTTCCGTCCGCTCTTCTTTTTAAAGTGAGAGTCGCCTACGGACAGCACTTCGTCCACCAGGATGATATCCGTCTTGAGGATGGCCGTAATGGCGAAGCCCAGCTTGGACTGCATACCGCTGGAATAGGTGCGCACCGGCTGCTCAATAAAACGGCCCAACTCGGAGAATTCGATGATTTCATCGATCTGATCGTCAATTTCCGCCTTGCTGAAGCCCAGCAGCAGACCAGAGAGGTAGATATTCTCCCGCCCGGACAGCTGCATCTGGAAGCCCACGCCCAGCGCCAGCAGGGAAACCGTGTTCCCATGCAGGTTCACGTTGCCTTTATCCGGCTCAAAAATGCCGGCCAGCACCCGCAGCAGGGTGGATTTTCCGCTGCCGTTCCGCCCGATCAGGCCAATAATTTCTCCCTTTTCAACCTCGAAGGAAACGCCGTGGAGGGCCTCAAAATGCTCCACACGGCCCTTCTTTTTGAAGGCATCGTCCTTGAAGCCGGAGGCCTGCCTGATGTTGCGGCGCTTCACCGGCGCGATGGAACGGTAGCTCAGGTAGACATCCTTCGCAGTAATGGCGGGCCGATGGAGGTTCTCCTGCTCCGCCGCCTCCTGCGCCATTGCCTCCGTCTGCTGGCGTTGATTCGATTCAAAAAAACTCATACTATCACAACTTTTCACAGATTACGTTCATCATACCACGTTCTTCCGGTTTTGGCAAGTCCGGCATGAAGTTCCTTTCGCCTGGAGGCGCACAAAAGAGAAAGACCGGCCTTCGGTCTCCCGAAAGCCGGTCTCATGCAACGTCACCAGGTTTCAAAGTGAACGCAGTCCGCCTCATAGCGCTTCTCCTTGGCCGGTTCTTCCTCCTCCGGGTCAGGGTAGCCAAAGGCGATGACGGAGTGGGGCACAATGTGCTCCGGCAGGCCGAACAGCGCCGCCTGCTTCTCCACCCGCTCCATCTGGGGGTAGGTGCCCAGCCAGACAGAGCCGATGCCCATGGCGTGGGCCGCCAGAATCATGTTCTGCGCGGCGATAGCGCCATCAATGATCCAATAGTCCGGGGCGGGCTGGAAGGCCTTTTGCAGGTCTCCGCACACCAGGATGCCCAGGGCCGCCTTCCGCAGCGGGGTAGCCGGGCGGCCGTTGGCGTCCGCCATTTTGTTCAGCGTCTCCCTGTCCCGCACCACCACAAAGGACCAGTCCCGCCGGTTGGCGCAACTGGGGCCGCTCATGCCGGCCTCCAAAATCTTCCGCACCTCATCGTCGCCGATAGGCCGCTCCAGATAGCTGCGGATGCTGGTTCTGGTCATAATCGCTTTATATGCTTCCATAATTGATTCCTCCATTGCTGTGTTTTTTGTTTGTGATACTATTATACAAAACTCAGCCGGATTTGTAAAGTTTTTTTCAGGGAACCTTATCGCATCTCACTCCGCAGTAATGATCTTGACATCACTGGCAGAAAATTCCGTCTCCCCGCATACGATATCCGTGATTTTCGCAATGTCGGAGGCCTCCAACTCCCCGTTCTCCGTGCTGACCACTACGCTGACGGAGCTGTCCCCGATGAATGCCACGCAATCCGCATAGCCCTTCGCCGTCACCAGGCTTTCAATTTGGGATTCCGCCAGGGTAGCCGCAGCCATTGCCGTGATGGACTCCGCCGCCGTGTTGACCGCATCGCTGTCCGCCGAGGGGTCATCCACCGTCTCCTGGAGAATGCTCAGGGCGCTGTCCCGGGCCTCCTCCCGGTTCAGGCGGGCGGTGTCGAAGTAATCGGATTCCTCGGCGGCGGTCTGGGACGCGTCCTCTTCCGCCAGGGCGTGCTCCGCAAGGGCGTCCTCCTCCTCGCTCTCGCCGGAGGCCGTGTCCACGCTGTCCTCCATCGTCAGCTCCTCCTGGGCGCTGACCAACTCCGTCTCACCCAGGGTCTTTTCCGCCACCGCTTCCGAAGTGGAGCCTGACACGCTCTCCGTTTGGTCATAGGACCAGTTCAAATAGACTGCCACGCAGACGAACAGCACGATGGCTGCCACCACAGCATTCCGTTTCCAGATTTTCAATGTTACGAACCTCCTGCTCTCGCACAGATTGAAATTTGCTCCGAGCTTAGCCCGGTCAGCGCCTTGACGGCGCTCAACACCTGCAGCTTGACGGTGGCATTGTTTCCCCCGTCGCAGACCACCAGCACCCCCTGAAAGGTGGGATAGATTGTCTGCACCGTGACGGTGGACTGTTGCGCGCTGCCGTCCTTGGTCAGCACCGTCTCCGTCTTGGTGGAGCTCTCCCCCACCGTCTCATCCGTGGCCAGCACCTGCCTGCTGCTGGCGGACAGCGTGACCAGCACTTCCACCTCCCCCACGTCCTCGATTTGCCCGATAACGGCTGCCAGCCGCTCCTCTAAGGCGGTGACATCGAACGCCTCCACAGCGGTTTCCGCCTCGTCCTCCTGTTCTGCGTCCGATTCCGTCTGCCAGTCAATGGGGAACGCCAGCAGCAGGACGCCCGCCAGCAGCACGATTCCCGCATATTGAAATCGCTTCAGAACTTCCTTCCCCTTTTTCCAGTCAGGGGCCCGCATCCTGTCTCACCTCTTCCGCCTACGTAAAGTGTATTTGCTCCTCCGATAGGGCGAAAGCCCCCTGAATCAGCGTCCGCAGCGCCTCCCGCTGGGCCTCCTGGGTAACGCCCCCGATTTCCACCGCCACAGGCAGGGTCAGGCCGTCCTCGCTCTGGGCGCAGGTGACGATGACGCTGCAGGGGATTCCCTGCTCCTCGGCCTCTGCCTGAATATATGCCGCCGCTTCCTCCGCTATGATGGTTTCCTCCAATGAAAGTTCTACCTGGTTCAACTGCTCCGCCTCCTCTGCTATCTCGCTTTGCCAGCTGTGCAGCTCCCCCAGCAGGCGCTCATAGGAGTCTCCCAGCAGCGGGCGCACCAGAACGAAGAACAGCAACAGACCGCACCCCAGCCTGCTCACCGCCTTCACGCTGCCCTCCGGTATCATGGCCTCAAGGACTCCCACCAGAAGGGCCGCCGCCGTAATGCTCAGCAGCCAGCTTCCCAGGCCGCTCATGTAGGCAGCACCGCCGCCATGGCCGCAAAGATGGAGATGAGGGTCAGTAGGGCGCAGGCCCCCGTCATCCCCAGCACCAGCCCAAAGGCGGAACCCAGCTCCTCGATCAGCCCGGACAGCCCCGCATTGGGGAACACCGCCGCCAGCACCGCCACCGCCCGATACAGGAGGTACTGCATCCCCAGCCGGAGGAAGGGGGTCAGGCAGAAGCCCAGCACCGCCAGCACCCCAAAGATGCCCAGCACGCTGCGGAGCAGCCCTGCCCCGGCCAGCAGGGTATCGGCGGCGTCGGACAGGATGCCCCCCACCACCGGCACCAGGCCGCTGATGGCGGATTTCGTCAGCCGGGCCGTCATGGCGTCGGTTTCCCCCGCCGCCAGGCTGGCGAAGGAGAGGAACGCTGTATACACCATCAGGACCCCTTTCAGCGCCGCAGTGACGCACCATTTCAGCAATCCTGCCACCGCCGACAGCCCCCGGTTGCCGGTGGCGCAGGCCCCCGCAGTCATGGCGATGTAACCGTAGACCAGCGGCAGGAACAGCCGATCCACCAGGCTTATCAGCACACTGGAGCAAAGCAGCGTAGCCGCCTGCCGCACCGCTGCGCCGGTGACGTTCCCTGCCGCGGCACAGGCCGTCGCCATCACGGGGGTCAAAATCTGGGTGAAGGCATCCAGCTCCTGAATCGTCTCCCGCCCCAGGTCAATGAGGTTCCCCGCATCGGCCACCGCCAGCCCCGTCACCGTCAGGGCGGCAACGACGCGGACGCCGTCCTGCCACTCGCCCGCCACACTCACCCCCAGCCCCGCCATCATCTCGGCCAGCAGCACGGTGAGCAGCAGCAGGACGCCGGAGCGAAGGGCTTCTTTCAGCAGCCCCGCCAGCTCCTCCTCCGCCCTGTCCAGCAGGTCGCTCAGGCCCGCAGCCAGGTCAATGTCCCAGTCCAGGGTCTGCTCCACCACGTCCTCCCCCGCTTCGGCCACCTCATCCGCCCCGGCGACGTCCCACACCTCGTCCAGGATGTCAGCAGCCTCCGCAGCGGGAACGCAGAGCAGCCACAGCAGCAGGGCGGCTGCAGCCACCGCACTCCACCGCCTCACAGCAGCTCCGCCACCAGCGTCAGCACCGCGTGAACCAGCGGCGCCGCCAGACACAGCGCCAACAGGGAGCCGCACAGCTGCACCGTAGCGGCAATGGCGGTTTGCCCCGCGTCCCGGGCCACCGAGGCCGTCAGCATGGTGACGATGGCCACCGCCGCCGTTTTCATCAGGGGGCGCACCAGGTCGCTGTCCACCTCCGCGCAGTCCACCAGCTCCCGGATGAGGGCCACCAATCCGCTGAGCTGCTCCAGCACCAGATAGAGCACCACTCCGCAGGTGCCCAGGCCCAGCAGCAGCGCCAGCTCCCCCTGCTGCCGATTCAGCAGTAGGGTGCAAACGGAGCCAACCACCGCCACCGCCGCCACTTGCAGCATCACCTCCATCACAGGTCAAACAGGGTGCGGATCAACTCAAACAGGTCGCTGATTTCCTGCACCACCAGCATCAGCACCACCACCAGCCCCGCCAGCGTGACCATGGTGGCCTGCTCATCCCGGCCGGAGCGGGTCAGCACCTGATTGAGCACCGCCACCAAAATGCCGATGGCGGCAATCCTGAAGATGAGATCGACATCCATTTCCATACCATCTTATAAAAGCAGTACCAGCAGAAACACCGCCGTGCAGGAGCCAAGAGCCAGGGTCAGACGGCTGGTTTGCTTTTCCTCCTCCTTTGCGCTCTGTAATTCCTCCTGTAGGGTCTGGGCAGCGGTGTGCAGCCCTTTGCGTTGCTCCCGGGCGTCATAGCGCCCCAATATCTGCCCTGCGGCGTCAAACGCCGCCTTTGCGGAAGAAGGCAGCGCCAGGGCCTCCCCTTCCTCCCTCCAAAGCTCTGCCAGAGGGCGCTCTCCGTTCCGGTTCAGTGCCTCCCCTACGTTCCGGAAAAAGCGGGAGGCAGAGCCTGCAACGGACTGCGCCGCCAGCTCCAACAGGGTCGCCGTATCCGGCTCCCCACGGCCAAGCTCCCGCTCCATCAGCAGCAGCGCCGCAATCAACTGCTCCAGGGTGCGCAGCACCTCCCTGCGTTGCCAGGTGAGATGCAGCGCCCCGCCCACGCAGGCCAGCACCACCAGCCCTCCCCCTATCAGCCTTTGCATGGTAGCGCCTCCACCGTGCAGGACCGCCGCTGGCCCTCTCTGCGCAGGATGCACACCTGCTGAAAAATCCCCTGCTCCAGCAGCTCCCGGTACAGGGGGCGCTGGCCCAGCTCCTCCACCCCGGCGGCATGGGCGGTGGCCAGCAGCGCCACACCGCAGTTCGCCGCGCTGCTCAGGGCCGCCACGTCCTCCGGCGCGGTGATTTCATCCGCCGCCAACAGCTGCGGCCCCATGCCCCGCAGAAGCTGCATCAGTCCCTGGGCCTTGGGGCAGCCGTCCAGCACATCGGTGGTGGGCCCCACATCCATCTGGGGAACCCCCTTCCACAGGGCGGCCACCTCCCCCCGTTCGTCCGCCAGGCCAATGCGCAGATGATAACGCAGGCTGATGAGGCGAATCAAATCCCGCAACAGAGTGGTCTTGCCGTAGCCCGGCGGCGAGAGGATCAGGGTGCTGCTGGGCCGCTCCCCCTGATACACCTGGGCGACCACCGGCTCGGCAAAGCCATGCACCGGCCTGGCGATGCGGATGGCCAGGGATGACAGCTCCCGGAAGCCAGTGATGCTGCCCTCCCGCACGGTGACCGTGCCGCACAGCCCCAGCCGATGCCCCCCTTTCAGGGGCAGAAAGCCGGATTTCAGCTTTTCCGCCGCGTTTTGGAAGCTGGCCCGGGTGGCCAACTCCACCACCAGGGAAAGGTCGTCCGCCGACACCGGCAGCGCCTCGCCCCCCAGCATAACCTGCTCCTCCCTGCCGTCTGCTCCGGTCAGGAACATTCCCCGCCCCGCCCGCAGGCGAATCTCCTCATAGCGGCCCCGCTCCCCCTTGGTCAGGGCGGCAAGCCGCAGTTCCCTTGGCAGGCAGGTCGCCGCCTGCTCCAACGCCGTATCGTTCATGGTGTACCCCGCTTTCCGGGGTGCGCAGACAGGCGCGCCCCTGTTTCCTGTTGCCACTCTATGCGCAGCGGGACAGGCATAGAACAAAAAGAACGCCTCAGGTGTGACCCTGAGTGCGTTCTTTTCATACATATAATATGTGGAGTTGCCTTATTCTGCAGCAGGTTCGCCGTCCTTCTCCGGTGGCTGGGGCTGCTCTGTTTTTTCGTCGTCAGAATCCTCTGCGGCTTGCGCTGTTTCCGCGACGCTGTCCGGTTCTCCTTCTGCGTTTTCCGGTTCCCCGGTGCTGTCCGCTTCCGCTTCGGCGGTTTCCGGCTCCGCGACGCTGTCCGGTTCCGCTTCGGCGGTTTCCTCCGGGGCATCGGTGGCAGGCTGGGGCTGCGTCTCCTCCTGGGTCGCCTCCGGCTCCTCTGCCTGCGCCTCCCGCAGCTCGGAGCGTGGGCTGTTGACTAAGAGTTTTTCCTTCGGGTGCTTCCGGAACAGCTGAATCACCAAAATTTGCACCGTAACAATTACCGTCACCAGCGCCACCAGTTGGGACACCCGGATACCGGTGTCGAACAGGTACAGGCTGTCCGTCCGCATCCCCTCAATGAAAAAGCGGCCCAAGCCGTACCAGAACAGATAGCAGAGGAAGATTTGACCGTCATACTTCCGATGCCTGCGGACGAGGAAATAGAGCAGCAGAAACCCTAACAGGTTCCACAGCGACTCATACAGAAAGGTGGGGTGAACCTCGATGTAATCGCCGTTTTGCAGGGTCAGGCCCATGCGCCAGACGGCGGTGCAGGTGCCGCCATACGCCTCCTGGTTGACGAAGTTGCCCCAGCGGCCAATCAGCTGACCGATCAGCAGGCCATAGGCGCAGACATCCGCCACCGCCCCGAACCTGTGGTGGCGCACTACGCAGAAGATCAGACAGGTAATCACCGCACCGATGATGCCGCCGTAGATGGCAAGCCCGCCGTCCCAAATGGCGATGGCCTCTGCCCAGTCAAATGTACCGTCCGCATTGTAGTAAAGGCTCTGATAGAAGACCACATAATACGCTCTGGCGCAGACAATGGCAATGGGAGCCGCAAAGAACAGCATATCCAACACGGTATCCGATTTCAGCCCCCACTCCCTGGTCAGATGGCAGGCGCACAGCACCCCCAGCAAAAAGCCGCAGGCGATGATGACGCCGTACCAGTAGATGTCCTTCCCAAAAACAGATAAGGCCACCCGCTCGATCTGGAACGTCAGCCCCAAACCCGGAAATACAATAGGATTCATAATGTACACAAACCTCCGTGTGCGCAGCAGCGCAAAAAATCTATGCCGGCTCTCCGGCAAGTGCTGCTTCAGCCTGCCCGCTGCCTCGGGGAATAAAAATCCCGAAGCAGCCCAGGTCGGTCGGACAGCGTGACAGAAACGGCTGTCCGACCCTTGAAGGCAGGTGCTGCAACAGGCCCAGTTGACCCGCTTTCCTGTGGTAACAAACTGTTACCTTTATTATACAGCATTTTTCAGATTTTGCACTACCTTTTTTCAGCATCCAGCGGATTTCCCGCAAAAAACGGTCAACTCTGTCTGCCGTTCCAGGCTGTCCAGGGCAATGCCGTTCCCCCTGGGCACACCGTCCACCAGAATTTGACACGGTCCGCTGCAATGGACGCTGATGGTCAGCGTCTTTCCGGCGAGGCGCAGCGTAGCCCGGTAGCCCTCCCAGCTCTCCGGCAACTGAGGGGTCAGGTACAGCCTGCCGTCCCGGAACCGTATCCCCAGCAGTTCCTCCGTCGCTGTGCGGTAATACCATGCCGCAGCGCCGGTATACCAGCTCCAGCCGCAGCGTCCCGCCTGCTCCGGGGCGGTGGATACGTCCCCGGCCAGCACATAGGGTTCCCCTTCGTAAACGCCGCTGTCGTGATGCTCCGGCAACAGGTCGTGCAGGAGCCGCCAGCCGGTCTCCCGCTCCCCCAGCCGATAGCAGGCCCTGGCCAGCCAAACTGCCCCGTGGGTGTACTGTCCGCCGTTCTCCCGCACACCGACGGGATAGCTCTGAATATAGCCCGCCTCGCTGCCGGGCTGGAAGCCGCCCTGCAGAAGGGCGACCGTGCCGTGGTCGATGTCATACAGGGCGGACACCGCTTGCAGCACCGCCTCCCTCCCCCGCTCTGGCTGGGGGTTCGGCGCAAAGACGGAAAAGCTCTGGGCGATGGAATCCATCTGGCAGAACGGGTGGCCCGCCCCGCCAAAGGGCTTGCCCCCATCGTCATAGCCCCGGAGGTACCAGTGTCCGTCCCAGGCCCGGTTGGCCGCCTGGGCCAGTTCCTTCGCCCGCTGTGAACAGCGGGCGGCCCGGGCAGCATCGTTCTGCCCCTCCGCCACCGCCGACCATCGCTCCATCACCAGCGCGGCGAACCAGGTCAGCCAGACACTCTCCCCTTTCCCGTCTGCACCGATGCGGTTCAGGCCGTCGTTCCAGTCCCCGCCACCCATCAGCAGCAGGCCATGTGCGCCGGTGCCCCGGGCCATGACGCAATGAATGGCGGCGCAGCCGTGTTCATACAGGGAGGAAGTTTCCCCGTCTCGTTCCGGAGTTTCGTAGCGCTCCTGCTCCTGGGGCTGGAGGGGTTCGCTGGTCAGCCAGCCCACCCGCTCCCGGAGGAGGGATGCGTCCCCCGTCACCGACCTCCAGCAGGCCAGAGCGTAGGGCAGCCACAGCAGGTCGTCGCTGATACGGGTGCGGACGCCCCGCTCCGGCTCCGCCGTCCCTCTGGGGTGCCACCAGTGCTGTACATCTCCCTCCCGGAACTGATGCGCCGCCGCCCGTAAAATCTGCTGGCGGGCCAGCTCCGGCGCGGTGGGGATCAGGGCGCAGACATCCTGAAGCTGGTCCCGGAATCCGAAGGCTCCCCCGCACTGATACAGGCTGGTGCGCCCGAACAGGCGGCAGGCCACCACCTGATAGAGACACCAGAAGCTGAGGTAGTGATTCAGCGCCGCGTCAGGCGTCTCTACCCGCAGCGGTGAGGCTAGCTGCGGCCAGTCATAATCCGGTCGCAGGAGGGGCGGCTTCGGCTTCCCTATCTGTGAAGTTAAAATACTTGTCGTTAAATCCAATGCTCCGGTGATGGGGCAGGACAGGCAGATACTGCCGTCCGGCAGCATGGCAATCTCCAACGGGCAGCCCTCTGCCTGGAGCAGCAGCTTTACGCCGGGAAAATCCTGATTTGCCCCGTTCGTCAGGGAAACGCCGCCGTTTTTCCGCTGAATCCGCACGAACCGGGCATCTCTGCGCCGCTCAGCCAGCTGCGGCCACAGCTTCCAGCGAAGCTGTACCGGGGTTTGGAAGCCGGAAACGGTCAGATGAAAGGTTCTCCGATTCTCCTTCATGGGAATCTCAGCTGTAAGGGTGATTTCCTTTTCGCCCTTTTTCTTCTGCCAGGAGGCGGCTGCTGCACTGTAGCGCACCACCGTCTCCCAGCCGTCCCGGCGGGCAAAGCAGGAGATGTCCTCCCCTTCTGCGGAGAGCAGCAGGTCCTCCGGCCCCTGCTGGGCCAGGGGGTCGTTCTCCCAGGGGAGGAGTTGATTCTCCCTGGCATTGCCGTACCACAGGTGCCCTGTGCCGCACTCATTCGTCAGCCAGCCGAAGGACTCGTTAGCCAGGATGTGGCTCCAGCGCCGGGGCGGCAGCGCGTTGTTCAGGGTTAGCTGAACCCCCTCCTCCAGCCACACCCATTGACACGTTCCTTCCTGGGGCGGGATGGGAACGCCCTCCGTCAGGGGCAGAGCAACGTCTGTCGGCAGCTGCGGCACCTCGTTTTGCAGCACGATGGTTGCCCCGGCATAGAGCGGCGTCCACCGCTCCGGCGGCCCGGCAACCAGATGCAGGCCGCCGCTGCCCCCAAAGGTGGCAGGGATGTGGCGCTGTTGCAGGCTGGCGCTGAGCGGCTCCCGCAAGGCTCCGCCCCTATCCAGGAACACCAGGTCGAAGGGGTAACCGCAGCGCATCAGCAATTCATGCTCGGCGGCAAACCGGGCGAGGCGCTGGCAATCGTTCCCGCCCGCCTCTGCCAGGGCGATGGGCAGGTCACCGGAAAGCCCGAAGGGCCACAGCGCCTGGGGGCCTGGGATGCCGTCTGATACTCGCTTCGTCTGCCAGTGCAGCAGATGAGTAAGCAGCCTGTCCGCCTCCTGCCGTTCCTGGGGGGTGAGGTCGTAGCGCTCGGAAAACTGGAGGGCAAAGGGCGTTTGCTCCGCCTTCAGCCCGCCCAGAATCCCTTCCGCGTTCCGCAGCGCCTGGCCCTCTTCCCCCACAGCGAGGGCCAGGACAAGCCGCCCGGTCTCCCCCGCCGGAAGCTCCAGCTCCAGCGTCAGCTGCGGGTCACAGACCGCCCCCGTATGCCCGGCAGGCTGCGGCCCGTGTATCCGCGCCGTGTCCCAGCGCACCACCGGGCCGTCCCACAGGGCCGCCAGGCAGAGGGCCTCCCGCCCCTCCTTGGGTCGGCGGCGGAACAGGACGCCCTGAGGGCGCGGTTCGCTCTCGATCGCCAGCCGGGCAAAGGCCGGATGAGCGGCGTAGGCGTCCTCCTCCAGCAGTACCGGCTGTAGGGTGCAGCGCACAGTAAGGGCGGATTCGCTGCGATTCTCCACAAGAACTGTGTGCCTTGCCCCGTTCAGGCCGCTGCGCTGCGCGACCTCCTGCCTGACGCGGAAGGAATCCCGCGTCAGGATCAGCACGGCCTGCTCCTCCTCAAAGCGCCATTCCAGGCGGCTGTCCGCCTGGCCGCAGGGAAAGACGGCGTACTCCTTCCCTTCCAGCCGGGCAGATATGGTCAGCGCATTGGAGCCACCTGTCACCCGCTTCCCGGCAAACTCATACCAGCCGCCGCCGTCTGCAGTCAACAGGCTGTGGAAACTGCCGTCCGAATAGAGATGGGCGGCGGGCAGCGCCGGGTCGAATCCGGCGCCGCTTCGGACAAAGGCCGCCACCGGCGGCTGTTTCGGTTCCCTCATGGTACCCTCCCTGCGCCTCATGGCGGGGCCAGTGGGCAGAGCCTCCCCCAGCAGAGGGGCGAAGGCCGCCATGGCCGGTTCCCGCAAAAAGCGGCGCACAAAAATGTTCTGGTGCAGCGCATTGTCGATGGCCAGCAGGCTCATCCCCTGATGATGCACCATCCAGGTGCGGACAATGGCCCCGCCGGGAACGGTCAGATCCAGCGCGTCATAAAAGCCATACTGACCATTCATCCCCAGCGCGTCCAGCCTCCGGAGGTTCTTCGCCGCCAGCCGGGGCGTCACCGGCAGCGCCAGCGCGGAGGCGTAGGGCGCTACCACCCGTCGCCCTGTCTCCCGCTCCAGCGCCAGGGACGGGGTGCCGCTCGCCTGATAGCAATAGCTGCCATCCCCGTTCAGGGCGAAGAAGGCGGACTCGGACACGCCCCAAACGCCGTTTTGCCGCCCCCGCTCCCTGTACTGCTCCGCCACACAGAAGGCCAGCGTCTCCCGGAGCAGCGACCCCCTGGGTGCGGGCAGGAAGAGCTGGGGCATCAAGTATTCAAAGGCCGTGCCCGACCAGGAGGCCATACCGGCGTACCGCCCGGAGCGCAGCAGCGCCCGGGACAGGTGCCGCCAGTGCCGCCCCTCCACCTCGCCCCGGGCGATGGCGATATAGCTGGCGGTGCGGGCTTCGGAGCACATCAAATCGTACCAGCTGTTCGTATAGCTGCCGCCCTCTGCGTCGTAGCCGATATAGAAGAGGTGCTGCCCCTTGTCGTACAGGAAGGCGAAGTCCATCTCCTCCGCCAAACGCTGAGCACGCCGGGCCAGCTGCGGCTCCCCCAGCTCCAGCAGCCCCTGGGCCAGGGCGATGAGGGCCGCGCACAGGTTGCCGCTGTCCACAGTGGAGAGATAACGGGGGTAAAGGGGTGCTGCCTGCCGGGTATCATACCAGTTGAAGAAGTGGCCGTGACACCGCTCCAGCCCCTCCATGGCGGTCAGCTGACTGTCAATCAGAAAAAGCGCCCTGCTCTGCTCCGTCAGTTCCAGGTCAAGAGCGGCCAGGCAGGCTGTCAGCGCCAGCCCCATGTTGGTGGGGGAGGTGCGGTGGGCGATGCCCGCCGCCGGGCGCTCCTGGACGTTGTCCGGGGGCAAAAAGTGATCCGCCGGGGTCAGGAAGGTGTCAAAGTAGCGCCAAAGCGCCCTGGCCTCCTCCCGCAGGAACGCCTGTTCCCGTTCCGGCAAGGCGGCAGCTTTCTCCGGTCGGCTCAGATACCAGGCCAGCAGCGGGGACAGGAGCCACAGCACCCCCAGCAGCTTTCCCGCCGTCGTCCGCCCCAGCACCAGCACCGCCAGCCCCACGGCGGAAGCGGGCAGCAGCCTGTGCCACACCGCCCATACGCTACTACTGTCCTCATCGGAGGCGCTGACCGTCCAATCCAACAGCCCCCGCCGCGTGACGCCCATCCGAACCAGGGCGGTCACCGCCGCCCAGAGCTGCACCCACGCCTCACAGGGCAGCAGGAGGAACCGGGCCGCCGCAACCTTGACCGCCCCGGTCAGGCCGGAGACCGTCTTTGTCCGGTAATGAACGGTTCCCCGTCTCCCCCGGCGCAGGAAGCAGGCCAGCGCCTGAAGCAGCACGCCCTCCACGCTGACCGCCAGCGCAAGCGCGGTGCCTGGCCAGAACACCCGTCCCGCCCCGCAGGCACTCAGCGTCAGCGCCAAAACCAGGGCGACAGGTACCAGACTGCGCCGCAAATTATCCAGAATCTTCCACTTGGAAAGGGCGCTCAAAGGATTTTCCACACGCTGTGCAAACTCATTCCACACCGTTTTCCTGAGCCAGGGAAGGGTCTGCCAGTCCCCCCTTGTCCAGCGGTGCAGCCGCCGGTAATAGGCCAGGGCGGATTGGGGAGCACCGTCCAGCACGGGGCAGTCCCCCGCCAGGCCGGTGTGAAGGTATTCCCCTTCCAGCAGGTCGTGGGACAGCACCTGCCCCTCCGGGAACCTGTGGTTCAGGCAGGCGAGGAAAGCGTCGATGTCGATGAGGCCCTTCCCCGTGTAGCTGGCCCGGTCAAAGGCATCCCGATACAACTCGCTGGAGGCAAAGGCATAGGGTTCCGTACCTCCCTGCCCACTGTGCAGCCGGGCGAAGGCGGTGGCCCCCTCCTCCTCCAGCGCAACCCCTACGGCAGGCTGCAAAATCCCGTAACCGGACTGCACCGCCCGCCTGCCCTCGTCCAGCCTGGGCCGGTTCAGGGGGCAGAGCAGGGTGGCAATCAGGTTTTCCGCCGTGTCCGGCAGCAGCCAGGTATCCTCATCCAGGGTCAGGAGGAACCGGGTGCCCAACAAATCGGCTTCCTCCCCCTCCAGCACACGGATGCCGGAGGGCAGCTTCCGCAAATAGCGGGCCAGCTCCAGAAGGGCCCCCCGTTTCCGCTCCCAGCCACGCCAACAGCCGTCCCGCCGGGCATAGGTCGGCTCCCGGTAGAACAGGTAGAAACCGCCGCCGTATTTGTCGTTCAATGCGGCGACGGCCTGCTGTGCGTTGGCGACCCAGCCCCGCCGCAGGGCGTCCTCCCCGGACGAGGAGTCCGGTAAGTCCACCAAAATCCCGTATCGTGTCTCCTTCCCCGCCCGTTTGGACACCAGCGCATGGTATTCCAGCCGTTTGGCAAGCCGCTCCCCTGCCTGCTGGCCGTAGAGCAGCGCGGGGACGACGCACAGGGTACGCCCCTCCGCCGGGACGCCGTCCTCCAGTGCTAGCCGCAGCAGCGGGCGCACTGGTACCCAGCAGAGTATCAGAAAGTCCAGGCTCTGCTTCACCAGCTCCGAGATCGGCAGCACCAGCAGCAGCCCGCTCCACCACCGGCCCAACAAAATCTGCGCCAGCAACGCCAGCGCAACGGAGCTGCCCGCCACCGTTAGCGGGTACCACTCCCCTGTTTTTGAGGCCGGAAACAGCAGCGCCGCCACAGAGCAGCCCTCCCGCCTGGCCTGGGCCAGCAGTGCTTCCCCGAAGTCCTGCTCCCGCACCCGCTTCCGCTTCGCCATACGTGCCAAGGCGGCACGGCAGGCGCTGCGGCTCTCCTCCGCCAGGGTCGGATACAGCCCTGCCGGATCCTGCCGAAGCATCCGCTCCGCAACGCTCAGCTTCGCCAGCCTGCGGGCAAACCCCGGCGCAACTACTTGGTGAAACAGGGCAAAGACCTGACGCAGCTCCTCCGCCAGGGCTGCAAGGGTATCCTTCTGCCGCCAGTCCGCCTCCTGTACCTGACTGCACAGCCGCCGCAGCACCGGCAGCAGCCCCAGCAGCAGGGCGCTGCCCAGCAGACCACACTCCGCCTCTGACAGGGGGGCAGTGTCCTGCACCCCTTCAAAAAAAGCGAGGCAGCCCTCGCCGTCGCAGGCTACCTCCACCGCCCGCTGGGCCAACAGGACGACCCGTGCCTGGTCGCCCCGGCTGGAGCAGGCGGGCAGCCGCTGTCGGCCCTGAAAGTCCTCCATCGCCAACAGCACACGGCTCTGATAGACGGAAAAGTTGCCCAGCAGCCACTCCGCGGCGGAGGGCGTCTGCCGCCTTGAAGCAGTCATGCGTTCCAGTTCCTCGATTTGTGTGCGCAGGGCCAGCAGCGCCGCACGCGCCCAACGCTCCGTCTCACGGGCCGGACAGGTCTCATCCGACAGGTACCGGGCGCAGGCCGTGCGGCCCGCGCAAAGGGCTTCTTCTCTTGTCATCTGTCATTCCTCCGGTTCGATTCGCCCCCCGCCCCACAACGCATGCTTCGGCGGCTGAATCTGTGAAAACACCTGCCACAAGTCTTTCCAATTTCCCCGCCGTTATGCACTGCGCCCTGATTTTTTGCCAAATTTGAAAGGAAAAGCACTTGACAACGCTTTGGATTAACGGTATAATAAGCACGTTGTAAAGCATGACAGCTTTACAAATCGGTGTGAAGGGCGGCGGACACCATGGATCAGGCATTCCAGAAAACCATGCTTTTTGACTTTTACGGTGATTTGTTGACCGAACGCCAGAAAGAGTTTTATGACCTCTATTACAATGAAGATTTATCTCTTGGAGAGATTGCGGAGAACGCCAACATCACCCGGCAGGGTGTGCGGGACGTCATCGTCCGGGCGGACGCGATTTTGACGGAGATGGAGGAAAAGACCGGCATCATCGCCCGGTTCCTGGAGGTACAGAGCGGCTTGCAGGAGGTCAGCGCACTGGCCGACCAAATCGCTGAGCTGAACGATACCCATATCGGGAGCCGGGATTTGGCAGACCTCATCGGCTCCCTCCAGTCCAAAGTAGAGGCGCTAAAGGAGTAACCTCATGGCTTTTGAAGGTTTAACAGAAAAACTGAACAGCGTATTCAGCAAGCTCCGCAGCAAAGGCCGCCTGACGGAATCCGATGTCAGAGAGGCCATGCGGGAGATTCGGCTGGCCCTTCTGGAGGCCGATGTCAGCTATTCCGTGGTAAAGGACTTTATCAACCGCGTGACGGAGCGGGCCGTGGGGCAGGATGTGATTTCCTCCCTGACGCCTGCCCAGATGGTGGTGAAGATCGTCAATGAAGAGCTGATTGCCCTCATGGGCGGGGAAGCCGCCCGGCTGAACATCGCGCCCAAGTCCCCCACTGTTGTGATGATGGTGGGCTTACAGGGCGCAGGCAAGACCACCAACGCCGCCAAGCTGGCCGCTTACATTCGTTCGAAAAATGGGATGCGGCCCCTGCTGGTCGCCTGCGATGTATACCGCCCCGCCGCTATTCAGCAGTTACAGGTGGTTGGTCAGCAGGTGGACATTCCTGTCTTTGAGCAGGGGCAGGGCGATCCGGTAGAAATCGCCAAAGCCGCCGTACAGCACGCCAAAGAACACGGCAATGACATCGTATTCCTGGATACCGCCGGTCGCCTCCATGTGGACGATGAGTTGATGGATGAGCTGAAGCGGATGAAGGAAGCCGTCGCCCCGACTGAGATCCTGCTGGTGGTGGACGCCATGATTGGCCAGGACGCGGTGCGGGCCGCAGAAGCCTTCGACGCTGCGCTGGATATCACCGGCGTCATGCTGACCAAGCTGGATGGCGATGCCCGTGGCGGCGCGGCCCTGTCCATTCGGGCCACCACCGGTAAGCCCATCAAGTTCGCGGGCGTGGGTGAGAAACTGGACGCCATCGAGGTGTTCCACCCGGACCGTATGGCCAGCCGTATCCTTGGCATGGGCGATATGCTGACCCTGATCGAAAAGGCCCAGGATCAGCTCGACCAGGAAAAGGCCGAGGAGATGGAGAAGAAGATTCGCAAGAATCGCTTCACCCTCCAGGACTTCTACGATCAGCTCGAGGAGACCAAGAAGATGGGCTCCATGAGCGACATTTTGAACCGTATGCCTGGCCTCAGCGGCAAGGTGGACGAGAGCCAGATCGACGAGAAGGCCATTGACCGGACCGAGGCCATCATCCTCTCCATGACGAAGAAGGAACGGAACGACCCGTCCATCCTGAACGCCTCCCGCAAGCGGCGTGTCGCCGCAGGCAGCGGCACCTCCGTCCAGGAGGTCAACAAGCTGCTCAAGCAGTTTGAGATGATGCAGCAGCTGACCAAGCGCTTCGCCCGAGGCAAGATGCCCAAGGCCATGCGCCAGGCCATGAGCGGCGGCGATGTCTCCGGCATCGTCGGCGGCTCCAGCGGCATGGAGGGCCTGCTCAGCGGCCGCTTCGGCGGCGGAGGCCACAGCGCAGGCCGCCAGCGCAAGAACAACAAGCGCAAGAAGAAGCGCTGACCTCTCCCCTGCTGATTTACACAAATTATTGTGTTAATCATAAATTGTGAATAATCTTTGGAGGTGAATGATAAATGGTGAAAATCAGACTGCGCCGCATGGGCGCGAAGAAGGCCCCTTTCTATCGTATCGTGGTGGCCGACTCCCGCTATCCCCGTGACGGTCGCTTTATCGAGCAGCTGGGCACTTACAATCCCCTGACGGAGCCGGCAGAAATCAAAGTCGATGCTGAGCGCACCCAGGCCTGGATCAAGACCGGCGCACAGCCCACTGACACCGTGAAGCGTCTGCTCAAGCAGGCTGGCGTACTGTAATCCTGGAGGGATCGATCAGCATGAAAGAGCTCTTGATCTATATCGCAAAAAATCTGGTGGACAATCCTGATGCGGTTTCCGTCAACGAGGTTGATTGCGACGGTGAGGTTGTTCTGGAGCTTCGGGTCGCCCCTGAGGATATGGGCAAGGTGATTGGCCGTCAGGGCCGCATTGCCAAGGAGATTCGCACCGTCGTGCGCTCCTTCGCCCAGCGGAACAACACCAGGGTCTCGGTGGAGATCATGGAATGACACACAAAGCAGAGCCACCGGCTGGTGGCTCTGCTTTTTTACCCCAAGAAATCCAACCCCAAAAAGGAGTTGTGCAAGATGAAAACAGAAATGCTGGAAATCGGCAAAATCATCAACACCCACGGCGTGCGCGGCGAGTTGAAGGTGGAGAGTTGGCTGAACGACCCGGCGGATTTCGGCGGGCTGGACACCGTCTTTGTAAACGGCAACGCCTTTGCCGTGCGCTCTGCCCGCGTCCAGGGCAACCACGCCCTGTTGACGCTGGAGGGCATTTCCTCCATTGACGACGCCCTTCCGCTCAAGAATAAAATTCTTTCGGCCAGCCGCGCCGACCTGCCCATTGACGAGGGGGAGCATTTCGTGGCCGACCTCATTGGCATGGACGCCGTCAACGCCGAAACCGGCGCAGTATTTGGCAAGGTAACGGACGTGCTGGAGTATCCCGCCCAGGACGTGTACCAGGTGGCCGGGCTGGACGGGAAGGAATACCTGATTCCGGACGTGCCCGCCTTCGTCCACGAAATCGACGACGCACGGGGCGCGATCGTGATGACCGTGCTGGAAGGGCTGGGACAGTAAGATGAGCTACGCCATGCAAATCGACATTATGACCCTCTTCCCCCTCAGTGTGGACGATATGATGAACGAGTCCATCCTGGGCCGGGCCCAGGAGCGGGACATCATTAAAATCCAGTCCCACCAGATTCGGGACTACACCACCAACCGCCAGAACCAGGTGGACGACTATCCCTACGGCGGCGGCCATGGGGCCATTATGCAGGCTGACCCCCTCTACCGCTGCTGGAAGCATATCTGCGATGAGGCCGGGCGGCGAATCCACACCATCTTCATGTCCCCCTGTGGCGTCACCTTCACCCAGCAGGAGGCCAAACGGCTGGTGAACACCTATGACAGGCTGATTCTGGTCTGCGGCCACTACGAGGGGGTAGACCAGCGCTTCCTGGACGAGTGCGTGGACGAGGAGGTGAGCCTGGGGGACTTCGTACTGACCGGCGGCGAGTACGCCGCCATGGCCATTGCGGACGCGGTGTGCCGGATGGTGCCGGGGGTGCTGTCCTCCCCGGAGTGCTACGAGAATGAGAGCCACTGGGATAACCTGCTGGAGTACCCTCAGTACTCCCGCCCGGCGGTCTGGCATGGCCGGGAGGTGCCTCAAATCCTGCTGTCCGGCGACCACGGGAAGGTGGAGCGCTGGCGGCGGAAGGAGTCCCTCCGCCGCACCAGGGAGCGGCGGCCCGACCTGTACGCAAAGCTGAATCTCAGTTCCAAGGAGGACAAAAAGCTGCTGGCAGAGCTGGCAAAGGAAGATCAGCCGTAACCACCAATATGTCATCAGCAAAGCCCTTTGGCGCTATGCCAAAGGGCTTTGCTGGTATGGATTCCGATTCACGTTTCCCGCCGCAGAATGGAGAGGGGCGGGACCTGCCGGGGCAGCTTCATCCGATAGAGCATCTGGGGGGTGCGGGGTTCCTCCAGGGGCTCCCCTTCCATCGTCTCCATCATGGGGGCGGTAAAGGCCATTGGCAGGATGTCCGGGCCAATCAGCTCCACCCGTTCCCCGGCGCGGTACTTATTGCGCAGGCTGAAGACAGCGTTGCCGTCCCCGTCGCAGGACTGGCAGATGGCCACCACCTGAAAGTTCCGCATATAACGGTCATCCTGGTAGTACTGCCCCGGGTCGCCATAATAGAAGCCGGTGGAATAGTGCCGATGGCTGACCTTCTCCACCTCGTCCCGCCAGACCGGGTTCAGCGGCTCCCCAGCTGCCGCCGCATCAATGGCGTGACGGTAGGCCCCGGTGACCAGGGCGGCGTAGTAGGCGCTCTTGGCCCTGCCTTCGATTTTCAGGCTGTTCAGGCCGGCATCCATCAGCTCCCCCACATGGTCGATCATGCACATATCCCGGGAGGACAGGATATAGCTGCCCTTTCCGTCCTCTTCGATGGGGAAATACTCCCCAGGCCGCTTTTCCTCCATCAGTGCGTAGGAGTAGCGACAGGGCTGGGCGCAGGCTCCCCGGCTGGAATCCCGCCGGGCATCGTTGGTCATATAATTGGACAGCAGGCACCGCCCGGAGTAGCTGACGCACATGGCTCCGTGGACGAATGCCTCCAGCTCCAAGTCTTTTGGCACATGGGCGCGTATCTCCCGAATCTCCGCCAGGGAAAGCTCCCGGGCCAGAATCACCCGGCTGGCCCCCATATCATACCACGCCCCGGCGGTCACATAGTTGGACACGCTGGCCTGGGTGGAGATGTGCCGCTGGACATGGGGGGCATACCGCTCCGCCAACCGGAAGGCCCCCAGGTCGGCCACGATCACCGCCGTCACCCCGGCGTCCTCCAACGTCTCCAGCCAGGCGGGGAGCCGGGCGATTTCCTCGTTGCGGGGCATGGTGTTGACGGTCACGTGGGTGGCGACATTGTGCGCCTTACAGTAGCGCACCGCCTCATACAGCTCGGATGGTTGGAAGTTCCCCGTAAAGGCCCGCATCCCAAAGCTGGTGCCCGCCAGATAGACCGCGTCCGCGCCGTAGGCCACCGCCATGCACAGCCGTTCCATATCCCCGGCGGGGGCCAACAGCTCGATTCCGTGCCTCATGCCGCGTCGTCCTCCTCGGCGGAAGTGGTGTCCTCCTCCTCGCCATCGGACTCTGCCTCGGCAAGCTGCTCCTCCCGGAACTGCATAAAGGAGGTGTAGTCGCTGAAGAAGTAGGTGGTGCCGTCATTGCCCAGATAGAAGTAATAATAATCCGTCTCGTTGGGGTTCAGCGCCGCCTTGATGGCGTCCAGGCCGGGGCAGCAGATGCAGCCCACTGGCAGGCCGGGATACAGGTAGGTGTTATAGGGGCTGTCAATGGCCAAGTCCTCCGCCGTCAGAGTCTCCTTCCGCTCGTCCAGCAGGTATTGAATAGTGGAATCCATCTGGAGGTAACCGTTGGTCTCCGTATTATCTTCGGAGAGACGGTTATAGATGACAGAGGCAATATCCTTCTGGTCCTGGCCGTCCGTCTCCTTCTCAATGATGGAAGCCACAATCATGACCTCCTCCATCGTCCTGTCCAGCTCCTCCATCTGGGCCTGCATTTCCTCGTCAAAGCGTGTCTCAAAGTTGGACAGCAGCTTATTGATGACGCTGGTGGCGGACGCCTGCATATAGAACTCATAGGTATCTGGGAACAGATAGCCTTCCAGCCTGGCGGCCCCTGTGGCAGAGATGTTCTCCAGGAAGTCGTAATCGAAGTCCTCCGTCTCCGCAGCCTCCATCAAATCCTCCGCAGAGCAGACGCCGCTCTCCTCCAGCAGGGTAAAAATCTCCTCCAGGGTGTAGCCCTCGGGAATGGTGACCGTCACCACAGAGCGCACCGGAGATTGCGGGCCGATGCTGGTCAGCAGGGCGCTGTAGTCCATATCTGTGGTCAGCTCATAGGTGCCGGAAACGATTTTTCCGTCCTCCGCCTTGCCGGTGAAAGCCGCAAAGAGCTTGAACAGGAGCGGGTACTCAATCAGCCCCGCCTCCTGAAGGTCCTCCGCGATTTCGTCTACGGACTCGCCGCTGACGATCGTAATCGTTGCGGTCAGCTCCTCCTTGTTCAGTGCCAGCACGTCATTGGCAAGGGTCCACCCCACAGTGGCAATGCCATAGCTGATGAGCAGCACCCCCAACAGGTACACCAGCGCAGACAGAATGGTAGCCTGCACACTCATATGCTTTTTCTTCTTTTTCGGTTCCCTGTGCGGCTGTTCCGGTTCCGGCTGAGGCGCATCCTGCTTTATCACTTTTGTGGCGTCCGCCTCATCCTCACCGTTCTGCTGAGGGGAGAAGATTCCTTCCTTCCAGTCAAAGGTGGGCCACTTCTCTTCCTCTTCCGTTTCCTGTTCCTTCCGCAGCTCGTCATCTGCCATAGTATGGGTGCTCCTTCATTTGCGCGGCGCGGTGCCGCTTCTTTCGTTAGCCGTGGTAGTGGATGCCCTGATGCACCTTTCGCTCCGCCTCTGCGCCGCGGAGCAGCTCCACCAGCTTCAAGCCGAACGCAATCGAGGACCCGGCCGCTTCACCGGTGACGATGTTGCCGTCCACAACGACGCACTCCCCCACGCAGGGCTGCGCCCCGATGAGGCCGTCCTCCATGCCGGGGTAGCAGACCGCCCGCTTCCCTTCCAGCAGGCCCAGCTTGCCCAGGATGGTGGGCGCGGCGCAGATGGCGGCCACATACTTTCCCGCCGCAGCCGCCTGACAAATCAGGCTTGTGGCCGCTTCGCTGGCCAGGATATTGTCTACCCCCACCAGGCCGCCGGGGAGCATCAGCAGCTCCGTCTCCTCCAGGGAGACCTCCTCCAGAGTGATGTCCGTCTGGACGGCAATCTTCTGTCCGGAGCAGGCCACGGGGCCGTTGACCCCCACCAGCTGCACCGGCACATTGGCCCGCCGAAGCATATCGCAGGGGCACAGAGCCTCCGCCGTTTCAAACCCGTCTGCCAGTAAAATGTAAACCATCCTTGTACGCTCCTTTCGTTGATTACACTGACGCTACCCCGTTCAGGGCAGCGGTCACTTCCTGCCAAATCTCCCCGTGAATGTCCTGGATGGAACGAAGCGCCCCATCGGCGGTGCAGGGGATTTTGCGCCAGCCCAGGACCTCCGCCGCCCGCCGCGCCGTCACCCGGCAGGCGGTCAGGTAGGCCGTGTCCTGCTCATGGATGTCGGCCCTGGTGTTGGTAGCCGCTTCCCGGCTCCGCAGAAGCTGCACCGACTGCTCCGTGGGCATATCCAGGTACAGCACCAAATCGGGCCGGGGCAATCCAAGCCGGTCAAACTCAAACTCATACAACCACCGCCAAAAGGCGGTTTGCTCCTCCTCCGGCAGCTTGGACGCCTGATGGATGGCGTTGGAGGTGGTGTATCGATCACAGAGCACCAGACCCCTCTGATTGTACCATTCACCCCAGTCCTGGCGATAGGAGGCGTAACGGTCCACCGCGTAAAAGCTGGAGGCGGCGTATGCGTTCACGTCTCCCGGTTTTCTGCCGAAGGCCCCCTGCAAATACAGGTTTACCAGGGCGGCGGAGGGTTCCTTGTAGCGGGGGAACACCACATGGCGGTAGGGAGTCTTCTCCCCCCCCAAATGTCGGCACAGCGCGGCGAATTGAGTGGACTTACCGCTGCCGTCCGTCCCTTCCAATACAATCAGCTTTCCCCGCACACCGAGCGCCCCTTTCCGGTCAGACTTGCTATCAGCAGTATAACACAGCGCCGCCGGAAAGTCCAGCGGCACGCAGCGTCAACAGGCTGCCTGCCGCGCCCGGTACTGCTCACTCTCGTCCAACAGCTCTTCCGCGCTTTTCAGCGTGGCCTCGGTCACGATGCTGCCGCCGGTGAGCCGGGCGATCTCCTGCTTCCGCTGCTCCCGGTTCAGCCGCTCCAGCCGGGTGTAGGTGCGTCCGTTCCGCTCCCCCTTCTCCACAGAGAAGTGAACGTCCGCCATGGCGGCGATTTGGGGCAGGTGAGTCACGGCCAGCACCTGCTTGTGCCGGGCCAAGTCCGCCATCTTCTGGGCCACCTTGGAGGCCGCCCGGCCGGACACACCGGTATCCACCTCGTCAAAAACCAGGGTGGTGATGGCCTCGTTCTCCGCCAGCACGTTTTTCAGCGCCAGCATGATACGGGCCAGCTCGCCGCCGGAGGCGATTTTCTGGATGGGCTTCAAGTCCTCCCCCACGTTGGCGGACATCAGGAACTGCACCTCATCCATCCCCATCTGGTCCATGTGGAAGTCTGCCTGCTTGAGGGAAAACTCCACCTGGAAACGCACCCTGGGCATATCCAGGTCGGACAGCTCCTTTTGAATGCGCTGCTGCAAGGCGGCTGCCGCCGCCTTCCGGGCCTTGGACAGGGTCAACGCCCGCTCTCTGGCCTCCTGCACCTGCACCACCAGCTGCTTTTTCAGCTGCTCCATCCGGTCGCTGGAGTACTCAATGTCATCCAGCTCCCGCTTACACTTGTCCAGGTAGGCCAGCATATCCTCTACCGTAGCGCCGTACTTCTTCCGCAGGCGGAAGATGAGGTCCAGCCGGGACTCGATTTCATCCAGTTCGCTGCCGGAAAAGTCCAGGCTGTCCCGCGCCTGCTGCACCTGCTCCGTCACATCGTCCAGGGTATAGCGCACCTCATCCAGCCGCTCCGCCAGGGTGTTGAACTGCTCACTGTAGCGGCCAATGCTCCGCAGCTGGCTTTCCGCCGTCAGCACCAGGGAATTTGCGCCGTCGGCATCGTCGGTGCCGTACAAGGCCCGGTAGGCGGCCCCGATAGCCTCCAGCAGCTTTCCGGCGTTGCGCAGGATGTCCCGCCGCTCCGTCAGGGCTTCCTCCTCCCCTGGCTGCAAATTGGCCCGCTCCAGCTCGTCGATTTGGTAGGTCAGGGTGTCGATGCGCCGGGCCTTCTCAGTATCGTCCATTTTCAGGGAGACGATTTGCCGCTTTAATTCCGAAACCTTGCGATAGGAGGTCTGGAACGCCTCCAGCAGGGGCTGGGTCCCTCCAAAGCTGTCCAGATAGCCCAGGTGACAGGCCGGGTCCAGGAGCTGCTGCCCATCGTGCTGGCCATGAATGTTCAGAAGCTGCCGCCCCAGTTCCCGAAGCTGGGACAGGGCCAGCGGCCTGCCGTTCAGGCGGCAGATGTTTTTGCCGTCCCCCCGAATCTCCCGCGAAACCAGAAGGCTGCCGGTTTCATCCGGCCCCATGCCATTCTCCCGAAACCAGTCAAGGTCCGGCAGGGAGACGAACTCCGCGCTGACCAGCGCAGACTGTGCCCCTGTGCGGATCAGGTCCCGGGAGGTGCGGCCGCCCAACACCGCGCCGATGGCGTCCACCACAATAGATTTACCCGCGCCGGTCTCACCGGTCAGGACGTTGAACCCGCCGTCAAACTGAATCTCGGCCTGCTCAATGACCGCTATATTCTCAATATGCAGCATCGACAGCATAGCGCTACCTCATTATTTCAGCATCAGGCGCAATTCACTGCAAAAGCGCTCCGCGGCCTGATTGGTTCGCATGATCAGAATGGCAGTGTCGTCCCCCGCCAGAGTGCCCACCATCCCCTCGATTTTCATGCCGTCCAGGGCGGCGGCGGCGGCGTTGGCCAGCCCGGGCATGGATTTCAGCACCACAATGTTCTGCGCCACGTCGAAGGAGATGACGCACTCCCGAAAGATGTTCTTCAGCCGCAGATCCTGATTGCCCGTCCCCTCCGCTGTAGGGAGAACGTAGCAATACCGCCCTGTGGCGGACTGCCCCTTCACCAGGTGCAGCTCACGAATGTCTCTGGAAACGGTGGCCTGGGTACAGCGGATGCCCCGCCGGAGCAGGGCTTGAAGCAGTTGCTCCTGGGTTTCCATCTCCTCCTGTGAGATGAGTTCCAGCAGGATACGCTGGCGCTCCTCCTTCATACGCTCACTCCTTACACTACACTTTACCCAGTTTTTGGTTCAAAATTTCATAGAAGCTCCGGTCCGTCAGCCGCACCAGCCGGACGGACTGGCTGGACATCCGCAACTCCACCGTATCATCGCTGCTGAGCCGGAAGGCACGGCCTCCGTCGGCAGAGAGATACGCGTTTTTGCGGGCCAGGTTGCTCACCGTCACGCCGATGATGCGCTCCTTCCCCAGCACGCAGCAGCGGGCCCGCAGGTCGTGGGCGCAGATGGGCGTCACAATGATATTCTCCGCCGTCGGTTCCACAATGGGACCGCCCGCCGACATGGAATAGGCCGTGGAGCCGGTGGGTGTGCAGACGATGACGCCGTCTCCGGAAAATCCGACCATCTTCACATGGTCTGCCGTGACGGTGACATCAATTTCCCGGGCGACCGTCCCCTTGGTCACCACCACGTCGTTCAACGCCGTATCCCGAAAAATGCTGCGCCCTCCTCGAAGCACCCTCACGTCCAACATCATCCGCTTTTCACAGGTGTACTTCTTCTCCGCCAGCAGGGAGAGCATGGACAGCTCGCTGCTTTCCAGCTCCGCCATGAAGCCCACGCTGCCCAGATTGACACCGAGAATTGGAATGTTATAGGGCCGCACCAGCCGGGCCGAATGTAAGATCGTGCCATCCCCGCCAAAGCAAATCAGGAGGTCCGCCTTGCGGATTTCGGTATGAATATCCTTCATTATCACATTGGGCGGCAGGACGAGAGTCTCATCCGGACGGAACGGGAGGCAAATGCTGGTCTCCACACCGGACGCCCTTAAAATTTTGTCGGCGGTCTGCACCGCACGCAATCCCTTGTCCCGGTAAGGGTTGGGGCTGAGCACAACTTTCATTTCCGTTTACTTCTCCAATTCTGCATGAGATTCCCTGACCAGCGCTTCCAAATCGGGGACGGCCACCTCTCCGCCTGCGGCGGACAGCCAGCCCAGATATTCAATATTCCCCTCCGGGCCTTTCACCGGTGAAAAGGTAAGTCCCTTTACGGTCAAATCACTCTGCGCCGCATGGCGCAGGAACTGCTCCAGCACCTCGATATGCACCTTTGGGTCCCGGACGACGCCCTTCTTGCCCACCTTTTCCCGGCCCGCCTCAAACTGGGGCTTCACCAGGCAGACCATTTGGGCATTCTCCGCCAGCAGTGGCCGGAGAGCGGGCAAAATCAGCCCCAGAGAGATGAAGGAAACGTCCACGGACACAAACTCCAGCGGTTCCGGAATGTCCTCCCTGGTCAGGTACCGGGCGTTGGTGCGCTCCAGGTTGACCACACGGCTGTCATTGCGCAGCTTCCAGTCCAATTGGCCGTAGCCCACATCCACGGCATAGACCTTCGCCGCACCGTTTTGCAGCATACAGTCCGTAAAACCGCCGGTGGAGGCCCCGCAGTCCATCGCTGTCACACCATGGAGATCAATGGGGAAGGTTTTCATGGCCTTTTCCAGCTTCAGCCCCCCACGGCTGACGTAGGGCAGGGTCTTGCCGTGTACCTCGATGGCAGCTTCCTCGGCCACCGGCGCGCCGCACTTATCCAGCCGCTTCCCGTCCACAAAGACCTGGCCGCTCATAATGATGGCCTGGGCCTTTTGGCGGCTCTCCGCCAGACCCAGCTCCGTCATGCGCACATCCAACCGCTTCTTAGCCACGTCCCATCGCCTCCCTGGCCGCCGCCGCTATATGGGCGGCGTCAATGCCTAACATGGCCCGCAGCTCCGGCACCGAGCCGTGGGTCACGAAGCCGGAACCGGTGTTGAGTAATTTTACCTTACATTCCATTTCTCCGGCAGTCAACTCGGAGGCCACGAACTGGCCCACGGAGTTGGGCTCCGTCTCCTCCTCGCAAATCAGCACGCAGCCGGTTTTCGCCGCAGAAGCTAGAATCTTTGCGCTGTCCAGCGGGACAACCCGGTTCACCTTGATGACCTCCGGCGCGAAGCCCGCCTCCCGAAGCAGCTCGGACGCTTTCAGCACCTCGCCGATCATAATGCCGTAGGAGACCAGCGTCACATCGCCGCCCTCCTCCAGCACCGTCACCGGTTCTCCGCTGGCATCATCGTGAAACACCAGCTCCCCGCCTTTGGGATAGCGCACCGCCACAGGGCCGGGCACCTCCAGCACCGCCTGGCGAAGCATGACCCGCAACTCCGCAAAGCTGGAGGGCACAAACACCGTCATGCCGGGCACTGTGGACAGGAGGGACAGGTCAAATATCCCCTGATGGGTTTCGCCGTCCTCCCCTACCAGTCCGGCGCGGTCCACGCACAGCACGATATGCAGCCCCTCGATGGCCATGTCGTGAATCATCATGTCAAATGAGCGCTGCAAAAAGGTGGAATACACGGCAAACACGGGAATCAGCCCCTGACTCGCCATGCCGGCGCACATGGTTACTGCGTGGCCCTCCGCAATTCCCACGTCAAAGAACCGCTGGGGGAACCGTTTGGCAAACGCACTGAGGCCGGTGCCAGACTGCATCGCCGCCGTGACGGCGCAAATCCGTTCGTCCTGCTCCGCCAGCTGGCACAACACCTCGCCGAACACTGCGGAGAAGTCTGAACCACTCTGGCGGAGAGGCTCTCCGGTGGCGACATCAAAAGGCGTTACGCCGTGGAACTGGTCTGGGTTGCGTTCTGCCGGTGGATAGCCTTTCCCCTTTACAGTGCGTACATGGAGCAGCACAGGCCCGCTCACGCTCTTGGCCCACTTCAAAATTCTGGTCAGCTCTGATAAATCGTGTCCGTTCACCGGGCCGATATAGGTGAAGCCCATGTCCTCAAAGAAACTGGAAGGCAGGAGCGTCCCCTTGACCTCCTTCTTAATTTTGGATGAAACGTTGTAAACGCTGGTGCCCACAGACGTTTTCATCATCATGTTGCGGTAGCCCCGTTTCAATGCCAAGTAGTGGGGGCGGAGGTGGTGCCGCGCCAACAGCTTGGAAATGCCGCCCACGTTCTTGGTGATGGACATTCCATTGTCGTTCAAAATCACCAGCAGATTCTCCCCGCTGGAGCCGGCGTCGGACAGTCCCTCATAGGCCAGTCCGCCGGTCAACGCGCCGTCACCGATCAGCGCGATCACGTTATAGTCCTCATGAAGCAACGTTCTGGCCCGGGCCATCCCCACCGCCACAGACACCGAGTTGGAGGCATGCCCCGCAATGAAGGCGTCGTGAACGCTCTCCTTCGGCTTCGGGAAGCCAGAAAGGCCGCCGAAGGAGCGGAGGGTGTCCATCTCTGCCTCCCGGCCTGTCAAAATCTTGTGCACATAGCATTGGTGTCCCACGTCAAAGACCAGGCGGTCCTTCGATGTATCGTACACCCGATGGAGGGCCACGGTCAGCTCCACCACGCCCAGATTGGAAGCCAAATGCCCACCGGTCTGCGACACGGACGCAATCAGCTTTTTTCTTAATTCCTCACAAAGTGCCACGCCTTCCAGGTCTGTCAACTGCGACAAATCGTAGCGGTTTCCGTTTTGCAACGCGTCACAACCTCCCTATTTTTCTATCTCAACTGGCCATGCCGCAATCAGATTGCGATAAAATTGGTTCCAACTATTGCGACCAAAATCCCGATTACTGCGCCGAACACCACCTGTAAAGGCGTATGGCCTAACAGCACCTTCAGCTGCAATGCCTGTAGTTCCGGGGTCATATTGTTCCAGTTTTGCAGGATGAGGTTGATGACCTTGGCCTGCTCGCCAGACTGACGCCGCACATTGCAGGCATCGTACATGACCACAATGGCCAGCACACAGGCAATAGCGAACATACTGGAGTCAAACCCATACAGAATCCCGGTGGTAGCCGCGCAGCAGGTCACCATCGCTGAGTGAGAGCTGGGCATACCGCCGCTGGCCAAAACACGCCGAAGTGTGATTTTCCCTTCAGTGATGAGTTGGATAATTCCCTTCGTCACCTGGGCAAGAAACCAGGACAGGACAGAAAACACCAGGATTTGATTCCCAAATGTGATTTGAAGCATCCGTGTTCCCACCTTTTCTTCTATTTTTGCCGCTCCGACAAATAGCCGGCCAACTCCTGTAAGAACGCCGGATGAGCAAACGCAGGACCGATTGCCTCCTGCGCCTGGGCCGTCAGCCGGGCTATGCGCTCCCGGCAGCCCTCCAGCCCCAGCAGAGAAACATAAGTGGATTTTTGCAGCGCCGCATCGTTGCCAACGGGCTTGCCCATCTTCTGCGCTGTAGAGGTCACGTTCAGCATATCGTCCCGAATCTGAAACGCCAGGCCAATGGCATCCGCATAGGCCCGGGCAGCCTCGGCCTGGGGGCTGTCCTTCGGTAGCCCAGCCGCCAGCACACCCATCTCGCAGGCAGCCCGCAGCAGACAGCCGGTTTTCAGGCTGTTCATATAAGTCACCTGCTCCAGGGAGAACGCCTGATGCTCCCCCTCCTTGTCCAACTGCTGGCCGCCGCACATTCCCAGCGGCCCCGCCGCCTGGGCCAGTGCCAGGGCGCACTCCGCCCGCGTTTCCGCCGGCAGGTCAGCAGAGAGGATCGCCTCAAACGCCCCGGCCTGCAAGGCGTCCCCCGCCAGAGTGGCGGTCATCTCCCCATAAATCTTATGATTGGTGGGCTTGCCCCGGCGCAGGTCGTCATTATCCATGCAGGGCAGGTCATCGTGAATCAAAGAATAGGTGTGAAGCATTTCTACTCCACAGGCAATCGGCATGGCGGCGTTGGCGTCGCCCCCCGCCGCTTCGCAGAATTTCAGCACCAGCACTGCCCGAACCCGCTTGCCGCCTGCCAGCAGGCTGTAGCGTACGGCGTCCAACAGGTACTTTTGGGGCACGTCCGCCTGAAAATAACCGGCCAGCGCGCCCTCTACCTGCCCCCGGCAGGCTTCCAGCTCCTCTAAAAATGTCATGGCTCATTCCGTCCCTTCCAGCGGCTGGGCCACCGGTGCGCCGTCCTCCCCCTTGGAGAGGCACACCACCTTCTGCTCGGCCTGGTCAAGCTGCTTCTTGCAGGAGGTCACCAGCTTCGTCCCCTCCTCAAAGAGGGACATAGACTGCTCCAGCGGCGCGTCCCCCCGCTCCAGCGCGGTGACGATTTCCTCCAGCCGGAGGAGGGATTCTTCAAAGGTCTTCTTCTTGCCTGCCATCGTCAGACAGCTCCTTTCCGGCCCTCATTCACCGCCGTTACCACAGAGGTGAGGGTGCCATCCGATAGGGTCGTACTAATTTCATCTCCCACAGCGGCCTCCTGTACAGAGGTCATTGCGCCCGCCTTGTTCCGGGTCACGGAATAGCCTCTGGACAGCACCTTCAGCGGGCTCATGGCATCCAGCCCGGCGGTCAGGGAGGCCAGGCGCACCTGCTGGCGGTTTAGCGCCTTTTCCGCGGCGCTGCCCAGCCGCTCCGTCAGGCGATCCAGCTCCATCTGCTTGCTCTCCAGCAGCAGATAGGGATTTTTCAGCGCCTGGGAGCGGTCGCACCGCTCCACCGCAGCCCTGGCCTGCTGCAAACGCCGCAGCAGCGCCTGCCGCTGCCGTGCGTCCAGTTGGGTCAGTACGCCGTAAACATCCTGCCAGTCCGGCACCGCCAGCTCCGCCCCGTTGGAGGGGGTGGCCGCCCGGCGGTCTGCCACGAAGTCGGCAATGGTCACATCCGGCTCATGGCCCACGGCGGAGATGATGGGAAGCTCAGAGGCATAGATGGCCCTGGCCACCCGCTCATCATTGAAGGCCCATAAATCCTCCATGCTGCCGCCGCCGCGGCCTACAATTAACACGTCCGCAACCTTCCAGCGGTTGGCGTAGGCGATGGCCGAGGCGATTTCCGCCGGGGCCTCTGCACCCTGCACCCGCACCGGCAGCAGCCGCACCTCACACAGGGGCCAGCGGGCCCGCAGGACGCGGATAATGTCATGCACCGCCGCTCCGGCCTCAGAGGTAATCACGCCTATCCGCTCCGGGATGGCGGGCAGCGGTTTCTTATGCGCCTCATCAAAGAGGCCCTCCGCCTCCAGCCGGGCCTTCAGCTGCTCAAAGGCCACATACAGCTCGCCAATGCCGTCCGGGCTGAGGGCCTCCACATAGAGCTGGTACACTCCGTCCCGGGGGTAGACCGTGACCCGGCCAAAGGCGATCACCTTCATACCGCTCTCCGGCTGAAATCGCAGGCGGGTGGCGGCAGAGCGGAACATGACGCATTTCAGCGCGCCGCCCTCGTCCTTGAGGGAAAAGTAATGGTGCCCGGAAGGGTAACGTTTATAGTTGGAAATCTCCCCCCGGATATAGATGCGGCCAAGGGACCCGTCCTGATCCAGCATCCCCTTGATATATTGATTCACTTGAGAGACAGAAAAAATCTCCTGCGCTGCCATACTCAGTCCCCATTCAACTGTCGGTCGGTCAAAAGCGCGATACCCATCGCGTTATCTGTGGAATATTGCGGCTGGGCAAAGACGGCGTCCCCCATCACTGTCCGCAGCAGACTGTTGGATGCCACGCCGCCGGAGCAAAGCACCGGAAGGCCTGGATAGCGGCCCTTGGCCTGGTCGGTAACCCGCCGCACCGTTTCGGCAACAGTCAGCAGGGTAAAGCGGGCAATGTCGCAGGGTGCGCAATGCTGCTGAACCAGCTCCTTCGCCTTGTTCTCCATACCGGAGAGGGAGAAGCGGAGGTTCTGCCCCACCTTCACCCGGAAAAACGCCTGGCTGTCGGACGCCTGACTGAGGGCGTCCAGCCCCTTCCCCGCCGGGAAGGGAATGTCCAGCAGCTTGCCGGTGCGGTCAATCAGCTGCCCGGCGGACAAATCCGTGGTGCCGCCGATGCAGGTCGCCGCCACGCTCCTCTCCTTCGGCTCCACCAGCAGCAGCTCCGTGGTGCCGCCGGACAGGTGCCAGGCCAGGAAGGGCTGCTCCAGCAGCTCCAGCCGCCCGGCAGACCAGCAGGCCGCCGCCAGGTGCCCCTCCTGATGGGAGAAGCCGTAAAACGGCACATCCAGCGCCGCCGCCAGGCTCCGCCCCTGGGACTCCCCCGCCAAAAAGCAGGGCATATAGGAGCCCTCCACGCTGCGGGGCCGGGTGCTGGCCCCTACGGCCACAATCGGCTCCTCCAGCCAGCCCGCCTCCCGCAGCGCCTGGATGCGGCCAGGCAGGCGCTTTATATGCTGAAACAGGGCGTCGCTCTGCCGCAGGCCCATGCCGCCCTCCGGCACCGTCAAAAGCCTGCCCTCATTCCGCCCCGTTCCGTCGGAGCGGTACGCCGCCGCGGAGGTGGTGTAGTTGCTGGTGTCGATACCCAGGCAGACGCTCATGGCCGCTGCGGCTCCGCCGCTTCGCTGCGGGCGAACGTCCCCAGCACACCGTTGAGGAAGGCTACCACCTTTTCGTCCTCATAGCGCTTGACCAGGTTCACCGCCTCATTGATGGCGGCCCGGTTGGGTACGTCCGGCATATACAGCACCTCAAACATGGCCACCCGCATGATGGCCGCCGCCACCCGGGGGATGCGCTCGAACTTCCAGCCGATGGCGTATTGGGCGATGTAGGAGTCCAGTTCATAGCCATGCTCCCCAACGCCAGTGACGACCCGGCGGATATAGGCCAGCTGGGCCTCATCCGGGAACTCCTCGTACAGAGGCTCGTCCTGGGCGAGGGCGGCGAAGTTTTCCTCTGTCAGCTGATTGTCCAGCAGCTGCTGGGCGGACAGGCCGCTGAATCCCAGTTCGTAGGCAAGGTGAACCGCGATTTCTCTGGCAGTCGTTCTGGTCATTGTATCGCTCCATTCTGCCGCGTTCAGTCTCCCGCGCTCCATCGTCCTCCCGAACGCGGCAAAGGGGGACGGCGGGACAGGGCTGCCGCCTGTCGGCCCATCGGTAATCCTGCAAAAAAGCCCGGCAAAAACCCAGTTTACATTTTCTTCATTATACACTATGAAATGCGTTTTATCAACCGCTTATTTCCACGAAGTTCCCGCCCCACAGGTGCATGAGGGAAGGCACTTGTCCAGACGCACCCATCCTCTGCGGAAGGCGCGGCTGTCAAGTGCCTTTGCCTGTTCCCGCTGCGTTGCGGGAACCTTGTCTTTATGAAGCCTCAACGGATAAAGTCTACCTTCATGCCGGTGCGTGGCTTCTTCGCCTGCGCCCCGTCATAGCAGCCGATGGCCAGCGCGCCGCAAATCGTCTCGTCCGCGCCCAGGCCCAGGGGCTCCAGATACTCCCGGATCATGGGGTGCTCGCCCAGCCAGTGAAGCTGGTTGATCCAGCAGGTGCCGATACCCAGGCTGGTGGCCTCCAGCATCATGTTTTGCAGCGCACAGGCGGAGTCCGCCATAGCGTTGGGGTAACCCCGCCGATTGGACACCACCACAAGGATAGGCGCTTTATAGTCGAAGGCATACGTCCCCAGCCGGGACGCCCGAATGGAATTTTTTATGCTGGCGTACAAATCCTCAGTCAACTCCATCCGGGCGAAGGCGGACTGCACCCTGGCCCGCAGCTCGCTGCGCACCTTCTCGTCCGTGATGACCATGAAGTGAACCGTCTGACAGTTCCCACCGGTGGGGGCCCAGCGTCCGGCCTCCAGAATGTCCATCAGCTGCTCCTCCGGCACCTCGTCAAGGTTGTACTTCCGCACAGAGCGGCGGTTCATAATGGTCTCCAGCATTGCGTTCATGGGTGCCTCTCCCCTTCCGTAGCGCTTGTGCCTTTCGGCGTGTCTGATTTCCTCTTTTTGGTATTATAACATGGCCCGCCCTGCTCTGCAAGCGGAAAATCGCCGGTGTACACACAAAGCAACCTCCCGGCAGGGCGTACCTGGCGGGAGGCTGTGATTCGGTTTTACCTGTCCTCAGGCAAGGGTAACGCGGTGGAAAATCTTCTTCCCCTTGCGGATGACCAGGCCGTCCCCGGTGAGCTGCGCCTCGTCATAGGCCGCGTCCAGGGCGGAGACCTTCTCCCCGTTAACGGTGACGCCGCCCTGCTTCACCAGGCGCTTGGCTTCGCCGTTGGAGGCGGCCATACCGGCGGCCACCAGCAGCTTCAGCACGCTGATTTTCCCATCCGTCAAATCCTCAGCGGAAAGGGTAGTGGAGGGCATATCCCCGTTGCCGCCGCCGGAGAAGATGGCGCGGGCGGCGGACTGGGCCTTCTCGGCCTCCTCGTCGCCATGCACCAGCTTGGTCAGCTCGTAGGCCAGAATCTCCTTGGCCTGGTTCAGCTGGCTGTCCTTCCAGGTCTCCATCTCGGCGATCTGCTCCAGGGGTACGTCGGTCAGCATTTTCAGGCACTTGATAACGTCCGCATCGTCCACGTTGCGCCAGTACTGGTAGAACTCATAGGGGGAGGTCTTGTTGGGGTCCAGCCACACCGCGCCGGACACCGTCTTACCCATCTTCTGCCCCTCGCTGTTCAGGAGCAGGGTGATGGTCATGGCCTCGGCGTCCTCCTTGCCCAGCTTGCGGCGAATCAGCTCACGACCGCCCAGCATATTGGACCACTGGTCGTCCCCGCCGAACTGGAAGTTGCAGCCGTACTCCTGGTACAGGTGATAGAAGTCATAAGACTGCATAATCATATAGTTGAACTCCAGGAAGCTGAGACCCCGCTCCATGCGCTGCTTATAGCACTCCGCCCGCAGCATATTGTTCACGGAGAAGCAGGCGCCTACCTCCCGCAGCAAATCCACATAGTTCAGCTTCAGCAGCCAGTCGGCGTTATTCAGCATCAGCGCCTTGCCATCAGAGAAGTCGATAAAGCGGCTCATCTGCACCTTGAAGCAGTCGGCGTTGTGCTGAATCATCTCTGGCGTCATCATCTTCCGCATATCGCTCTTGCCAGAGGGGTCGCCGATCATGGCGGTGCCGCCGCCCAGCAGGGCGATGGGGCGGTTGCCGTGCTGCTGCATCCGGCGCATCAGGCACAGGGCCATGAAATGGCCGACGTGCAGGGAGTCCGCCGTGGGGTCAAAGCCGATATAGAAGGTGGCTTTGCCGCTGTTGATCATTTCCTTGACCTTTTCCTCGTCGGTCACCTGGGCAATCAGGCCACGGGCGACCAGCTCATCATACAGTGTCATAGTTCATCGCTCCTTTTCCAAATTTGATTAAATCGCTGCCGGACGGGACGCAAAAAGCCCTCCGCCCGCGCAAGCGGACAGAGGGCATATCAAACCTGATACACGGTACCACCTCTGATGCGTCAGCCTCTCACGGGGCGAACCTCAGGGAGTCCGGGGACTCCGGCGCAATAACGGGCGCAGCCCGACCGCATCTACTGAGCGCGGAGCATCCACGCCGTTGGGGCGGCAGCTCAGGGGTGTATTCACACAGCGCCGCCCGCCTCCTTACACCAACCGGAGGCTCTCTGCGCAGAAGCGACCATGCTACTCTTCCCCGTCAAAGCCAGTTTTACTATGACTGGATGGTATTATACAATGGCAGTTCCGTTTTTGTCAAGTCTTTTTTCGGTCGCGGAACAAAAAAACAGCGCTGCGCGGTGCGCGCAGCGCTGTTTTTCACGCCTTAGATTCTCGCAGGTAAAATGGCTTTACACTCTCTCCGCAATCTCCTGCTGCACGTTAGCCAGGAACTCCTCCAGCTTCATCTCGGTGGTGCTGTCGGTAGCCCGGTCGCGGACGGAGATGGTGCCGTTCTCCACTTCCTTCGCGCCGATAATCAGCATATAGGGCACCCGGTCGATTTGCCGGGCCTCACGGATTTTATAACCGATTTTCTCGCTGCGGCTGTCCAGGGCCACGCGGATGTGGGCGGCTTTCAGCGCGTCAGTGACGGACTCCGCATAGGCCATGCTCTTCTCGGAGACGGGCAGCACCTTCACCTGGGTGGGAGCCAACCAGGTGGGGAACTTCCCGGCGAAATGCTCGGTCAGGATGCCGATGAACCGCTCGATGGAGCCGAAGCAGACCCGGTGAATCATAATGGGACGCTCCCGCTCCCCGTTCTCCGCCACATACTCCAGGCCGAAGTTCAGCGGCATCTGGAAGTCCAGCTGGATGGTGCCGCACTGCCAGGTGCGTCCCAGGCTGTCCTGGAGGTGGAAGTCGATTTTGGGGCCGTAGAACGCGCCGTCGCCCTCGTTGACGATATAGGGCATATTCAGCTGCTCCAGGGCGTTCTTCAGGCCGTTGGTGGCGTCCTCCCAGTCCTCATCGGAGCCCATGCTGTCCTCAGGACGGGTGGACAGCTCCACAAAGTACTTGAAGCCGAACTTCTCATACACCTCGTTGATGAGATGCACCACACCGGCGATCTCGTCGGTGATCTGATCCCGGCGCATGAAGATGTGGGCGTCGTCCTGGGTGAAGCAGCGGACGCGGAACAGTCCGTGGAGCTCGCCCCGCTTCTCATGGCGGTGGACGAGACCCAGCTCGCCGATGCGGAGGGGCAGGTCGCGATAGCTGTGGGGCTGACTGCGGTAGACCATGACGCCGCCGGGGCAGTTCATGGGCTTGATGCAGTAGTCCTCCTCGTCGATTTTAGTGGCGTACATATTGTCCTTGTAATGATCCCAGTGGCCGGAGGTCTCCCACAGGCGGCGGTTCATAATCAGGGGTGTGGAGACCTCCACATAGCCGTCCCGGGTGTGGAGCTCCCGCCAGTAGTCGATGAGCTGGTTCTTGATAATCATGCCGTTGGGCAGGAAGAAGGGGAAGCCCGGGCCTTCATCGCACATCATAAAGAGGCCCATTTCCTTGCCGATTTTCCGGTGATCCCGCTTCTTGGCCTCCTCCAGCAGCTTCAGGTACTCGTCAAGTTCCGTCTGGTTGTGGAAGGCGATGCCGTTGATGCGGGTGAGCATCTTGTTATGCTCATCCCCCCGCCAGTACGCGCCGGACACCTTAGTGAGCTTGAAGGCTTTCAGCGCCTTGGTGTAGGTCAGGTGGGGGCCGACGCACATATCGATATAC
>JAJQEV010000039.1 GCA_021201475.1 Clostridiales bacterium
CTCCCTGAGCCGCCCTCTTTTGCTACTTTTCTCGGCGGAGCGAGAAAAGTAGGCCATGCCCTGGCAAGGGCAAAACGTAATTTCTTTATCGACCCTTGTCTAAGGAGAGAAATTCCCTTCGGTTTGATAACATTACCTAGAACGGAGGTTCTTATGCGATTTTTACGCGGATTTATGGATAACGACAGCGCCTTCGGGCAGCTGATGACCCGCTGCGGCATCCTCATCGCGGCGAACCTGCTGTTCGTCCTCACCCTCCTGCCGGTGGTGACGGCGGGGGCGGGGTACGCCGCCCTGTACTTCACCCTGCTGACCTGCCTGCGGGAGAAGAGCTGCAACCCCTTCTCCACCTTCTGGCGGGGGTTCAGGAGCAACTTCAAACAGGGTACCCTCTGCCTGCTGGCGCTGGCCGCCCTGGGGGCGGTGCTGTGGCTGGAACTCAGCTGGTGTGACCAGTTTGACGGAGCGATGGCGCTGCTGCGCTATCCGTTGATGGCCATCGGCGTGGCGGCTGTCGTGCTGGGATGCTATGTGTTCCCGGTGATGGCGGCCTTCCAGGTCAGCTTCAAACAGCTTTTGATGGATTCGGTGTACTTCGCCGTGAAGCGGCCTGTCGCCACCGTCGCCGTACTCGCCGCCAACATCGCCCCTATGGCGGTGACTTATCTGGACCGGGGGAACCTGCCCACCTACGCTTTCCTGTGGGTGCTGTGCGGCTTCGCCCTTGTCACCATGTTCAACGCCAGCCTGCTGCCGAAATCCTTCGCCCCTTATCTGGAGCGGCAGGACGAGGAGGAACCCCCGGCGGAGGGCCACGTCCAGACGGAGCAGGAGATTTTGGCGGATATGAAAAAGCTGGGAATGTAACTTAAGGAGAAATGTAACATGACAGAGGAGTTTCAGGCTAGGCTGGCCGCCCGCTATGATGAGCTGAAATGGCTCTACTGTGAGCTGTACCAGGGCCGGGAGGACACTCTCGGCAGTCTGCTGACCGCCATGGAGGCGGCCTATCAGTCCAGGTCTGAGGAACTGAAACAGTCCGACCGGGCCAGGGAGGCCGACCCCGGCTGGTACCGCCAGCGGGACAGGCTGGGGATGATGCTTTATACCAAGCCCTTCGCAGGCTCTCTGCGGGGGGTGACGGGGAAGCTGGACTACCTCCAGGCGTGCGGCGTGAACTACCTCCACCTGATGCCGCTGCTGGAAAGCCCAAAGGGCCGCAGCGACGGCGGCTACGCCGTCTCCAACTTCCGGCGGGTGCAGCCGGAGCTGGGGACGATGGATGATTTGGAAGCCCTGGCCGGGGACTGTCACCGGCGGGGCATTTCCGTCTGCCTGGACTTCGTGATGAACCACACCAGCGAGGAGCATGAGTGGGCCAAGCGGGCCAGGGCCGGGGAGCGGGAGTACCAGGAGCGGTACTTCTTTTACGACAGCTGGGACATCCCCAACCAGTACGAGCAGACGGTGCCCCAGGTGTTCCCCACCGACGCCCCCGGCAACTTCACCTGGCAGGCGGACATACAGAAGGTGGTGATGACCACCTTCTACCCCTATCAGTGGGATTTGAACTACGCCAACCCGGTGGTCTTTCGGGAGATGACGGAGAACCTGCTGTTCCTCGCCAACCGGGGCATTGACGTGATACGGCTGGACGCCGTCCCCTACATCTGGAAGCAGCTGGGCACCAACTGTCGCAACCTGCCCCAGGTGCATAACCTGGTGCGGATGCTGCGCATCGTCACCGAGGTGGTCTGCCCCGGCGTGCTGCTGCTGGGGGAGGTAGTGATGGAGCCTGCCCTGGTGGCCCCCTACTTCGGCACGCCGGAGAAGCCGGAGTGCCATATGCTCTACAACGTGACGGCCATGTGTACCACCTGGCACACGGCGGCCACCCATGACGTGCGCCTGCTGCGGCACCAGCTGGACCAGGTGGCGGCCCTCCCCAAGGGCTACACCTTCCAGAACTACCTCCGCTGCCATGACGACATCGGCTGGGGGCTGGACTACCCCTTCCTGGCCCGGTTCGGCATGGGGGAGGTGCCCCACAAGCGGTTCCTGAACGACTACTATACCGGGAAGCTGCCCTACAGCGCCAGCCGGGGCGCCTTGTACAATGACGATGCGCGGCTGGGGGACGCCCGCCTCTGCGGCACCACCGCCTCCCTCTGCGGCCTGGAGACGGCCTTGGAGACGGGGGACGCAGAGCTGACAGAGCAGGCCATACGCCTTGACCTGATGCTCCACGCCTGTATGCTGTCCCAGAGCGGCATCCCGGTGCTGTACGCCGGGGACGAGGTGGGCCAGCGGAACGACTGGGGCTACCTGGCCGACCCGGAGAAGGCCGGGGACAGCCGCTACCTCCACCGGGGGAACTTCCGGTGGGAGGAAGCGGCGCTGCGGCAGGAGCCGGACACCGTCCAGGGGCGGCTGTTCCGGGGGCTGCGGCAGCTGGAGGAGGCGCGGCAGGCCAGCCCCGTCTTTGACGCGGACGCGGACTTCTGGACGGTGGACGCCGGGAACGAGGCCGTGCTGACCCTGGGCCGGTACAAGGACGGGGAGAAGCTCTACGGCCTGTACAATTTCAGCCCGGAGCCCCAGACCGCCTGGCTGGCGGAGCCGGGGCCTTACCGCGACCTCCGCTCTGGCGCGGATGTGAACGCTTACGGCTCCCTGACGCTGGAGGGGTACGGCTTCCTGTGGCTGCTGAAGCGGATGTAACCCACCGCACAAAGGATAAAACGCACCGACCCGGATGGTTGTTCCGAGCCGGTGCGTTTATCCTGTTCATTTCAGTGCGCTGCCTGCGCAGAGCACCCTGGCTTTCCATCCTCAGACGTTTCTCTTCCGTCCCCCACCCCAATCATTCATTGGGGAGACACTTTCCGGATTTTGGCAGTACCGTCAATTTCAATACCCATGACGGCGCGCCTGTCCTGCTCAATGCGGGAGACGGAGCCCCGGCAAGTGTAAATCGCCAACCGCTCCGGCAACCCCTGCCGTCTGGCGGCAGTTCCGCTGCGCTTCCTACGCCTTCGGCGGAACGGACGGCAATTTTATGATTCTTTGGCCGCTGACATCTGAGTTTCTGCCCAAGCAGGTAGCTATCTCTGGAAAAACAGCAGGGGCGCAGCGGAACGGCGGAGGAGTAAGCAGCTTACGCTGCCGGCTCCGCCCTCCGCAGGGCGCAGCTCCCCAGCAGCATCAATACAGGGAACCCCACAGCGGCCAAAATCCCCACACGAAGGTCGCCTCCCGCCAGGGAGGAGAGTATCCCCACCACGGTGGGGCCTGCGGAGCAGCCGATGTCTCCCCCAAGGGCCAATAGGGCAAAGGGCAGCGTTCCCCCTCTGGGCAGCAGCCGGGCGGTCATGCTGAAGGTGCCCGGCCAGAGAATACCTACAGAGAAGCCGCAGACCCCGCACCCCAGCAGGCTCAGCATGGGCCAGGGAGAAAGGGAAATCACCAGATAGCTGACGACGCACAGCCCGGCGCTGAACTTCATGGTCCGTATCAGATCGATGCGCGCCCCGTACTTCCCGTAGAGCGCCCGGGCAGTGCCCATCAGGATGGCGAAGAACATGGGGCCGCACAGGTCGCCCAGGGTCTTGGACACCTGTAGACCGGATTCCGCAAAGGTGGAGGTCCACTGGCTCACCGCCTGCTCGCTGGCGCCGGCGCAAATCATCAGGACCAGGGCCAGCCAGAAGGTACGTTTGCCCAGCAGCTCCTTCATGGAGAGGCCCTGCTCCCCCTCCTCCAGCAGGGAGTAGATGGGCACCCTGGTAAAGATAACGCAGTTCACAATGGGAACCACCGCCCACAGCAGCGCCAGGATTTTCCACCGCTCTGTGCCGAACAGGGTGAAGAAGACGGTGGACAGCAGCACCACCCCCACATGGCCCCAGCAGTAGAAGGAGTGGAGCAGGCTCATGGTGCTCTCCTTATTGTCGGTGGGGCAGGCCTCCACGATGGGGCTGACCAGCACCTCCAGCAATCCGCCGCCCACGGCATAAACCAGGACGGAGACCACCAGCCCCGCAAAGGGGCTGGGCAGCAGGTCAGGCAGGACGGCCAGGCCAATCAGCCCTGCCGCCGCCATGACGTGGGCCAGCACTATGGCGGCCCGATAGCCGACCCAGTCGATGAATCTGGGACTGAGCAGATCCACCATCAACTGCACCGTGAAATTAAAGGTGATGAGCAGCGTAATGCTGGACAGGGGGATGCCATAGGCGGACTGAAAGGTCAAAAACAGCAGGGGGACAAAGTTGTTCACAATGGCCTGCACGATGTAGCCCACGAAGCAGGCTCTGATGGTGTGGTCACAGGACAACGGTTTGGTTTGGCTGGGCGTCATGCCGTGCACCTCCGATTTTGGTATCAACAGTCATTATAGCGCCGGAACACCTGCCGTTCAAGCCATTTTTTGACCTGGCGCTGCATGGAGCAATGCTGTCAGCTTTAAGAGGCAATCCCTATCCCGCTGCTGAGGGGGAGAAGCATTGCCAGCCCAATGTGGGACCCGTACCCAAATGACAAGAAAATTGCCACCACAGTCCGCCCTCGGCGGAACATGGCGGCAATCGTATTCAGCCGCCCTCAGCGGCAGTCTTCGCCCGTTGATGTTTTCTCCGCAGTCTTGTCTGAGGAGGGCGTTTCCCTTACGCTGACAACTCTTACTGCTGCCCCTCCACGGTGGAAAGGAGGATGCGGTCATTGTCCAGGGCCCGGTTGGCCTTATCCCGGAACTTCTCCAACAGGTCACCCACGCTCATCCCGGCGCGTTCCTCCCCCTGCACGTCAAAGACGATTTGCCCCGCGTCCATCATCAGGGTGCGGTTGCCCAGGGCCAGCGCCTGCTGCATATTGTGAGTCACCATCAGGCAGGTGATGTGCCGCTCCGCCGTGATGCGCTCGGTCAGGCGCAGCACCTTCTCCGCCGCGCCGGGGTCCAGGGCGGCAGTGTGTTCGTCCAGCAGGAGCAGCTTCGGTGTCACCAGGGTGGCCATCAGCAGGGTCAGCGCCTGCCGCTGACCGCCGGACAGCAGGCCCACCGGCTGCTTCATCCTATCCTCCAGCCCCATATCCAGCTCCTTCAGCCGCTCCCGGAACTGCTCCTTTTCCTTCCTGGAGACCCGGCTCAGGAAGCCGGCCCCGCCCTTGGACGCCCGGAGATAGGCCACCGCCAGATTCTCCTCAATGGTCATGTTGGGGGCGGTGCCCTTCATGGGGTCCTGGAACAGGTGGCCGATGTAGCGGGAGCGCCGGTACTCCGGCTGGAAGGTGATGTCCTGCCCGTCCAGGGTGATTTTCCCCTCGTCCACATAGAAGCTGCCGCAGATGGCGTTGAACAGGGTGGACTTTCCCGCGCCGTTGGAGCCGATGATGGTGATAAAGTCCCCGTCCGCCACCTCCAGGCTGACCTTGCTCAGGGCAGTCTTCTGGTTCACAGTGCCGGGGTTAAAGGTCATGGAGATTTGTTCCAGGCTTAACATACGCTCGCCGCCTTTCTATCCTTTACCGCCGCCCAAATGCCGACTATCAGGCAGAGGACTGCCAGCATCAGCATCAGGGCCCGTATCTGGACAAAGGGCAGCGCCAGGGCGACGCAGCCTGCCGTCAGCGCCCCGAAGGCGACGGCCAACAGCCGATAGAAGCGCCTGCCCCTGGCCGCAAACTTCTTCTGCTGGAAATCCAGCAGCTTGCCGATCTGCGGGGCGGAGATGGCCACGGCCACGATGATGGCGGACACCAGCTTCAGCGCCGAAGCGGGCAGGTCGAACCGCAGGGCGATGGCTACCACCACCCGGTAAATGCAGGAGCCGCACACAACGGCGACAGCCCTCCCCGGAATGGAGCGGGCGCGGAACACCGTCTCCCCAATGATGAGGGAGGCCAGGGCGATGGTCACCATACCGCTGCCCATGTTGATGTCGCAGGATTTGTTGTACTCCCCGATCAGGCAGCCGGACAGGGCGGTGATGGCGTTGGAGACGCACAGGCCGATGATGACCATCCGGCCAGGATTGATGGAGGAGGAGCGCACCATGGCGGGGTTGCTGCCTGTCGCCCGAATGGACAGGCCCAGCCGCGTCCCCAGAAACAGGAGCAGCAACACCAGCACCGCAACCAGGAACAGCAGGCCAACGATCAGCTTGTAATAGTCGGCAAATATGGTGCCTGCCAGCAGGTCCTTTGCGACGGTGAACACGGTAACGGTGCTGTTCATGCTCAGGTTGGACTTCCCCATGATGCAGATGTTGACGGTGTACAGGCCGGTGTTGACAATGATACCGGCCAGCAGGCTCTCCACGCCGAACCTTGTCTGCAACAGGGCGGTGACGAAGCCGGACAGTGCCCCCGCCAGCATGGCGGCGGGAATGGCCAGCACGGGATGCCCCGCCAGCGCCACCACGGAGCCGACGGCGCAGCCCAGGGTGTAGCAGCCGTCCGTGGACAGGTCGCAGACGTTCAGCATGGAGTAGCTCAAAAACAGGGCCAGGGCCACAAGACCGTAGATGATGCCCAGCTCCAAAGCGCTCTGGATAATGCTCCAGGTGATAAACATAGCCTTCCTCCTCAGGTGTTGCTGATTGCAGGGTGGATGGGGGGATACAGGATATGCCGGAGCACCCGGCCGCGGCAGCTCCTGTACGCCTCCATCCCGGTGCGGGGAGCGGAGCGATTTGCCCCGCTCCCCGCGTTTGATTCAGGTCGGTTTACTCGAAGGACTCCGCCGTGGTCAACTCCACGATTTGGGTGCAGAGGGGGGCGAACAGCTCCTCAATCTCCGCCAGGTCGAAGCCGATGGCCTCGCAGGTCTCGGTGTTGATGGAGGCGATGCCGTTGTCAAAGGTGCACACCGGGGTGGTGGCCGGGTCTGCGCCCGCCAGAATCTCCGCCACCATGTCGCCGGTGGTGGCGCCCAGCAGCGCATAATCCACGCCGTAGCCCAGGAACGCGCCGTTCAGGGCGAAGGAGTCCGCGCCGCAGTAGTGGGGGATCTGGGCCTCCTGGAACAGCTCATAGATGGTCAGCTCGGCGGTCATCACCGTATTGTCGCTGGGCGTGAACACGGCGTCCACGCCGTCGGAAATCAGGGATTGGGCCGCCAGCAGCACATCGTCGGTGGTGGAGCCAGTCTTTTCCTCATAGGCGATGCCGTTTTCCTCACACCAGGCCTTGGCGTCGGCGATGGCCTGGGTGGAGGAGTCCTCTGAGGTGTTGTACAGCAGACCCAAGGTGGCCATATCCGGGTCGGCGGCCAGCGCCAGGTTCAGGATGGTCTCGGTGTCCAGAGCGTCAGAGGTGCCGGTCAGGTTGCCGCCGGGGGCGTCCATGCTGTCCACCAGCTCGGAGCCCACAGGATCGGACACGGCAGCGAACACCACGGGAATGTCGGTGTCCTCCGTGACGGTCTGCATCACAGCGGCGGTGGGGGTGGCCACAGCCACGATAACATCCACCTCATCCGCCAGCAGATCCGCGCCGATTTGGGCCAGGACGGTCTGGTCGGCCTGAGCGTTGGAGTAGTAGTCCCCATAGTTGAAGGTGACGCCGTAGGCCGCGCCGATGGCATCCAGCTCCGCCTCCAGGTTCTCCACAATCTGGTTCAGGGAGGCGTCGTCCACCCAGTTGACGATGCCCACCTTGTACTCCGCGCCCTCCTCCAGGGCCAGGCCCTCAGGCAGGATGCTGGAGGCTTCGGCCTCGGCCTCCGCTTCGCTGGAGGCGGTGGAGACCTCCTCCTCGTTGGTGACGCTGCCGGAGCCGCTCTCACCCTCGGCGTCTGCGCTGGCGGACGCCTCGCTGGAGGCGGCGCTGGACACTTCTCCGCTGCTCTCGCCGGACGTGCCGCCGCAGGCCACCAGGCTGAATGCCATGGCCAGCGCCAGCAGCAATGCAACTACTTTCTTCATCATCATATCCTCCTAATAAAAACTATTCAAAAGGGCTGTACACACAAAAACACAGCCTCCGCCCCCGTTTGGGACAAAAGCTGCGCTGCTTCTGCGGTACCACCCAATTTGACAAACAAAACCCGTCTGCCCACTCTGCCGCGCATACGGAACGTATGCGCCCCTTCTGATAACGGGTCGGAACCCCGTCGCAGCCTACTGATGCGCAGCAAGCCCGCGCCGTTCGGCTCCGCCCTCAAGAGTCCATTCCTTCGCCCGCTGCTCCCGCCTTGCACCATAACGGCGGCTCTCTGCCCGCAGCCGGGGGCGAAGTACTACTCTCTCTCCACGGTTTGAGTGTATTATAAGCGTAGAATCCGCGCTTGTCAACCATTTTTCCGGTCTTTCTTCCGGATATGGTAGAATGGGAACACGCTCAGGGTGCCTCTTTGCAGACCGCCACCCAGCCCAGGCTGCCGGAGAAGCGCTCCAGCTCCGGGATGGTCAGCTCAATCATGGAGTTGCTGCTGCCCGCGGCGGGCCATACCGTCTCAAAGCGGCGCAGCCCCTCCTCCAGGTACACCTCCACACCGGGATTCACCCCAAAGGGGCAGACGCCGCCCACGTCGTGGCCGACCAGCGGCTCCACCTCCTCGTGGGCCAGCATCCGGGGCTTTACGCCGAACCGCTGCTTGAATTTCCTGTTGTCCACCCGCCCGTCTCCGGCGCAGACGACCAACAGCACCCGGCCTCCTTCGGCGGGGTCTCCGATTTTAAAGGACAGGGTTTTGGCGATGCGCGCCGGTTCGGTATGGAGGGCGGCTGCCGCCAGCGCCACCGTGGCGCTGGATTCCGTCGTCTCCTGGACGCGGCTGTCCGCGCCGAACTGCTTCAAATAAGCTTTGACTCGTTGAATGGACATGGTTCGGTCTTTCCTTTCTGATTTCCAATATTATATAAGGGGCTGATTTTCTCAGGGAACGTTCGCTATAACGGGTTTGCCCGGCCTTGCGGTCGGCCAGCACCCCTTATGTGGATGCACTTCCCTGCTCCAGCTGCCTGACGGCGGCCAGCAGCTCCGGGCCGTATTTGTCCGCCTTTGCCGTGCCGATGCCTTTCACCCGAAGCAGCTCCGCCCTGGTGCGGGGCCGCCTGGCACACAGATCGATCAGGGTAGCGTCCGAGCAGATGACGAAGGCCGGCACCCCGGCCCGCTTCGCCAGCCGGGCGCGCACCGCTTTCAGTGCCTGCAGCTGCTTCGGGCGGACTGCCGCGGCGGGCTGCCCCTGCACCGGGTCAGGGGGAACGCGGACTGAGAGGGTGCGCTGCCCCTGCAGCAGCCCCCTGGCCCGCTCGGTCACGGTGAGGACGGGCAGCACCGTCCCCTCCACGCTCAGATAGCCGTAAGTGACCAGCACATCCCGCAAGGCGTCCAACTCCTCCTCCCGCAGCTCCCGCAGCAGGCCGAAGGTGGAGAGGTCGGAGAGGCGCAGCTGCATCACCGTTTCAGAGCAGATGCCCCGCAGGCAGTCCCACACCAGAGGCTGGGCCGGGCGGTAGCCCCGCTGACGGATGCGCAGCACGCAGGACAACAGCTTTTGCGCCTCCACGGTTCTGTCCACCGTCCGGTATCCGTTGAGGCAGCAGGAGCAGTTGCCGCAGGAATCGCCCTCCGGCGTCTCCCCAAAGTAGGTCAGCAGGTCTTTGCGGAGGCAATGGGTCGCGCCGCAATAGTCCGCCATCCGGTTCAGCTTGGACAAATTCCGCCGGTACAGCAGGTCGGCGGTCTCTGCGTCTGCCGTATCCGTCTCGTCCCGGTTCCTGGCAAGGAGGAACTTGTTCGTCAGGATGTCCCCCCTGCCAAACAGCAGCATACACTCTGCCGGGGTGCCGTCCCGCCCGGCCCGGCCTGCCTCCTGGTAGTAGTTCTCCAGATTGGCAGGCATATTGTAATGCAGCACAAAGGAGACGTTGGACTTGTCGATGCCCATGCCGAAGGCGTTGGTGGCCACCATGATAGCTGCTCTGTCGTAGAGGAACTCTGTCTGGTTCTGCTGCCGCTCCTCCCGGGTCAGTCCGGCGTGGTACCGGGTGGCGGGCAGGCCCAGGTTTTGCAGGGTGAGGCAGACCTCCTCCACCGCCTTGCGGCTGATACAGTAGATGATGCCGCTCTCCCCCTTGTGCCGGGCCAGGAAGCCCAGCATGGCATCCTCCTTCTCCCCCTTCGCCACCGCCTGCACCCCGAAGAACAGGTTTTTCCGGTCAAAGCTGGTCCTGACCAGACAGGGCTGGCGCAGATTCAGCAGCCGGATGATGTCCTGCTGCACCTGCTTTGTGGCGGTGGCAGTAAAGGCGCTGACCACCGGACGGGTGGGGAGGGCATCGATCAGCGTTTGAATATCCAGATAGCTGGGGCGAAAGTCCTGCCCCCACTGGGAGATACAGTGGGCCTCGTCCACCGTTACCATGGCAATCGGCGCCGCCCGGGCGAAGGTCAGGAAGCGCTCCGTCAGCAGCCGCTCCGGCGCGACGTAAATCAGCCGATAGGCCCCCCGCTGGGCCCTGCGCAGCACCTCCGCCTGCTGCCCGGCGGACAGGCTGGAGTTGAGGTAGGCAGCGGGGATGCCGTTTTGCACCAGGGCGCTGACCTGGTCCTCCATCAGGGCGATGAGAGGGGAAATCACCAGCGTCACCCCCTCCAGCAGCAGGGCAGGCAGCTGATAGCAGACGGACTTGCCTGCGCCGGTGGGCATGATGCCCAGGGCGTCCCGCCCGGAGAGCAGTGCATCCACCAGCGTCTCCTGCCCCTCCCGAAAGGTATCGTGTCCAAAATAGGTTTGTAGTGCGGTATACTTGTCCATCGGTCCGCCTCCCAAATGCGGCCTGGAAGGGCCGCTGAACACAGTATAGCAGAAAGGAAGCGGAAATGCAAAGCAGTTGTCATTTTCCCGTCGGCGCATAAAATAGTAGCAGCGACGGAAGGAGGTGATAACGATGATCAAGCTGGAGCTGACGGTGGACCAGGTGGATTACAACGCGCTGATCGAGCGGTTCCTCCCCGCCCTCCGCAGCAGCGGCCACCCCTTGGGAGCCATGCTGGGAGGCAGGATGCCGGTGGAGCGGGTGAAGCGCTGGGCGGCGGCCCTGCCCACGGAGCAGAAGGAGCAACTGGTGGCGGAGCTGCTGAACGCCAACCGGGAGAAGTTGCTGGAGGCGGCGACCTCCGCCCTGGAAGGCCAGGGCCTGCCGCTGCATCTGAGCGGCGGACGGGCCAGCGTCGGAAAATGACGGAAGAAAGGGGGAAATGCCTTGCCAAACAGGGCGAAAAAGGGTACAATAGGGGCGTGACGCCAGGCGTTCACTGATTCAGATAAAGCTGCGGGGGCTGCCGCCCCGCGTTGACAGAGGTACGATAATGAAGAAAAAGAAAATTCATCCTATTTTGATTCGTCTGCTCTCGCTGGTGCTGGTGCTGGCAATCATGCTTGCGCTGGCGGTGATGCTGGTGCCCTTCCAGTTCCACGACGAGGATGCGGGGTACACCGATTATGGGAACTGGATGGCGGAGACCCTCTCCGGTGATGTGCGCATGGTGGACGTTGCCATGCCCGGGGCTCACGAGAGCCTTTCCTATGAGATAGATTTCCTCTCCGAAGTGGATGCGGCCTCCGCCGCCGCCCCGCTGAACCAGGTACTCCTGAAGGGGCTGGCCGTCCGGCAGTCGAAAACCCAGGAGCTGACGGTGAAGGAGCAGCTGGCCAGCGGCGTGCGTTATCTGGACCTCCGGGTCAGCTATGACGAGGCGGAGAAGAAGTGGTACGGCGTCTGCAATTTCAAAAGCGTTCTGCTCTCCCAGGCCCTTTTGCAGGTGAACGACTTCCTGCTGTCCCACCCCGGCGAGGTGGTGATTCTGGCCTTCCGGTGCTGCTATGACAGCCGGGAGGCGGACGGCCTGGCCGGTACCAGGGGAGCGGAGGAGCTGTATGAACTTTTGGAGGACAGCGGCCTGACCTACTTCATGCCGGAGGACGTTGACCTGGCCACCGTCACCTATGGGGAGTTGACCGACGAGGGCAGCCACTCCGCCGCGCTGGTGCTGATGGAGGAGACCGGCGATGCCGCTGATATCCTGTCCTATGGAGACAGCGTCTACTCCGCCTTCTATGACACGGACAGTGCGGAGGCGGTCTTTTCCGGCCTGAACGACACCGCAAAGCAGATGGTGAACAGCGTCTCGGCCCAGACCATGCTCCGGGTGCAGCAGGACGTGCTGACCATGCCCTCCAGCGTCACCGGCGTGATTCGGAGCGTCCGCACCTGGTCGCTGCTCCGGCGGGCGGATGCCATGAACGAGGCATGGCTCAGCGCCTATGAAACCACCAGCGCCGGTACGGAGCTGGACTGGCTGGCATCTATGCCCATCGTCCTGATGGACAATGCCGGCGTGGGGGAAAATGCCAGACAGCTGATGGAGCTGATTATTGAGTATGACCTGACGCTGGGGTAAGAGGGCTTTATCATCCGCTTGAGGGGTTGCTCTCCTTAGACAGGAATGGATAAGGAACTGCGTTTGGCCTCCGGGGGCTGGGTGCTGCCTGCTAATCTTTTAGCAGTGACCCTCGCCGGTATAGCCGGTATCCGTTTGCGGTTAAAAATAGGGGGGAGAACGCGACAGTCAGACCCCGCTTCCCCGGCAAGGGCAGAGCGCGCAGCGAAGACCGGACAACACCTTCAAAGCAAACGTTATCTGAGGAAAATCAGCCCCACCGGGAGGGCAAATGCGGTATTTCCTTTCAAAAGTCTTGCCTGAGAAAGAACTCCGTTGCCCTTCCGCCGGCCGGCGCCGTCCTTTCCTGTTTCACAGACAGAAACCTGCAAAAAATTCATTTTCTGTTCACACAAAACCCCCGTTTCTTGGTAGAATAAAATTACCGTCCTCCATGACAGTTGGGGGGATTATCTCAAAAGAAAGAAGGAACTATCCATGAGTATCAAGAAATGGGTCGTGGGCGCCGCTGTTGTGGGCGCTGCCGCCTGCGGCATCGCCGCTTACCTGAAGAGTCAGGAGGCCAAGGACGCTGCTGAGGAAGAGAACGCCGAGGCTGCCGCTCCCGCTGAGGAAGCCCCTGTCGAGGAGGCCGCTCCTGCTGAGGAAGCCCCTGCCGAGGATGCTGCGCCTGCTGAGGAAGCCCCTGTTGAGGAAGCCACTCCTGTGGAGGAAGCCACTCCTGTGGAGGAAGCCCCTGCCGAAGAGGCTGCCCCTGCTGAGGAAGCCCCTGTCGAGGAGGCCGCGCCTGTCGAGGAAACTCCCGCCGAGGAAGCCGCTCCTGTGGAGGAGGCCCCCGCTGAGGAAGAGGAGCCCGCCCAGGAAGGCTGATTGCATACAAAAGCAAACCCGCCGCATCTGCTGTGATGCGGCGGGTTTTTGTCGTTTTTCGGGTTTCGGCCTGCGTCACTGGCGTGAGCGGGTAGTGGCTGGTGGCTAGTCGCCCCCTGCGGGGCGCGAGCTGTTAGCTATTAGCTATTAGCTATTAGCCATTAGCCGTTAGCTGTTAGTAGCGGTGGCTGGAACCGCTGCGTTTTCCGTTATTCCGTAGGGGCGCACAGTGTGCGCCCGCCCGTTTGCCCCTTCCATAACCCCGCCATGCGGCACCGGTCTGTTGGATGATAACATTCTTTTCTTTCCGCTTTACCTGCCCACGGAAAAGCCTGTTCCTTCGGCAAACGCAGTGATAACCGAAGGGTTCGCCGGGCGCACACTGTGCGCCCCTACGGGGTGGAGCCAGCCACTAACCACTAGCCACTAGCCACTAGCCACTAACCGGCCGCCCCTACTAACAGCTGTTAGCTAATAGCTAACGGCTCACACCTACTGCCCCACCATGGCATGGGCGTACTGCTTTACGAACTCCTCTGACCAGGTCAGGCTGTTCTCCCCCGCTTTCAGCCGCAGGGCGATGTTGGGCTTGCTGCTGTTGGGGTTCACCAGAAGGCGGCCCTTCAGCTTGGGGACGCTGTTCAATCGGGCGAAGCCCTTCAAATCGAAGTCCCGCAGGGTGAAGTTCACCACCGTCCCCTGCTGCTTGATGTCCACAATGCCGCAGCGGTTGGCGTTGGCCCGGAGCAGAGCCACCGACACCAGGTTGTTCACCGCCCTGGGCGGGTCGCCGTAGCGGTCGATGAGTTCGTCGTAAATGTCCTCGGCGTCCTGGTCGGTGCGCACCTTAGCAATGCGGCGGTAGAGATCCATCCGCTGCTCGGCGGAGGGGATATAGCCCTCCGGCAGATTGGCGGAGACGGTCAGGTCGGCGGTGACGTCCTCCACCCGGGCGGGCTGCTCCCCCCGCTCCTCCAGGATGGCCTCCTCCAGCAGCTTCAAATACATATCGTAGCCCACGCTCATCAGGTTGCCCGACTGCTGGGAGCCAAGGAGGTTGCCCGCGCCGCGAATCTCCAAATCCCGCATAGCGATTTGGAAGCCCGCGCCGAACTCCGCGAACTCCCGGACGGCGGAGAGGCGCTTGGCCGCCGTCTCGCTGAGCACCTTCCCCGGCTGGTAGCACAGGTAGGCGTAGGCCCGGCGGGCGGAGCGGCCCACCCGGCCCCGTATCTGATGGAGCTGGGCCAGCCCCATCCGGTCGGCGTTCTCGATGATGAGGGTGTTCACGTTGGGGATGTCGATGCCCGTCTCGATGATGGTGGTGCAGACCAGCACCTGCACCGACCCCTCCACCATCTGGGCCATGACGCTGCTCAGCTGCTCCTGGCTCATCTGGCCGTGGGCGGTGGCGATGGCGATGCTGTCGTCGTCCAGCAGGGCGCGGATGTGGGCGGTGGTGCGGTCAATGGTTTCCACCCGGTTGTGGAGGTAGTAGACCTGGCCGCCCCGGCCCACCTCCTTGCGGATGGCGTCTATCAGCACCCCCCAGTCCTGCTCCAGCACATAGGTCTGCACCGGCTGGCGGTCCTGGGGCGGCTCCTCCAGGGTGGACATATCCCGGATGCCGGAGAGGGCCATGTTCAGCGTCCGGGGGATGGGGGTGGCGGACAGGGTCAGCACGTCCACCTGGCGGAACAGCTCCTTCAGCTTCTCCTTGTGGGAGACGCCGAAACGCTGCTCCTCGTCCACCACCAGCAGGCCCAGATCCTTGAACTTCACGTCCTTCTGAATCAGCCGGTGGGTGCCGATGAGCACATCCACCGCGCCGGAGGCGGTCTCCTCCAGGATTTTCTTGGCCTGCTTGCCCCCCTGGTACCGGGACAGCAGGGCGATTTTTACCGGGAAGCCCTCAAACCGGCGGGTGGCGGTCTGGAAGTGCTGGTTGGCCAGGACGGTGGTGGGAGCCAGGATAGCGGCCTGCTTCCCCTCCAGCACGCACTTCATCACCGCCCGGAGGGCCACCTCCGTCTTGCCGTAGCCCACGTCGCCGCAGAGCAGCCGATCCATGGGGATGGGCCGCTCCATGTCCGCCTTGATTTCGTTGACGCAGCGGAGCTGGTCAGGGGTCTCCTCGTACTCGAATTTGTCCTCAAACTCCTGCTGCCAGGGGTCGTCGGGATGGAAGGCGTACCCCGGCTGGCGCTGGCGCTGGGCGTAGAGCTGAATCAGCTCCTTCGCCATGTCCTGGGTGGCTTTCTTCGCCTTGCGCTTGGCCCGCTGCCAGTCGCCGCTGCCCATTTTGGACAGCTTCACCTGGGGGGCGCCGTCCTCCCCCTCCCTGGCCCCGATATATTTGCTGATGAGGTCCAGCTGGGTGGCGGGGACGTACAGCACATCGTTCCCGGCGTAGGCCAGCTTCAAATAGTCCTTGGTGACGCCGTCGGTCTGGAGCTGCACCATCTCCACATACCGGGCGATGCCGTGGGTCTGATGCACCACCAGGTCGCCGGGGGAAAGGTCGGTGTAGCTTTGCAGCTTCTGCCGGTTGGTGACTTCCTTGCGCTTTGCCTGGCGCTCCTTCTGCTTCCGGGATTTTTCCAGCGCCGCCCCTTCGGTGAGGACGGCGTAGCCGGGGACGTTGGCGCTCCTGGGGTACTCCACCCCGGCGGAGAGGCCACCCACCGCCAGCGTCACCTGCCCCGGCTGGGGCAGGGCGGACAGGTCGAAGTCCAGCGCCGCCGCCACCCCCCGCTCCCGCAGCAGGTCGGACAGGGTCTTGGCCTGCCCCTGGGTCTGGCACAGCACGATGGTGGCGGTGCGGTTCTTCTGATAATGCTCCAGGTCGGAGACGGCCTGCTCCAGGCTGCTGCCGAAGGAGGGCAGCTGGCGGCAGGCCATGGACAGCGTCACCTTGGGCTCCCTGGGGAACAGGGAGGTGAGGAAGGTGTCCAGATACACGCTGGGGCATTTGTTGCCCAGGGTGCGGGCGGCGGCCTCCACCGTCTCGGCGTACTTGCAGCCCTCCAGCCACAGGACGCCCGCCTCGGCCAGGGCGGTCATATCTTCCCCCAGCCGCCATTCGTAGTGGCGGGCGGCATCCACGCAGCGGCTGGACTCGCTCCACAGCACAAAGGCGTCGGGAGGGATATAGTCGCAGGCGGTAGCGAAGTCGGGGTAGATCAGGTGCAGGTACCGGTCGGAGGGGGAGAACAGCCCCAGATCCGCCAGGCGGTGGCTGTCCTCCTCCAGGGTTCTGGCGGCGGCGGAGTAGTCGGTGGGGTCGCCCCGCTTCTTCCGTTTGGCGGCCTGCTCCAGCGCCAGACGGCGGCGCTCCAGGTCTTCGATCAGCCCCAGCACCCCGCCGGGAGCCAGCTGGGGCAGGCACTCGGCGGCGGGCAGCAGCTGGCAGGACTGCACCGCCTCGGTGCGGCGCTGAGTGGCCACGTCGAAGGGGGCGATGGTGTCCACCTCATCGTCCCAGAACTCCACCCGGACGGGGGAGTCCCCGCCGGGGGAGAACACGTCCAGGATGCCACCCCGGAGGGCGAACTGCCCCGCCCCCTCCACCGTCATGCAGCGGGTGTACCCCGCCCGGACGAGGCGGTCGGTGAGCCGGTTCAGGTCGTACCGTTCCCCGATCTCCAGCGTCACCACGCTGCCCTCCAGCACCGCCGGGGGCATGGTGCGCTGGAGCAGGCCCTCCACCGTCATCACCACGATGGGGGCCTCCCCCTTCTGCATGGCCCGGAGGAGGGCGAGGCGGCGATGCTCCCACTGGCGGGAGGCGGTGGCGTTGTGGAACACAAATTCCCGCCCCGCCAGCAGCCGGGCAGGCTCCCCGGTGAAGGCGGTCAGGTCGGCGCACAGCTTCCGGCCCTCTCCCTCGTCCCCGCAAATCAGCACCAGGGGGCAGCCCGTCTCCGCCCGGAGGGCGGCGGCGATATGGGCCCGGTGGATGGGGGACACCCCGGACAGGGCCACAGGGCTGCGGCCCGCGTCGATGTGGGTCAGGAGGGTTTGGAAGTCGGTATTCTGTTGTAGGATGGATACGAGTTGGTTCATAGTGTCACCGTTGGGTTAGTGTTTAGTGGTAGTTGAAACCGCCAGGCTTCCCTCATCCTGTAGGGGCGCACAGCGTGCGCCTGCCTCCTTTCTTCCTTGGATAAGGATGGAGAAAGGAATTACGTTTTGCCCGACCGGCGGGTTCCCTCCATCTTTGCCGCTCCTGCCGCCCCTGAAAGGCAATGCCATCAATTTAAGGTTTTTCCTTAGAGAAAGATGGATAAAGGAAAAACGTTCTTGCCCTCCCGGCGGGCCCCATTTCTTGTCCCGCCAAGAAATGGGGGA
>JAJQEV010000001.1 GCA_021201475.1 Clostridiales bacterium
CCATGCGAGTCGCTGACGCAAATTTCCTCGCAATCCGCTCTCGTCCATTTATTCAGAGGTTCCCTAAATTTCCGACCCATGCCCGTTTTTCCGCAGAGGTTGCCCGGGAAAAAATTCTTTCCGCCTTGTCAGTCTGAACTTGATGCTTAACCCTATTCGATGTATAATAATAAAAAACAGCGAAGGGGACATAGACATTATGGCAGCAATGACCGAGCAGCAGAAAGTAGAACTCTTTGAACGAACGCCAATCCCCAACGCCGTGATGACAATGGCCCTCCCCACTGTGGCAAGCTCCCTGGTGATGGTGCTTTACAGTCTGGCCGACACCTACTTCGTGGGTATGCTCAACGACCCGGTGGCGACGGCGGCCGTCACCCTGGCCTCTCCGGTACTGCTGGCCTTTAACGCTCTGAACAACCTGTTCGGCGTGGGCAGCTCCAGCCTGATGAGCCGTTCCCTGGGCAGCAAGGACTATGACACCGTCCGCCGCACCTCCGCGCTGGGCTTTTACTGCGCGCTGTTTTGCAGCCTGCTGCTCTCTGTGGGCTGCACCGTGCTGAAAACCCCGCTGCTGAACCTTCTGGGGGCGGACACCGATACCTGGCTTGCCACGTCCAACTATATGCTCTGGACAGTCACCTGCGGCGCAGCACCCGCTATCCTCAACGTCGTCCTGGCGAACATGGTTCGTTCGGAGGGGGCCGCAGTGAACGCCAGCATCGGCACCATGAGCGGCTGCCTGCTGAACATTGTCCTGGACCCCATCTTCATCCTGCCCTGGGGCCTGAATATGGGGGCGGCAGGAGCAGGACTGGCCACCTTCCTGTCCAACTGCGTGGCGTGCCTGTACTTCTTTGTCCTACTGTTTGTCCGGCGGGGGAAAACCTTCGTCAGCATCTCCCCCAGAGATTTGCAATGGAACCGCCGCATCTTCCTCCAGATTTGCAGCGTCGGCATTCCGGCAGCCATTCAAAATCTGCTGAACGTCACCGGCATGACCGTGCTGAACAACTTCACCGCTGTTTTCGGCGCGGACGCCGTCTCCGCCATGGGCATCGCCCACAAAATCGCCATGGTGCCCATGTATGTGGCTATGGGCGTCTCCCAGGGTATTATGCCGTTGGTCAGCTATAACTACGCCAGCAAGGGCTACCGCCGGATGAAGCAGGTCGTCCTCTTTGCAGGGGGCATCTCACTGGCACTGATGGTGCTTGGCACAGGGGTCTGCCTTCTGGGCAGCGGCCCGCTGATCAGCCTGTTTATGGAGAACGAATCCGTTGTTGCTTACGGCAAGGTTTTTCTCCGGGGTATGTCGCTGGCAATGCCCTTCCTGGGTCTTGACTTTTTGGCTGTGGGCGTGTTCCAGGCCTGCGGCATGGGCCGGAATGCGCTGGTGTTCGCCATCCTGCGAAAGGTGGTGCTGGAGATTCCCGCTCTTATCATCCTGAACAGGCTCTGGCCGCTGTACGGTCTGGCCTACGCCCAGCTGGTGGCTGAGGTTGTGCTGGCCGTTGCCGCCGTGGTTATGTTGGGGCGCATTTTCCATTCTCTACAGGAATCTGACGAAACGGTTAAAGAACCATCGGCGTAATGATTGCGTGCTTTGCAGGGAAGCGGCAACCGTCCTGCTCTCCGGAAACAGGTGCAAACGTGCTGCTATCCCGCTGTTTAAGCAATCTTCCTGCACAAAAACGTCCCATTCTATCAATAGCGTGCCCCGTCCGCCCGTCGTCGCCCTGCGCGCCATATACGGGGCAGGATTGTGCGCTATGGAAAAATGGAAAATTATGGTAAATTCAGGCTGTTATGTGCACCAATTTCGAATTATGGAATTTTTTTAGAAAAATTTTGCAATTTCGCCCATTTTCTCCTTGACTTCTTTCAAAAAGCTGGTATACTTATTGCTATGGAAATATCTGCAAATAAACTGTTTCGCCGCATGGGAGCGTGTTCATGGCTTTTGATTATTCCGGGCTTTCTGATGAAGCGCTTTGTGCGTCGGCACAGGATGGAGATCGCGTTGCGGAGGAGGCCCTGGTGCTTCGCTACGAGCGGCTGGTCACCCGTCTTTCCCGCCCGCTGTTCCTGATGGGCGGGGACACGGAGGACCTGATTCAGGAAGGTATGCTGGGCCTCATCTACGCCGTGCGGGATTATGACGCCTCCCGTGGCGCTCCGTTCCAAAGCTTTGCAGAAATTTGCATTAGAAACCGGCTGTTCTCCGCTGTGCGCAGCGCGGCAGGGAAACAGCACACCCCACTCAACGATTCCGTTCCCATCGAAACCCCTCTTTTAGACACGCAGATTCAGCTTTCCACTATGCAGGTGGTTGATCCGGAGGATCAACTGATTTCCCGCGAGACGCTGGAAGAAAAGATAACCTCCCTCTACGGCAGGCTATCCGGTTTCGAAGCAAAGGTGCTTGACCTCTATCTTAGTGGCCTTTCCTATTCGGAAATCGCAATTCAGGTTGGACGCTCCCAAAAATCTGTAGACAACGCCATTCAGCGTGTACACAGGAAGTGTTCCCTGACGAGTTCTCCCCAGGCGTTCTCAGCAAAAGCTGACCGCATAAATTCTGTCCAGAAGGACGCAAAATGTCAGAAAAGAGAGGGTATCAGTATGTTCGAAGATAAGACCTTAGTCTGCAAGGAATGTGGCAACGAGTTCGTGTTCACCGCCGGTGAGCAGGAGTTCTACGCGGAGCACGGCTTCCAGAACGAGCCCCAGCGCTGCAAGGCCTGCCGCGACGCTCGGAAGAATTCCGCCCGCGCGCCCCGTCAGTTCTTCACCGCTGTCTGCGCCAAGTGCGGCGGCGAAGCCCGCGTGCCGTTTGAGCCGAAGAGCGACCGCCCCGTTTATTGCAGCAACTGCTTCGCACAGATGCGGGAAGGGCGCTGAACAGGCCACCTATCTTAACGCAAAAGACGAAAAGAGGGCAGGAACCCCGATAAAGGTTCCTGCCCTCTTTTTCTGTTTTTCCGTTCTGCCTTTCCCGCAGGCGGCAAGTCAGGTATTCAGGTTCGTCTGCCGGAACTGCTTCAGGTTTCCGGTCGTTTCGCTGCGGCGCTCCAGCTCGTCCGCCAGGGCGTCCATGGAAATGCCCTTGCAGAGCATCATCGCCAGCAGATGATAGAGCAGATCCGCCGCTTCGTAGGCGACGGCCTCCCCGTCCCCGTTTTTAGCCGCAATCAGCAGCAGGCTGCACGCCTCGCCCACCTTTTTCAGAATCTTGTCCAGCCCCTCGTGGAAGAGATAGGCTGTGTAGGAATCCCCTTTCTTCTGAACGCTGCGCTCCAGAATCACCTGAGACAGCTCATCCAGCGTCTTGCCCTCCGAGGCGCAGCGGATGTTCAGCTGCTCCATCACATCATCCAGCGGAACGTCAAGGGCACAGAGCAGCACCGTCAGGTGGTACAGCACGTCGTTCAGCTCGCCTACGGTGTCCCCTTCGTCGTCGCCCTTGGCCGCAATCACTGCTTCAAAGGTTTCCTCGCCGCACTTTTTCAAAATCTTGTCCAGCCCCTGCCGATAAAGGTAGCAGGTGTAGGACTTCGGGTCTCCCCCGCCCTTCCGGGCCAGCGCCACCTGATACTGGCAGTCCACGGCCTCCTGTACGCGCATCATTCTGTATCCTCCCAAATGTCATTGAAGAAGCAACTCCTGGCTCCGGTGTGGCAGGTGGGTCCCACCGGGTCGCAGAGGTAGAGCAGAGTATCCGTGTCGCAGTCGGTAATCATCTTCTTCACATAGAGGTAGTGGCCGCTGCTCTCCCCCTTGTTCCACAGGGTTTGACGGCTGCGGCTCCAGAACCAGGCGGTGTGAGTTTTCAGCGTCAGCTCATAGGCCTCCGCGTTGGTGAAGCCCAGCATGAGGATGTCCTTAGTGGCCCTGTCCTGGATGATGACCGGAATCAGCTCAGATTTCTGAAAGAGGTCTTTTGTCTCAATCATACGCTCCCCTCCCCTGTTCGCACAGGAATGCCCTCCTGCCGCAGATATGCCTTCACCTGGGGCACCGTCAGTTCCCCGTAGTGGAACAGGGAGGCCGCCAGGGCCGCGTCCGCGTCCGCCTCCCGGAACACCTCCGCAAAGTGCGCCAGCGAACCGCAGCCGCCGGAGGCAATCACCGGAATGCTGACCGCATCGGTGATGGCCTTCGTCATCTCCAGGTCAAAGCCCTGCTTCGTCCCGTCGGCGTCCATGCTGGTTAGGAGGATCTCTCCCGCGCCCAGGGCTTCGCCCCGCTTCGCCCATGCCACGGCATCCAGGCCGGTGGGGGTGCGCCCACCGGCCACCACCACCTCATAGCCGCCCTCCGGGCGGTGGCGGGCGTCGATGGCCAGCACCACGCACTGGCTGCCAAAGCGTTCCGCCGCCCTGGAAATCAGGGAGGGGTCTTTCACCGCTGCTGAATTGACGCTGATTTTGTCCGCACCGGCCCGGAGCAGCTCCTGGAAGTCCTCCAGCGTGCGGATGCCACCTCCCACCGTCACCGGCACAAAGACCTTCTGCACCGTCCGGCGCACCACGTCCGCCACGGTTTTTCTGGCCTCGTAGGTGGCAGTGATGTCCAGAAAGACGATTTCATCCGCCCCCTGGTCGGAATAGTAGGTGGCAAGTTCCACCGGGTCGCCGGCGTCCCGGATGTTGACAAAGTTGACGCCCTTCACCACCCGGCCGTCCCGCACGTCCAGGCAGGGAATAATTCGTTTTGCTAACATAGCTTCCTCCCGTCAGGGCTGAGCCTGGCTGCCGCCGTCTGCCACGGCCTCCGCCAGGTCGATGGTACCCGCATAGTAGGCCTTGCCGATGATGGCTCCGTACAGCCCCATGGCGGCCAGCGCCCGAATATCCTCGTTATTGTGGACGCCGCCGGAGGCCACAATCTGACAAGTAGTAGCCCTTTGCAGCTCCTCCAGCGCCCGGAAGGAGGGGCCGGACAACATTCCGTCGGTGTCAATGTCCGTGAAAATCAGGGTTTGCACCCCAAGGGCCTCCATCTGCCGGGCAAAGGTCAGGTAGTGCAGGCCGCTGCCCACCTCCCAACCGGCGGTTTTCACCTCGCCGTTTTTGGCGTCCACCCCCACAGCAATGCGGGGGCCGTAGACCTGCACCGCCGCCGCCACAAACTCCGGATGGGATACCGCCGCCGAGCCGATGACAAAGCGCCACACACCCAGCGCGTCCAGTTCCCGCAAGTCTGACATGGAGCGGATGCCGCCTCCCAGCTCCACCAGCAGGCCGGTCTCCTGAATGACCCGCTGGACGATGGCGCTGTTGACCCGTTGGCCGCTGCGGGCGCCGTCCAAATCCACTATATGAATCACCCTGGCCCCTGCGGCGGCGTACTCCTGCGCCACCGCCACCGGGTCCCCCGCCACCTGATGAACGGTGGCGAAATCCCCTTTGTAGAGCCGGACGACCTTCTGTTCCTTCAAATCAATGGCAGGTTCGATGATCATTTCGTCAGCCCTCCAAAGTTTTTCAGCATGGTGAGACCAATGTCGCCGGATTTCTCCGGGTGGAACTGGGTGCCGAACACCAGGCCGTTCTGCACCGCCGCCGTCACCGTGGTGCCATAGTCCGTGGTGGCGATAACGGTTTCGGGATTGCTTGCCTTCCCCCAGAAGGAGTGGACAAAGTAAACGTAAATCTCCTCCGGCAGGCCGTCAAACAGCGGGGAAGGGTTGGGATAGCGGAGGCTGTTCCAGCCGATGTGGGGCAGCTTGTACGCCGTCTCGATCCGCTCCACGCTGCCGGGCACCAAGCCCAGCCCTTCACAGGGACGCACCTCCGTCCCCCGCTCAAACAGCAGCTGCATCCCCAGGCAGATGCCCAGCATGGGCTTCCGCCTGCTCTCCTGCCGAAGCGCGTCCATCAAGCCAGTCACCCGCAGCTGCTCCGCCGCGTCCGGGAAGGCCCCGACGCCGGGGAGGATGATGCCGTCCGCCAGCTCCAGCTCTCGTTTGTCCGACGTGACCTTTGTGGCAAAGCCCAGGTACTGCATGGCGTTGTTCACGCTCATTAAATTTCCTACGTTGTAGTCAACCACTGCAAGATAGCCCATGGTCGGCCCTCCTTTCAGCCGGTCACGCCTCTTCAAATCGGACGTGGACGGCGTTGGCATGGGCGGTCAGATGCTCCGCCTGGGCGAACGTCTCCACCTCCTGGTGCATTGGCTCCAGTGTCTCCCTGGAGAACTCCAGCACGGACATGGTTTTCAGGAAAGAATCCACGCTGAGGGGGGAGAAGAACCGCGCCGTGCCGCTGGTGGGCAGCACATGGTCGGGCCCCGCCAGATAGTCCCCCAGAGGTTCCGGCGCCCAACTGCCCAGGAACACGGCTCCCGCGTTTTTGATGAGGGGCAGCACCGCTCTGGGATTTTCTGTGCAGATTTCCAGATGCTCCGGCGCTTCCAGGTTGGCCAGCTCCGCCGCCCGCTCCATCGTGTCGCAGACGATGGCCGCGCCGAAGTCCCGGAAAGACGCCTCCATGATGTCCTTCCGGCTGAGGTAGGCCATTTGACGGACGATTTCCTTGTCAACCGCCTCCGCCAACTCCTTGCTGGTGGTGATGAGCATGGCAGAAGCCATGCGGTCATGCTCCGCCTGGCTCATCAGGTCCGCCGCCACAAATTTGGGGTTGGCCGTCTCGTCCGCCAGCACCAGCACCTCAGAAGGGCCGGCCACCATGTCAATGTCCAGCGTGCCGTAGGCCAGGCGCTTGGCCGCCGCCACATAGGCGTTCCCAGGGCCCACCAGCTTGTCCACCTTGGGGATAAAGCCCGTGCCGTAGGTCAGGGCAGCCACCGCCTGAATGCCGCCTACGCCGATGACCCGGTCTACACCGGCGATTTTAGCCGCCGCCAGCACCGCCTGATTCAGGTTGCTGGTGGGGGGCGTCACCATGACGATTTCCTCCACACCGGCTACTTTGGCGGGCACCGCATTCATCAGCACCGAGGAGGGATAGGCCGCCGTGCCGCCGGGTACATAGATACCCACCCGGGTCAATCCCCGCACAATGCGGCCCACCTGGCCGCCGTCCGGGCTGACCCACTCCATGGTTTTTGCCAACAGGTGCTCGTTATAGTCCCGGATGTTGGCGGCGGCGTGCTCCATGGCCTGAATCAGCGCCGGGTCACAGCCGTCATAGGCCGCCTGCAGCTCCGCCTGAGAGAACTCTCTCGGCTCCGCCTTGTCAAATTGCAGGGAGTACTTGCGCACGGCTTCATAGCCATTGACCCGCACGTCCTCCATGACGGCGGCGGCGGTGCGGTTGATTTCCTCCCCCGCCTGAGCCGCGCGGAAACGTAGCCGCCCGATCAGCGCCAGCTCCGCCGCTCCATCCGCTTTTACGATTGGCAGCATTTACTTCTCCTCCAATTCCACTTCCAGTTTGGAAATAAAATCCAAAATCTCGTTCTTATACAGCTTCATGCTGGCCGTGTTGACGATCAGCCGGGCTGAGATTTGAGCCACGTCCTCGATGGGTACCAGACCGTTGGCCTTGAGGGTAGCGCCGGTCTCCACAATATCCACAATGCCGTCCGCCAGCCCCAGAATGGGGGCAAGTTCCACGCTGCCCTCGATTTTGATAACGTCCACGTCCATGCCCTTCCCTGCGAAGAATGCCTTCGTCACGTTGGGGTACTTGGAGGCGATGCGGCGGTGCTTATAGGTGCCGTAGAAGTCGGTGCCCTCCTTCACCGCCAGGGCGAACCGGCACTTGCCGAAGCCCAAATCCAGCACCTCATAGAAACTGCCGCCCTTTTCCATGATGGTGTCCTTGCCGGTGATGCCCAAGTCGCAGGTGCCGTGCTGCACATAGGTGATGACGTCCGGCGCTTTGGACAGCACCGCGTCCAGCGGGTAGTTGGGGACGGCGTGGATGAGCCGCCGACCCGGATGCTGAATAGGGGTACAGTCCAGCCCCGCTCGCTCAAACAGCGCCACGGACTGATCCTGCAAGCGCCCCTTGGTCAGGGCGATGCGCAAACGATTGCCGCTCATGCTTCCACCTCCCGCTGTCCGTCCTCGTCCAGGATGATGACCCGGCGAATGCCCTTTTCTCTGGCCAGATTCATGGTGCCCTCCAGACGACTGGAGGGGGACAGCTCACAGGAGCCCTCCGGCAGGGAGTCCACCAGCGCCAGAGCCTTCGCCAGCAGTGCCGGTTCGTAGTGGATCACGGTGTCCACGGCGGGAAGCTCTACGCGGGGCAGGCAGCCGGCCACCACATCAACATTCACCGTAAAGCCGGTGGCCTGGGCAGGACGGCCAAAGGCCGCCACAAGGTTGTCATACCGTCCGCCGGACAGCACTTCCTCCCCGGCCCCCTGGACATAGCCCCGGAAAATCACGCCGGTGTAAAAGTTCAGCCGATGCACCATGCCCAGGTCGAAGCGGATATAGTCTCCATATCCGGCGGCCACCAGCATGGCATACAACTCCCGCAGATAGTCCAGCGTGGCGCTGCCCTTCCCCAGAAGGGCTTCCGCCTCGTCCAGCACCTCCGGCCCGCCGAACAGATAGGCCAGGCGGTTCATGGCCCTGGCCCCCGGCTGATGGCGGTAATCCTTCAAAAAGTCATTCAAGGCAGCGAAGCTCTTGCCCTCGATGAGAGTGCGCACCTGCTCCAGTTCGTCCTCGTTCAGGTGCATCCCCTCGGCAAAGGCGCCAAAAATCCCGGCGTGGCCCAGCTCGATGTGGAAGTTCTCCACGCCGCAGACCCGCAGGGAGTCCACCGCGGCGGCAATCACCTCCAGGTCAGCCTTCATCCCCGCCGCGCCAATCAGTTCCACGCCGCACTGGGTCAGCTCGCCCCGCTCGTCCTTATTCTCTGTGCTGGAGCGGTAAACCGTTTCGTTATAATAAAACCGCCGGGGCAGAATGGTGTCCTTCAGCTTGGTGGCGGCCACCCTGGCAATGGGGGTGGTGCCCTCCGGGCGCAGCACCAAAATCTTGCCGCTGCGGTCAATGATTTTCAGCATGGATTCCTGGGGCAGCGCACAGCCGCCCCGGCAGAATACGTCGTAAAACTCCACCTCAGGGGTCATAATCTCACTGTAGCCCCGCCTGCGGTAGAGCTTGGTCAGCGCCGACTGCACCTGCCGCAGCTCCCGGCACTCCCCCAGCATCCGGTCACGGGTGCCCTCCGGCGTGTTTGGAATATAGTTCATCCTCTCATTCCTCTCCTGTCACTTTAGCACGCTAATACACTACCATGAAAGAGGGCCGATGTCAACCGCTGAATTTCACAAATCCCGCTTTCGGTTCCATCCGCCGCACCGGCAATGTGCAATGCGTCCAATCGCTCAGTCGAACTGCGTCTCCCAATGGGCGGCGTTCTGGGCCTCCCAGCACAGCCGGAGCTGCTCCGGCGTGGTCTTGTGAAGGTTCAGCTCCGGCAGGTCATCCAGTGGGAAGTAGCCGCTCTCCGTGGTCTCGGAATTGGGCTGGAAGCAGCCGCCCAGCACGCGGCACAGCACGAAATATTGCAGGCTGTGGAAAAAGGAGTGGGGGTTGTTGCGCTTTCGGTTGTCGTGGACGCACACCAGCCGCCACGGCTCCACCGTCAGCCCCGCCTCCTCCCAGGCCTCCTTGACCACGTTGGAGGAGACGGTCTGGTCAAAGTCGCACCAGCCGCCGGGCAGCGTCCACAACCCGTCATAGTCCCGCACCAGCAGCACCTCTCCCCTGCCGCTAAAAATCGCGGCACGGGTGCTGGTTTTCGGCGTCTGGTAGCCGTCGTTCTCAGCGAACAACGCCTGCACTTGTTCCAAGGGCAGCCCGGTCTCGCTACTGGCCAGCTGGGCCGCAATGTCCCGCACACGGGCGAACCGCTCCCGGTCAAACCGGTCTTTGGAATAGAGCAGCCCGGCGGAGGCGATGGCCTGTAGCTCGTGGGCAAGCTCTAATAAGGGTTTCTCTTCCTGGTTCATAATCTCTCCTGAATGTTCAAAACAGGGTGAGTTGGCTGGTATCCGGCAGGCCATCCAGCGCCCCCATATACTTTAGTTGCTCCAAATGGGTGGCGGACAGCTTGTTGCAGGTGCTCTCCACCTCCTCGATGGAGATGAAGGGCGCACCGTTCCGGGCGGCGATGGCCTCCACCGTGGCGGTGGCGGCGGACTCCCCCAGGCCGGGGATGGAGCAGAAGGGCGGCATCAGCGCATTCTCCTCCCAGTCCACCACATAGCGGGTGGCCTGGCATTTGGTCAGGTCCATTTTCAGGAACTGGAAGCCCCGGAGATAGAACTCATAGCAGACCTCCAGCGTCACCAGCTCCTTCTCCTCCACATCGGTGGGCTTTTCCTTCGCTTTCAGCTCGTTCATCTTTTCCAGGACCTTCTCCTTGCCCAGGAACATACAGGTAGCGTCCACCGCCTTGGCCCGAACGCTGAAATAGGCGGCGTAGAAGGCCAACGGGCGATGCACCTTGAACCAGGCAATACGGAAGGCCATCATCACATAGGCCACCGCGTGGCCCTTGGGGAACAGGTACTTGATTTTCCGGCAGGACTCGATGTACCACTCCGGCACATCGTGGGCCCGCATCTCCTCCTCGATGCCCTCCGGCCAGGACTTGCCCTTGTGAATGACGCCCTTTCGGACGGCCTCCATCATCTTGAAGGAGCGCAGCGGGTCGATGCCCTTGGAAATCAGGTAGAGCATGATGTCGTCCCGGCAGCCGATGGCCTGGGTAACGGTGGCTGTGCCGCTGGTGATCAAATCCTTGGCGTTGCCCAGCCACACGTCCGTGCCGTGGGAGAAGCCGGACAGCCGCAACAGGGTGCTGAAATTCTTCGGCTGGGTATCGATCAGCATTTGCCGGGTGAAGCCGGTGCCGAACTCCGGGATGGCACAGGCTCCGGTGGGGCCGAGGATGGGATCGTCCTCATACCCCAGCACCCGGGAGGAGCAGAAGATGGACATGGTATCCTGGTCGTCCAGGGGTATCTTCGTTGGGTCGATGCCCGTCTCGTCCTGGAGCATCCGAATCATGGTGGGGTCATCGTGGCCCAGCATATCCAGCTTCAGCAGGTTGGACTCCATGGAATGATATTCAAAGTGGGTGGTGATCATGTCCGAATTGGGGTCGTCCGCCGGGTGCTGCACCGGGCAGAAGTCGTAAATCTCCTGGTCGCCGGGGATGACCACCATACCGCCGGGGTGCTGGCCCGTGGTGCGCTTGATGTTCACACAGCCGTTGGCCAGGCGCTGCATCTCCGCATGGCTGGCGTTTTTCCCCCGCTGCTCCATGTATTTCAGCACATAGCCGTAAGCGGTCTTATCCGCCACGGTGCCCACCGTGCCCGCCTTGAACACATGGTTCTTGCCGAACAGCTCGTAGGTGTAGCGGTGGGCCTTGGCCTGATACTCCCCGGAGAAGTTCAGGTCGATGTCCGGCACCTTGGTGCCGCCATAGCCCAAGAAGGTCTCAAAGGGGATGTTAAAGCCGTCCTTGTCCAGAGGCGTCCCACAGACGGGGCAGTTCTTATCCGGCAGGTCTGCGCCGCAGCCGTAGACCTCCTCATCCACTGTAAAGTCAGAATACTTGCAATTTGGGCAGCGGTAATGAGGCTTTAGGGCGTTCACCTCGGTGATGCCGGAGAGGAAGGCCACGATGGAGGAGCCCACGCTGCCCCGGGAACCCACCAGGTAGCCGTGATCCAGGGAGTTCTTCACCAGCTTCTGAGCGGACATATAAATCACGTCATAGTTCCGCTGAATGATGCCCGGCAACTCCAGGTCAATACGGTCCTGGACGATTTGGGGCAGATTCTCCCCGTACAACTCATGGGCCTTCTTGTAGACCAGGTATTCCAGCTCCTTGTCGGAATCCTTCAAAGATGGGGCGTAGAGGCCGTGGGGCAGCGGCGGGAAGGTGTCACACATCCGCTGGATGCGGTCAGGGTCGTCAATGACCACCTTCCGGCAGTCCTCCTCCCCCAGGTAGGCGAACTCCTCCAGCATTTCATCCGTCGTCTTGAAATAAATGGGCAGTTCCTTGTCCGCGTCGCTGAACCCGTTGGCGTTCAGCAGGATATGGCGGAAAATTTCATCCTCCGGATTCAGGAAGTGAACGTCCCCGGTGGCACAGCAGGGCTTATCCAACTCCTTCGCCAGGCGCAGAATGGTGCGGTTGAAGTCCCGCAGCGCCTCATCGTCCTTGGCCGTCCCCGCTGCAATCATAAAGCGATTGTTGCAGATGGGCTGAATCTCCAGGAAGTCATACCAGGAGGCGATGCGTTTCAACTCGTTCCAGTCCTTGTGAGCCACGACAGCCTGGAACAGCTCCCCCGCTTCGCAGGCGGAGCCGATGATCAGGCCCTCCCGGTTCTCGTCAATCAGGCTCTTAGGCATGATGGGGCGTTTATAGGCGTAATGCTCCAGGTGGGACAGGGAAATCAGCTTGTACAGATTCCGCAGGCCGCTCTGGTTCTTCGCCAGCACGATAAGATGGCGGGGCTTCTGCTTGCGCTTACCGATTTTCCGCAGGCTGCGCATAGCGCCGTTGATTTGGTCGATGCGCTCCACCCCCTTGTCCTTCAACATATCATAGAAGGGGGGCAACATATAGCCCACCATGCGGCCATCGTCGCAGGCCCGGTGATGATGGAACTCCGGCAGGTTCAGCGCCTTCGCCACGATGTCCAGCTTGAATTTGCTGAGTTGAGGCAGCAGGTTCTGGGCCAAAACCAGGGTGTCGATGGAGGTGTTATTCAGCTCCCGGCCCATGCGCTGGCAGGCCATATGGAGGAAGCCCATGTCAAAGTCCGCGTTGTGGGCGGCCATGGGGCGGTCTCCCACCCAGTCCAGGAAGGCGCTGACCGCCTCCGCCTGGCTGGGGGCGTCCCGCACCATATCGTCCGTGATGCTGGTCAGCTCCACCACCTCCCGGGGGATGGGCCGACCGGGGTTGACGAAGGTGTCATATTCCTCGATGATTTGGCCGTTTTTGATTTTGACCGCGCCGATTTCCGTAATGGTATCCCGCTGGGCGGAGAGGCCGGTGGTCTCCAGGTCGAAGCAGACGATTTCATCCAGCAGGCTGGCGGTGCTGTCGCCATGCACCACCACCCGGTCATCCACGTCGTTCACATAGTAGGCTTCCACGCCGTAAAGTATTTTTATTTTACCCCCAGCAGCGTTGTGGGCGTCCGGGAAGGCGTGGGCCACGCCGTGGTCTGTGATGGCGATGGCCTTATGGCCCCACTTGATGGCCTGCTTGATGACCGCTTTCACATCGGTCAGGCCGTCCATGGTGGAGAAGCGGGTATGTAAATGCAACTCGCAGCGCTTCTCCGGGGCCGTGTCCTCCCGCGGCTCCGGGGGCTGAGCGGGGGCGATGGCGTATGGACTCAGTTCGATGTCCCCGGAGTAGTGGGACAGGCTCAGCTTCCCCTCCACCGTCACCCAGGGTGTCTTTTTCAGCGCCTCCATCAGCGGCTCCGCCTGTTTCTGCTCCAAAAATTTGGAGACGGTAACAGAGTTCGTCTCGTCCGTCATGTCAAAGCTGACGATCCAGGCGTTCCGGTTTTTCAGCTGGCGGCTGTTGTCCTGAAAGATGCGTCCGGAGACGCAGACTGTCCCCAGGTCAAGGCTCAGGTCGCTCATGGGGATGACGTTGCCCCGAATCCCCTTCCCGTAGAGCAGGCTTCCAGAGGGGGCGGCGGCAGATTCCGTCCGCTTGGCTTTCTTCCCCGCCTTGGCGACAGCTGGGCGGGCCGCCAGCGCCTTGCGCAGTTTTTCCTCCCGGGTGGGCGCTGCCGGGCGTTCGGCGGCCTGAAATTGATGTGAAGCACTATTGCTTTCCACAGGATATTCCGCCGGAAAAGCGTCCATTTCCGGCACCTCCACCGGCGCAAAGCTGTCGTCCGGCGGGGGCGGCACAACTTCCTCCGGCGGAGCCTCCGGCAACGGAGCTTCAATGCCGATTTCCGGCGGCAGCGGCGCTTCCTCCTGGGGCTGCGGCTCCACTACGGTGGTTTGCAGCAGCACGTCGGACAGATCGTAGGCGCTGAGAATCGCACGCTCTAAAGCCCGCTGAATATCCGGGCTTTGCGGCGACCGAAAGGCCACCGCCAGCTCCACGGATCGGCGGGCCTGGTGGATAGTTGCGGATGAAATTGTACATTCCCTGGCCGCTGCCAGCAGACGCCCCCGCACAGACAGGCGCGGGAACAGCTTCAGCAGCGGGATACTCGTTTTCTCTGACATAGCAAACCTCATCCCATTTCCCGGAAAAAGCCGTCCTTATCAGGCAGCGGCAGTTTCAAAGGGTATCGATCAGTTGGAACAGCTCGTCCACCAGTTGTTCCTCCGGCACTTTCTTCACAATCTCCCCGTGTTGGAACAGGAAGCCAAAGCCGTTGCCTCCGGCAATGCCCACGTCTGCAGCGCCGGCCTCCCCCGGGCCGTTCACCACGCAGCCCATGACGGCCACGGTGATGGGCTTCTGCACTGTCCGAAGGCGGGCCTCCACCTCCTGGGCCAGAGGAATCAGGTCGATGCGCGTCCTGCCACAGGTGGGGCAGGAAATCAGGTTGGGGCCGTCCTGACGGATGCCCGCCGCCTGCAAAATCTGCTTGGCGACCACGACCTCCTCCACCGGGTCGGCGGTCAGGGTAACCCGGAAGGTGTCGCCAATGCCCTGGGCCAACAAACCGCCGATGCCGATGGCGGACTTGATGGTGCCCATCTGGCGGGTGCCAGCCTCGGTGACGCCCAGGTGCAGGGGATAATCGCTCTGCTCGTGCATCATCTTATAAGCGGCCATGGCGATTTGGACGTTGGAGGATTTCAGGCTGATGCAGATGTCGTCAAAGTCAAACTGATTTAGGAGGCGAATATGGCCGAAGGCGGACTCCACCAGCGCCTCCGGGCAGACCTTGCCGTACTTCGCCAGAAGCTCCTTCTCCAGGCTGCCGCCGTTCACGCCGATGCGGATGGGGATATTCCGCAGGCGGCAGGCGTCCGCCACCGCCTTCACCCGGTCCTCCCCGCCGATGTTGCCGGGGTTGATGCGCACCTTGTCCGCCCCCCGCTCAATGCAGGCCAGAGCCAGCTTATAGTCAAAGTGAATGTCCACCACCAGGGGAATATGGATGCGTTCCTTGATTTTATCAACTGCAAAGGCAGATTCCTTGTCAGGCACAGCCACCCGCACGATTTCGCATCCGGCGGCTTCCAGCCGCAAAATCTGCTGCACTGTGGCTTCCACATCGTCCGTGTGGGTGGAGCACATGGATTGAATCGCCACCGGCGCGCCGCCGCCCACCGGAACGCTGCCGACCATGATTTGTTTTGTCATGTTCTCTCTCCTTTGCCCGCGCTACTGCGCGACGATTCGCCAAACATCCTGTACCGCCACGGCCAGCATCAGCGCCAGCAGCAGCACCATACCCACCGCATGAACGATGCCCTCATACTTTGCGGGGATCTGCCGGTGAATCACCAGCGTCAGCACTCCGTTGACCAGCAGGAAGAACACCCGCCCGCCATCCAGCGCCGGGATGGGCAGCAGATTCATCACCGCCAGGTTGATGGCGATAAATCCGGCAAAATAGAGCAGGTTCAGCAGCGCGTCAGCCGTGCTGGCCGACGCTTCCCCCACCTGGGCCATGCTGTCCACAATGCCGATGGGGCCGCTCAAATCGCTGAAGCCGGCCTGACCGTTGATCAACATTTTCAGGCTCCACCAGACCTGCCGCACACAATCCACCGTAGAGGCAAACCCCAGTTGTATCCGGTCTAAGGGGCTGGCCTCCGCAGTGGAGAAATACAGGCCATACTTGGTCACCGTCTCGCCGTCCACCGTATACTCCCGCAAGGTCAGGGGCAGCGCGTCAAAGTGAATCTTCTCGCCGTCCCGCAGGACTGTCATCTCCATCGTGTCACCGCTGTTCATGCCGAACAGTATCGTAACATCGCTGTACACCAATACGCGGCTGCCGTTGATGGAGTAAATGATGTCCCCCTCTTGCAGATACTCCTCGCTGTCACAGGGATTGCCCTCCATGAAGCCGGAAATCTGCGGCGTCACATAGCTCTGCACCGTGGAGTAGACGCACAGCATGATGAGCAGCCCCAGCAGGAAGTTGAATGCGGCACCGGCAATCAAAATCAGGAACCGCTTCCACCCCGCTGCGTTGCCAAAGGCCCGGGGGTCATCGCTGGTCTCGTCCTCCCCTTCCATGGCGCAGAACCCGCCGATGGGCAGCAGCCGCAGAGAGTACTCCGTCTCCTTCCCCTGCTTGTGGAGGAGCAGCGGACCCATGCCGATGGAAAACTCATTGACGCGAACGCCGCAGAGCTTCGCCACACTAAAGTGGCCAAACTCGTGGACTGCAATCAGCAGCCCGAACATCAAAATTGCCAGAATTATATAGAGCATATTGTCTCCCGTCATGCATTTTTACCAACAAGGTAAATCGCTTTACAGTTTGTATTAACCCGTCCAACGCCGACAATCAGCGCATACGGCTGTAGACCGCCTCCCGTGCGGCGCGGTCAGCCTCCAGAATCTGCTCCAGCGTGTCGGCTGGGCCTTCCGGCACCGTCTCCAGTGCGTACTGCACCAGCTCCCCGATTTCCAGGAACCTGATTTTGTCCTCCAGGAACAGGCCCACCGCCGCTTCGTTGGCGCCGTTCAGGACAACGCAGGGGGTACCCGGCCTGCGGGCGCACCGTAGGGCCAGTTTCAGGCAGGTGAAGGTCTCGTAGTCCGGCCTGTGGAACTCCAGCGGCGGGCAGTTAAGCAGATCCAGCGGCTCCACCACCGCCGGACACCGGGCCGGGTAGGTCAGGGCGTATTCGATGGGGAGGCGCATATCCGGCACCCCCAACTGGGCCAGGATGGCATTGTCCCGGAACTCCACCAGGGAGTGGACAATGCTCTGCCGGTGAATCGCGATGTCCACCTGGTCGGGCGAGACGCTGTAAAGCCGCATGGCCTCGATAAACTCCAGCCCCTTGTTCATCAGGGTGGCGCAGTCCACCGTGATTTTCGCCCCCATCTTCCAGGTGGGGTGTTTCAGTGCGTCGGCCTTGGTGTACCCGGCCAGTTCCTCCCTGCTCTGGCCGAAAAACGGCCCGCCGGAGCAGGTGAGGATCAGCCGCTTCAGTTCGCCGTGGTCATAGCTGCCCTGGAGGCATTGAAAGAGGGCGGAATGCTCGCTGTCTACAGGGATAATTTCCGCGCCATACTCCCTGGCTGTCCGCATCACCAGCTCGCCGCCGCAGACCAGGGTCTCCTTGTTGGCCAGGGCGATGCGCTTCTTCTCCTGAAGGGCCGCCAGGGTAGGCCGGAGGCCAACGTTGCCCACCACTGCCGTGATGACGCAGTCCGCCTCCGGCAGGGTGGCCGCCTCCACTAGTCCTTCTATGCCGGAGGCCACGCGGGTATTCGTATCCGCAATGCGCACCCGCAGGTCGGCAGCGGCTGCTTCGTCCATACACACCGCCAGGCTGGGATGGAACTGGCGCGTCTGCTCCTCCAGCCGCGCCACGCTTTTATTTGCCGTGATGGCTACCACAGACATTCCACAGGCGGCAATCACATCCAACGACTGCCGCCCAATGGAGCCTGTAGCGCCCAGCAGGGAAATCTTCCTCATACTGTCACACTTTCTTCCACAGTTTTAAAATTGGAAAAAGGTCAGGTAATGTACCATAATAAAGGTAAACGGAGCACAGAAAATCACGCTGTCAAAGCGATCCAGAATGCCGCCATGCCCCGGCAGCAGCTTCCCGTAGTCCTTGATGCCATATTCCCGCTTGATATAGGAGAAGAACAGATCCCCCAGCTGGGCCATCAGGCTGGCCAGCAGACCGTACAGCAGCAGGACGAAATAGTCCGCCTCACCGCCGAAGGCCAGCTCCACAATCAGGCCGTATCCAAAGCACCCCAGCACAGCGCCCACAAAGCCCCCAAGGCTGCCCTCAATGGTTTTCTTGGGGGATAGCTTCGGCGCCAGCTTGTGCTTGCCGAGCAGCATTCCGGTGAACAGGGCGAAAGCGTCGCTGATGAAGGCAGAGACAATGGGCAGCAACACCAGGAACTTGGAATGGTCCTCGTCGGCAATCAGTACCAGCGTGGACAACATCATGGGCACCACCAGCCCGGCGAAGAAGGACATACAAATCTGTTCAAAGGTCACCTCTTCGGCGCTTGTCACAGCGTCCAGCGCCACCAGCGCCAGAAACAGAAAGACTGCGACCACAAACGCCACCATGCTGCCGCCAAAGTAGTACCAGAAGGGCACCAACATGGCTAAAATTGCCGCATAGACAACCAGGCGCTTTTGTTTCAGTGCGCCGGTGGCCCAGAGCAGCTCGTAGACAATCAGCACATTCAGCAAGCACAGCACGACGGGCAGACAGACCGGCGGACAAAACAGCAGCACGGCCACAATCAGCGGTATGCCAACCACAGCAACTAACACTCGGCTCAGCATGGGTCAAACACCTCCAAATCGGCGGGAGCGCTTCTGGAAGTCGGCAATCGCTTTGTCCAGTTCAGCGGTAGAAAAATCGGGCCACAGCACATCAGTAAAATAATATTCGGAATAAGCTGACTGCCAGAGCAGGAAGTTGGACGTGCGCAGTTCTCCGCTGGGCCGGATAACCAAATCCGGGTCAGGTACTCCTTTTGAGAACAGATAGTCGGAGACCACCTGCTCCGTCAGCGCCTCCGGGTCGCGCAGGCCGGCCTGACAGTCCGCATACCAGGCCTTCATCGCCCGCATCAGCTCATCCCGACCGCCGTAGTTCAGGCAGATATTGACCTGGCATCCATCATAATGGGTGGATATCTCCTGAGTGCGCTCACACAGCTCCCGCAGCTCCGGCGTCAGGGGGGTCAGGTCGCCAAAGAAGTGCATTTTGACCCTGTCCCGCTCCATCTGGTCGATAGCCTCCAGCAGGTACTTTTTCAGCAGGCGCATGATAGCGTTGACTTCCTCCTGGGGCCGCTTCCAGTTCTCTGTGGAAAAGGCGTATACCGTTAAATATTGCAGGCCAATTTCCTTGGCGTAGGTCGCGACCCTGCGGAAACTCTCCGCTCCGGCGGCGTGGCCTGCGGTGCGGGGCAGCCCCCGCCGCTTCGCCCATCTGCCGTTGCCGTCCATAATGATGGCGATATGCTGGGGCAGGTTGGAAAAGTCCGGCTCCGCCTGAGCTGTTTCCTTCTGAAAAAGTGCCATGTACTTCGTTCACTCCAAACATGATTCACGGGGAACAAGGAATGAAACGGCGTTCCGCCGTTTCATCCGCAAAAGTGCGCCAAACGGTTCCGGGAGGCAGAGAAACGATTCCTGCCTCCCCTGAGAACCGGTTCAGACGCTCATCAATTCCTTTTCCTTGGCAGCCGTCAGCTGGTCGATTTCCTTGCAGCGGGCGTCGGTGATGGTTTGCAGCTCCTTTTCCAGCAGCTTGGCATCGTCCTCCGTGATTTCGCTCTTTTTCTTCTGGGCCTTGATTTTGTCCATGGCGTCCCGGCGGATGTTCCGCACGGCAACCTTACCGGCCTCGCCGTATTTCCGCACCTGCTTGGTCAGTTCCTTACGGCGCTCCTCGGTGAGCTGGGGGAAGGACAGACGAATCACGCTGCCGTCGTTCTGGGGGTTGATGCCCAAGTCAGAGAGGTTGATGGCCTTCTCGATGGGTTTGAGCAGGCTGCGCTCCCAGGGCTTGATGACCAGCTGCCGGGGGTCGGGGGACGAGATGGCGGCCACCTGGTTCAGCGGGGTGGCGGTGCCGTAATAGTCCACCGTGATACGGTCCAGAACCTGCGCATTGGCCCGGCCGGCGCGAACAGCGCCGAAGTCACCCTTGACGGACTCGATGGTCTTGCCCATTTTCACATCATATTCTTTGGAAAATTCCTTCATAATAAACCTCCATGCTTCCTTTTCTTGAAAATTTTCTCAGCCTTTCCGTATGAAACGGCGGCTCAGCTGACGACCGTGCCGATATTCTCTCCCATAACGGCGCGGACAATGTTCTCCGGGTCCTTCAGGGCGAACAGCAGCACGGGAATGCTGTTGTCCATGGAGAGGGACGTCGCCGTAACGTCCATCACGCCCAGCCGCTGGGCCAGCACATCATCATAGGAGATGGCGTCATACTTCGTGGCAGTGGGGTCCTTGGCCGGGTCGGCGTTATAGACCCCGTCAATGTTCTTCGCCAGCAAAATCACATCCGCACCGATTTCCGCCGCACGGAGTACCGCCGCCGTGTCCGTGGAGAAATAGGGGCAGCCGCTGCCGCAGGCAAAGATGACCACCCGGCCATGCTCCAGATGGTTCACCGCCCGGTCATGCACATAGGTTTCCGCGATCTGCTGCATGGCTATGGCGGTCTGCACCCGCACCTCTACATGCTTCTGCTCCAGCACGTCGGCCACAGCCAGGGCGTTGATCGTGGTGGCCAGCATCCCCATGTGGTCAGCCCGCACCCGCTGCATATTCTCACCGCCGTCCTTCTTGCCGCGCCAGAAGTTGCCGCCGCCCACGACGACGCCCACCTGAACACCAAGGTCGACGCACTTTTTAATCGCATCGCATACATTGCCAATGACTTCAAAGTCCAACCCGGAATGTTTGGTGCCAGCCAACGCCTCTCCGCTGATTTTCAAAAGCACTCGTTTATACTTGGGTGTTTCCATACTGACAGCTCCTTTACTCCCTCTCCGCAGACGGACAGAGAACATATTGATGATTCCACGCCTATTTTACTGCATTTCCTCTTATTTGGGAAGAGGGTTTCAAAAATTTTTACAATATTTTAAAATTTCTCTTACTTAGAACAAGCTCAGCATTTTTTGTGATAACTGTTATTTTTTTGATAAATCGGGTTAAAATCAGAATTTATTTAGATTTTTCAATTGACAACACGCGCATCATGGCCTAGCCGCCGCGCATACGTCAAGCCGCGACGCTTTTACGTCGGGCGTCATCCTGCGCCCCATTGCATCCCGGAAGCCGCCATTTACATCGGCATCGCGCAATTTTTCACAAGAATCGGCGGCGTCGATTTGGTGCCGCCGGTGCCAACAGAAACAGCTATGCCGAGAAACTTCGCCACGATACCATGGCCGGCCAGAGGAATTTGGAAGTACGCAGGCCACAGGAAGGCTGTCCGGTGAAGCTGTTCATCTTTCCTGTGGGTTTATGAAATATCTTACAATCGCGCTTGTACAGAGGCGTGAGATCTGCTATAATGCTATTGGCTTGGAAACATATAGCACCAGAGAAAGGAACGGCCTATGAGCGAATTGAATCAAATCCTTGAATTTATCCTGAAATTCAGCGAACGGATGCTGGTCAGCGGTGCAAACCTGGAGCGGCTGGATGACAGCGTCTACCGTATCTGCGACGCCTACGGCTGCCAGGATGTACATTTCTTCTCATTGAACTGCTATATCAGCCTGAGCATAAAGGATGCCGAGGGGAATAAGGCCATGGGCCAGCGGTGCATCTGGAGCGGAACGGACACGCACCTGGAGAACCTCAGCAGGTTAAACCAGCTGTCCCGGCAAATCTGTGCGGAGCCGCCGGAACCGGCGGCCCTGGAGGGTATGCTGGATGAGGCGGTAAACACAAAGGGCTACTCCCAGCCGATGCTCCTGGCGGGCTTCCTGCTGGCGATGGCCGGTCTGACCGGCGTATTTGACGGCAGCCTGGGAGATTTGGCGGTCGTCCTGTTCAATACTGTGTTGATGTTCCTCGCGGGGCTCTATCTGAGGCGGATCATCTTCAACAAAGTGGTGTTCAACGTCCTCTGCACCTTTGTGGTGGGCAGCATTGCCATCGGCGCGCAGGCGGTCGGCCTGGCCAGCGACCTCTATACCGTGATGATTGTGAACAGCATGATGCTGATTCCCGGTATCTCCATGGTAAACTCCTTCCGGAACATTCTCTGTGGGAATGAAATCAACGGTCTGGTGGAGTTTTTAAGGTCGTTTTGGAGACGATGGCCATCGTCGGCGGCTTTATCCTGAGTATTTATCTGTTTGGGAGGACGATAGCATGATGGAAGCAATCAAATTAGTATTCTGCTCTTTTTGTTCTTCCTTCGGATTCGGCATTGTGTTCCGAATTGAACGGAAGTACCTGCTGATTGCGGGCCTCAGCGGCGCGCTGACCAGAATCGTCTATCTGCTGCTGTTGCAAATTACGCCTGAGCCGTTTATTTCCTGCTTCCTGGCAGCTATGGCAGCCTCGATTTTCTCGGAATGTATGGCGGTCACCACCAAGAACCCGTCCACCGTGTTCATCTATCCCTCCATCGTCCCGCTGCTGCCCGGCGGTACGCTCTATTATACAGTCGTGGGGCTGATGCTCCAGGATACGGAGATGGTCGCCGCCAACGCAGCCCCCTGCCTCCACTCCCTGGCCGGCCTGGGCATTGGCTTCATCATCATTTCCATCTTCATGCACTACAGGCGCACCTATCGGACCCGTATGAAGTGGAAGCTGTTTGGCCGCTTTGGGAAAAAGTCCAAGGTTTGACCCTGTCGAAAATTTGCCAGAAAACTGCACCACTCTGCCGCAGGATATCGTCCGGCAGAGTGGGGACCTCTCTTCAGAGAAACGCCAGGAAACTGCAAAAAAAATTGCCGCGGCCATTGGCCGCGGCAATTTTCATCTCTTGTTAAGGTCAGATTTGACAGGCCTCGCAGTTGTTGCCGCAGGCCATCTCGCACTCCGGGGGAACCGGCAGACCCTTGCGGGTGTAATAGTCGCTGAGGGCAGCCTTCACCGCTTCCTCCGCCAGCACGGAGCAGTGAATCTTCACGGCGGGCAGGCCGTCCAGGGCCTCCACCACCGCCTTGTTGGTCAGCTTCAGGGCGTCGTCAATGGTTTTGCCCTTAATCATCTCTGTGGCCATGGAACTGGTGGCGATGGCCGCGCCGCAGCCGAAGGTGTTGAACTTCACGTCAGTGATAACGCCATCATCGTCGATTTTCAGGTACATCTTCATAATGTCGCCGCAGACAGCGTTGCCCACTTCGCCCACGCCGTTGGCGTCGTCCAGCTTGCCCACGTTGCGGGGGTTTGCAAAGTGATCCCGCACCTTTTCGCTATATGCCATTGCCATAATTGCATCGTTCCTTTCTAGTCGTATTGAATCTTAGTATGCCTGGGCGGTACCGGCTTCAATCATATCCTCCCAGACGGGGGACATGTTGCGCAGGGTGCGCACAATGCCAGGGAGCTTTTCCAGAACGTAGTCCACTTCTTCCTCGGTGTTCACTTCATCCAGAGTCAGCCGCAGGGAGCCGTGTGCCACCTCAGTGGGCAGGCCGATGGCCAGCAGCACATGGCTGGGATCCAGGCTGCCGCTGGTGCAGGCGCTGCCGGAGGATGCGCACACACCGGCCAAATCCAACCGGAGCAGCAGGCTTTCCCCTTCCACCCCTTCAAAGCAGAAGCTGGCGTTGCCGGGAAGGCGCTTCACCGGGTCACCGTTCAGGCGGGAGTTGGGGATTTGCAGGACGCCTGCAATCAGCTTGTCCCGCATGGCGGTGACGCGGGCGGCGTTTTCCTCCATGTTATCGCAGGCCTCTTGGAGGGCGGCAGCCATGGCGACAATGCCGGGGATGTTCTCCGTACCGGCCCGCTTCCCACGCTCCTGAGCGCCGCCTTCGATCAGGTTGCCCAGCAGGACGCCCTTACGGCAATACAGGGCGCCGGTGCCCTTGACGCCATGGAACTTGTGTCCGGACAGGCTCAACGCATCAATGCCCTGGGCCTTGACATCGATGGGCAGATGGCCCACGGCCTGCACCGCGTCGGTGTGGAAGAACACGCCGTGCTTGTGAGAGATGGCGGCCAGCTCGGTGATGGGCTGGATAGTGCCGATTTCATTGTTGGCGTACATGATGGTGACCAGGGCGGTCTTGTCAGTGATGGCGGCATCCAGTTCCTCCGGGCGCACCAGCCCGTCCTCATGGACGGGGAGCAGCGTCACCTCAAAGCCCTCCTTCTCCAGCTTTTTCAGGGTGTGGAGAACGGCATGATGCTCAAAGGCTGTGGAAATCAGGTGGGTCTTACCCTTCCTGCGGCCCTGGTAGGCCATCTGGGTGATGATCCAGTTGTCCGCCTCGCTGCCGCCGGAGGTGAAGTAAAGCTCAGAGGGATTCGCGCCAATCAAAGAGGCGACGGTCTGCCGGGCCTCGTCCAGCACCCGATTGGCCTCCTGGCCCAAGGCGTGAAGGGAGGATGCATTGCCGTAGTTTTCTTTCAGACAGGGCAGCATGGCGTTCAGCGCTGTTTCACTGACGCTGGTGGTGGCTGCATTGTCAAAATACACGTTCATAGGGAACCTTCTTTCTTTCAGGCAACGGCGGACCCCCTGTGCAGTGGCGCATGGGGCGGCGTTGTCTTAAATCCTACTGGATAATTAGGGTATACCATATTATACCCGAATTGTCAAGTAGGATTTTTCATTACATGGGACAATTCTGAGGGAATGCCCCAAAAGCCGTCGGATGCTGCGGGAAGATTCCCGGATACTGACCCGGCAGGCGGGAAATAATAGGGAACGTCTGGATAGATGCACTTCGGCGCCTTGCGGTAAATTTCCGCCATAAATGCGTTGCAAAGTCTTGAAATCCGTCAGGATTACCCTCAAGGGATATGCCCGCGCCTTGCGGCGCTCCTGATCCTGCGCCTTTGCGCCTTTTTCTGACGCGCAGGCCGACAGGGAGGAGCGAAGCTCCGGAAGTGCCGCTTGATGGCGATGGCCAATTCCTCTTATGCGCGAATGCAGGGAGCAATGGCCGTAGGCCATGCGAGTCGCAGACGCAAATTTCCTCGCAATCCGCTCTCGTCCATTTATCCAGACGTTCCCTAGACTATATTTTCTGCTAAAGAGGTAGTTGTGAATGCAAAGCAAGGTAGAGATTTGCGGCGTCAACACGTCCCGGCTAAAGGTTTTAAAGAACGAGGAAATGGTGGCACTGATGGAGCGCATCCAGAAAGGAGATGAGGACGCCCGGCAGAAGATGATAGAGGGCAACCTGCGGCTGGTGCTGTCAGTGATTCAGCGGTTCGCAGGGCGGGGGCAGAACATGGACGATTTGTTTCAAATCGGCTGCATTGGGCTGATTAAAGCGATAGATAACTTTGACCCTAAATTTCTGGTAAAATTTTCTACCTACGGTGTCCCCATGATCGCAGGGGAGATCCGTCGGTTCCTCCGGGACTCCTCCACCATGCGGGTGTCCCGCTCCGTCCGGGACACCGCCTATCGGGTTCTCCAGGCCAGGGAGGCCTACCTCAATGAGCATCAGGCGGAGCCGTCCATTGACCAAATTGCCAAAATGCTGGAGCTGAAACGGGAGGAGGTGGTGACGGCGCTGGACGCCATCGCCGACCCTGTGTCCCTGTATGACCCGGTGTACTCCGACGGGACGGACACGGTCTGCGTCATGGACCAGGTGCGAGATGAGAAAAACACGGATGAAAAGTGGCTGGAGCATATCGCCCTCCGCGAGGCCCTGGAGCGGCTGCCGGACCGGGAGCAGCACATCTTAGACCTGCGCTTCTTCCAGGGCAAGACCCAGGTGGAGGTCTCCGCCGAGGTGGGCATCTCCCAGGCCCAGGTGTCCCGGCTGGAGAAGAGCGCCATCAACCAAATCAGGAAGTGTATGTAACGCCGCAACACGCAGCCGCAGGCCACGGTGCTGGCCGGAAGGATGGGCGGCATCTTTCCGGCCCGTTTTTGTTTTGTGCGCACAAACTGCCTAAAAGGATGGGAGGAAACCTGCCCAAAGTCGCTGAAATTGTGGTTGTTTTTTTTCAGCGTTTGGGGTATATTAGGATGCGCAAAAAATGGGGGTCTGCGCCAAACGGAGGACCCCAGAGTGGGAAGTTGAGTGAATATGTCTGTCCTGTTATCCATATCTATCGCCGTGCTGGCCGGACTGCTGATGACCAGGGTGTTCAAGCCCCTCAAGCTGCCTTCCGTCACGGCTTATCTGATTGCCGGTGTGCTGATTGGCCCGTATGGGCTGGGGGCGCTCCACATCAGCGGCCTGGGATTTACCTCCGCCGACGCGGTCAGTAATCTCTCCTTGATTTCCGAGGTGGCGCTGGGCTTCATCGCCTTTGCCATCGGCAATGAATTCCGCCTGAAGAGCCTGAAGGCCACCGGGCGGCAGGCGACGGTCATCGGCGTGGTGCAGGCAGTCACCGCCACGGCCCTGGTGGATATTGCGCTGCTGGTGGTACATACCCTGATGCCGGAGAAACTGTCCGTTGCCCAGGCCCTCACCCTGGGGGCCATCGCCACCGCCACCGCCCCTGCCGCCACCCTGATGGTGGTACGGCAGTACAAGGCCAAGGGGCCGCTGACCGACCTGCTGCTGCCCATCGTGGCGCTGGACGACGCGGTGGGCCTGGTGGTGTTCGCCGTGTCCTTCGGTATTGCCAAGACGTTGACCAGCGGCGTGGTAGATTTGTTCTCCATCCTGGTGAACCCGCTGATTGAAATCGTCGCGTCCCTGGCCCTGGGGGCCGTCATGGGATGGCTGCTGACCCAACTGGAAAAGCTGTTCAACTCCAACACGAACCGGCTGAACCTGACCATCGCCTTTGTCTTTCTCACCGCCTCCCTGGCCATGATAGAGGTGGAGGTGGGATCGGTGACCGTCGGCTTCTCCTCTTTGCTGGTGTGTATGATGCTGGGGACGGTGTTCTGCAATCTCTGTCCCCTGTCCGATGACCTGATGGCCGCCTCTGACCGGTGGACGTCGCCCCTCTATGCCCTGTTCTTCGTCATCAGTGGCGCGGAACTGGAACTGAGCGTGTTTGCGGACGCCGCCATCGTCTGCATTGGCCTGGTGTATATCGTGTTCCGCTCCGCGGGCAAGTATGTAGGGGCCTTTGCCAGCGCCAAATGGACAAAGTGTGCCCCCAACATCTGCAAGTACCTGGGCATCACCCTGTTGCCCCAGGCAGGCGTGGCGCTGGGAATGTGTACCACCGCCATGCAGTTGGGGGACGCTGGGACGCTGATTCGCAATATCACGCTGTTTTCTGTACTGGTTTATGAGCTGGTAGGGCCGCTGCTGACCAAACAGGCCCTGACCAGGGCGGGAGACATCCAGCCGAAGTCGGAGGAGGTTATCAACCGCCGCCAACGGAAGCTGGAGGCCGCCAGAGGGAAAAAGGAATAACACCGAAACGGAATGCGGCAGCTGCGGGACAGACGCGGCTGCCGCGCTTTTTATTTTTGGCAGAACGCCGAAAAAACAGGTGACGAAGCCGGGAAATTATGTTATACTAGAATAAGCATCAAAGTGGGGGGCAGGTCATGGGCGCAGAGCGGGTGGACAAGCTGCTGGCCAACACGGGCCGTTTTAGCCGGAAAGAGGCCAAGGAGCTGATTCGCAGGCGGCAGGTCTCTGTCAACGGGGCGTTGGTGCTTCGGCCGGAAACGAAGGTGGAGCCTGAGGGAGCGGTGCTCCGGGTAGCGGGAGAGGAGATTCCCTGCGGGGGCTACACCTACCTCATGATGAACAAGCCCGCCGGCGTTCTGACTGCCACAGAGGACCTCCGCCAGCCCACGGTGCTGGATCTCCTGCCCCCGGATCTGCGCCGCAGGAAGCTGGCCCCTGTGGGGCGGCTGGATAAGGACACGGAGGGCCTGCTGCTCTTGACCAACGACGGGGTCATGGCCCATCGGCTCCTGTCCCCCAACTATCATGTGGATAAGGTGTACCTGGCCGAGACGGAGGGCACAGTGGACAATTCGGACGTGACCGCCTTCGCCGCCGGACTGACGCTGGGGGACAGTGTCCAATGCCAACCGGCGGGGCTGGAGGCTGTGGGGGAGAATCGCTGCCTGGTCACCCTGCGGGAAGGAAAATTCCACCAGGTGAAGCGCATGCTGGCCCAGCGTGGCAAGCCGGTGCGGCGGCTGATGCGCCTTTCCATGGGGCCGCTGAAACTGGACGAATCCCTGGAACCGGGGGCGTTCCGCCCGCTGGACGGCCCGGAAGTCGCAGCCCTGGCCCGCTGCTGCGGCTTGCCGGAAGGGTGATTCGTCAAAATTCACAAAAGAAATGAAAAAAAGTATTGAATTTGAGCGGGGAAAAAAGTATAATAAGAGCAGCGTTACCGCGAAGGTAGGATAAGGCGTACTATAAGAGAGGAGAGACGCACTCATGTCAAATCGTTTGTTCCAAAGCGTAGTGCTTCAAATGAAGGAGTGTACTGACCGTGTCATCGGCGTCATCGATGTGGAAGGAAGCGTCGTGGCGTGCAATGACCTCCCCGTGATCGGGGAGCAGTGGCCGAACGCCGTGGAAGCGCTGAACAGCGAGCGGGATACCGCCCTGGTCATCGGTGACCGCACCTTTAAATCCCTCAGCGGCTGGCGGGCGCAGTTTGACTATGCCGTCTTTGTCCAGGGTGATGACGAACAGGCGAAGCTCATCTGCAACATGGCCGCAGTGGCCCTGAACGGCGTCAAAAGCTATTATGAGGAGAAGTATGACAAGGCTGCCTTCGTCAAGAACATCATCTCTGACAACATTTTGGTAGGCGACATTTACGCCCAGGCGGAGAAGCTGCACTTCCCGGCGGATGCGCCCCGGGCCGTGTTCCTGGTGCGCCCGGTGGAGGGCGGGGAGAATGGTATTCTGGACACCGTCCAGGCCATGTTCCCCAATCGTCAGAACGATTTTGTGTTCTCCATGAGCGATAATGACGTGGTTCTGGTGAAGCAAATCCCGGAAGGCTCCGTGCCGAAGGATCTGTATAAGATCGCCGCCGGTATTGAGGAGACCATCGAGACGGAGCTGAAGCTGAAGGTGGTCATTGGCATTGGCACCATCGCGGAACATATCCGGGAGCTGGCCCGGGCCTATAAGGAGGCCCAGACCGCCATCGACGTGGGCAAGGTCTTTGAGGCGGAGCGCAGCATCATCAACTATGACAACCTGGGCATTGGCCGCCTGATTTATCAGCTGCCGATCACCCTGTGCGAGATGTTCCTTCAGGAGGTCTTTAAGAAGAACCCCATCGATGCGTTGGACCAGGAAACGCTGTTCACCATCAACAAGTTCTTTGAAAACAACCTGAACGTGTCGGAGACGGCCAGAAAGCTGTTTGTCCACCGCAACACGCTGGTCTATCGCCTGGAGAAAATCAAAAAGCTGACCGGCCTTGACCTGCGGGAGTTCGATGACGCCATCACCTTCAAGGTGGCGCTGATGGTCAAGAAGTACCTGACGAGCCGGGGCATCACGAACTGATTCGCGGCAGACGGAACGCTGCGAAACCTCTTTCAAGGTTCGGATAGGATGGTGGGCTGAAAGCGGGGCGGCTATGTAAGAGCATATCAAGCGTATCATTTGAGGGGGTTACAACTATGGAAATCCACGAATCATCGGAAAACTACCTGGAAGCGATTCTGATGGTGAAGAAGGAGAAGGGCGTCTGCCGCAGCATCGACGTGGTGCGGAAACTGAACTTCTCCAAGCCCAGCGTTAGCGTGGCCATGTCTAACCTCCGCAAGAGCGGGTACATTACCATGGATCAGGACGGCTGGCTCGACCTGACGGACGCCGGCCGGGAGATCGCGGAGCGTATGTACGAGCGGCACACGATTTTGAGCGCCTGGCTCATGTCCATCGGCGTGCCGGAGGCCACCGCCACCGAGGATGCCTGCCGGATGGAGCATGACATGAGCGTCGTCACCTTTGAAAAAATCAAAGCGTACCTGGGCAGGCATCGGGACGACACGGAAGCCTGAACAATCGTTTTATTGCAAAGCAAGGGAACCCGCTGAATCAATGCAGCATCTGCATTGGTTCAGCGATTTCTTTTGATTATGCGCACTTAGATTCACAGTTTGCGTTTGGAACGACCGGTTGGAACACGCCGTCCTGCGGCGGCTCCGCCGGAACGCGGCCTGACCGGCAGGAATCGCCCGAATGTTCCTTTTCCCCCTTTGAAAATTCTATTTTGGGGGCGGTTTGCCGATGATAACCAAAGTTTTTCTTGACTTACCGTTATTGTTTGTGGTAGAGTACTGCTAACCTGAACAGACAGTATTGTCGGGCCAGTTGGCAGCAGAACAGTGTGCAAAAGATTCATCTGCGGGACAGTGAGATTTCCTTGTCCCGCAGATGTTCTTTTCTACCCACCCCTTCGCCGTTGCCCGGAGAGGCAGATGTGGCGTATGCCAGCCCACGGCGGCAGATTGGAGCTTTGAATGAGCGATTTTTCATCTAATTCAACCAAACTAGCGATGCAGGTCTCCCGCTGGAGTATTGCGGTCAACCTGATGCTGACCCTGTTTAAGCTGTTGGCCGGTTTGCTGGCCAACTCCAGCGCCATGGTCTCCGACGCAGTCCACTCGGCCAGTGATGTCTTTTCCACCGTCATGGTAATGATCAGCGTCAAGCTGGCCGGCCGAAAGGCAGACGCCGGCCATGAGTATGGCCATGAGCGCCTGGAGTGCATCGCCTCCATCCTTCTGGCGGTGGTGCTGGCTCTGACCGGCGTCGGCATCGGCTACTCCGGCATGGAGAAGATTATGTCCGCATCCTATGACACCCTGGAGATTCCCGGCGTACTGGCCCTGATGGCCGCCGTGGTTTCCATCGCCGCCAAGGAGGCAATGTATTGGTACACCCGCAGTGCCGCCCGCAAAATCGGCTCCACCGCTCTGATGGCGGACGCCTGGCATCACCGCTCCGACGCTCTTTCCTCCATCGGTTCGCTCCTGGGCATCCTGGGGGCGCGGCTGGGTTACCCTGTCTGCGACCCTATTGCCAGCGTGGTGATTTGCATTTTCATCCTAAAGGCCAGCATTGACATTTTCCGGAACGCGGCCGGCCAGCTGACGGACCGGGCCTGTTCCCCGGAGATCGAACGGGATATGCGCATTGAAATCCTGTTGCAGCCCGGCGTCCAGTCCGTAGACTTGCTGCAAACCCGTCAGTTTGCCAGCCGCACCTATGTGGACGTGGAAATCTCCGCCAACGGCGACCTCTCCCTGACGGACGCCCACGCCATTGCAGAGCAGGTGCATCACGTGATCGAGACGAAGTTCCCTGCGGTAAAGCACTGTATGGTCCATGTGAACCCCTACACTCCGGATTGAAACGTCCTCTTCTTCCGGAGGGCACAGGACTTTTTCCGGAAAAGTGCTTTTTTGCCTTGCAGGCTAAGCAAAAATATGGTATCCTTTATACAATGGATAACTGGATTTTAACCCGAAGGAGGTTTTCCGATGAAAACCACAAAAAAGCAGCCGATTCGGAACAGTTTGCTCAGCCTGTTGATCACGCTGATTGCTGGTGTGATTTACTTCTATGTTTTTCTTCCTGCCCTGAACCCCCATAGCGCAGATTTGTATGTGTTCATCATCATTCTCTGCCTGATTTTCCTGGCGGCAAAGTTCCTGCTGGACGGCGGTCTGCACACCTCTGCCGGGCAGCAGAGCAACAGCAAGGTAGTCTTTGAACAGGATGAAAATGGCGTCTACCACATCAATCGGGCCAGAATGCAGCAGTCCCAACGGGCTTCCGCCTATAGCGGCGCATTATCGCCAAAGATGCTGCTGCGCAACGTCCCTTTTGACATCATCCTGCTGTGCCTCGTTGTGGCCCTTGTGGGGTCCGTCAGCTCTGCCACGCTCTTCCACGCTACCGCCTACTACGACCTGATGGACGTGCAAACCGGCGACTTTATGGAGGACGTGGCCGAAATCTCCTATGATAAAATCCCTATGCTGGACGAAGCCTCAGCCATTCAGCTGGGCAAACGTGCCCTGGGGGACATCAGTTCCAATAGCAGCCTGGTCTCCCAGTTCGAGGTCAGCAGCGACTACAGCCAAATCAACTATCAGAGCCAGCCGGTACGGGTGGCCTGCCTGGAATACGGCGACTTCATCAAGTGGTTTAACAACCAGTCCGATGGCCTGCCGGGGTATATCATTGTGGATATGTGTACCCAGGAGGCCAAGCTGGTGCAACTGGAGGATGGCATCAAGTACTCCCCCAGCGAATACTTTAACCGCAACCTGTCCCGTTACCTCCGCTTCCAGTACCCCACTTATCTATTCGGCAACGTCAATTTTGAAATCGACGAGGACGGCAACCCCTGGTGGATCTGCTCCCGGGAGACCTGCACCATCAGCCTCTTCGGCGGACGGAACGTGATCGGCGCAGTGCTGGTAAACGCCGTCACCGGCGAATGTACCTATTACGATGTGGAGGATGTCCCCTCCTGGGTGGACAGGGTCTATGACGCCACCCTCATCATCAACCAGTACAACTACCACGGCACCCTGGTAAACGGCTGGCTGAACAGCCTGCTGGGTCAGAAGGGCGTGACCACCACCACTGGCGGGTACGAGGGCTACAACTACCTGGCGATGAACGACGATGTATACCTCTACACCGGCGTCACCTCTGCCGGCAGCGACGAATCCATCGTCGGCTTCCTTCTGGTCAATCAGCGCACCAAGGAGACCAAGTTCTACAACATCACCGGCGCGGAGGAGTATTCCGCTATGAGCTCCGCAGAGGGGGCCGTGCAGCATCTGGGCTACTCCGCTACCTTCCCCATCCTGCTGAACATCTCCGACCAGCCCACCTACTTCATGGCGCTGAAGGACAGTGCGGAACTGGTGAAGATGTACGCCATGGTCAGTGTCTCCGACTACCAAATCACCGCCACCGGCTCCTCGGTGGAGGAGTGCCAGGAGAACTATGAGGCCCTTCTGGCAGAAAACGGCATCACGGTGAGCCACGTTTCCTCTGACGAGGAGTTGATGGACTACGCCACCATCAGTGCCACCGTGACAGACATTCGCTCCGCCGTCATTGACGGCAACACCTGGTTCTATTTGCAGCTGGAAGGGGACACCGAGCATTACTTCGCCTTCTCCGCCGCCGAGTGGGAGGAAGTGGTTATCCTGACCGTGGGCGATGAGGTCACTCTCTCCTACACGGAGGAGGACGCCGCCATCCTGACCGGCGCTTCCCTGGTGATTGACCAACTGGCCGCCCTGACAGAGGAGCCGTAATGTAGTCCGATGCAAAACAGCCTGCCGCGTTCCAGCGGCAGGCTGTTTTTGTGGATGCTGCACAGTTTATCCAAAATGCTGTATAATACGCTCCAAACCACGCAAAAAAAATGTGAAAAATTTGAAATTACCTCTTGACTGTGGACAGGCTCCATGGCTTATGCTGTCATCAGAAAGGAGATGCTCCCATGAAAATCAAAGAAGTAGAATCCCTTTTAAACCTCTCCCGCGACAACATTCGATTCTATGAGAAACAGGGGCTGCTCTCCCCCAAACGGGGCAGCAACCAGTATCGGGACTACACCGAGGAGGACATCAAGCGTTTAAAGCAAATCATCGTCCTGCGCAAATGCGGCGTCCCCATTGCGGACATCAAACAGCTGCTCCATGGGGATGCGCAGCTGCCGGAGGTGCTGGAAGCCCAATCCCGACATCTCCAGGCCCAGGTGGATGAGCTGCGGGGCGCCCTCCGCCTCTGCAACCAGATGGCCGCAGAGGAGACCAGCCTGGAGGGGCTGGACGAAGAGCGGTATTTCGCACAAATCACCCAGGAGGAGGCCCAGGGCATCCCCTTCGCCGACCTGTGCAACGACTTTTTGCAGCACGAGTATAACCTTCTGGAATGGGCAATGCGCATCCACTTCATCGACATCAGAGATGTGAAGCAGCGGCACGGCGTCATTGGGGTGGCCGTTATCCTGATGCTGTCCTGCGCCGTGCGTGGGCTGGCCTATCAGTTCCTGTGGCATTATGGCAGCTTTTGGGAGGGCTTCGGCGGGCCGTTCCTGACCTTTTTCCTGGCTTCCGTCCTGCTGTTTCCCATGTTCGCCCTGCAATACCGGCATCCGGTGGCCGCCAAGCGGTACGGCGCAGCGGTGGTGGTGCTGGCGGCGCTGTTTCTGGGGGCCGTCCTGCTGTTTTTGGCAGGGCTTCTGCTGAACGCGGTTTTTCATTTTTGGTTCTGACATAGCAAAGCGCCTGCCCCGCAAATGGGGCAGGCGCTCAGCTTTTCGATACGGATGCGTCAGAAGAAGATGCTCAGCAGCGCGAACAGCAGTCCTGTCAGGAAGGAGGACATCAGCCCGCAGGCGGAACGCTCCTCCGGCTCCAGTTCGTCAAAGGACACCACAGACTCCTGTACATAGTCCACCATATCCTTTTTGATATGTTGCCTTTGCTTGCTCCTGTGCTCCCTGAGTTTATCCAGGAACACGAAGTTCACATGGACGCCGTCCAGGCTCAGATAGTTGAACCAAGCCAGGGACATACAAATCAGCCCCAGCGCCAGGAAGGCATAGCCAATGGTGAACAGGCCATTGTTGATAAACTGGTTCCACAGCACGGCCAGCAGCAGGACGACGGCGCTTTTCGTCAAAAATCGGTATACCGTCGGTCTGATCATGTAGGATTGATGATAGATGCGCCACAACTTTTTCATGCTGCTTACTTCACAATCGCTTCGTAACCCTTGATTTCCTTTTTGTTGCCGTAGACGAAGTGGCCGGGCTTGATTTCATACCAAATCGGCCCATCCACGGAGTAGTCATGGACGCTGGGGTCATAGACCAGCAGCTTCTTCTTCTTCTCCAGCTCCGGGTCGGGGATAGGCACGGCGGACAGCAACGCCTGGGTGTAGGGGTGCAGCGGGTTCAGGAACAGCTCCTCCGCCTCGGCCAACTCCACAATGCGGCCCTTGTAAATGACCGCGATACGGTCAGAGATGAACCGGACAACGGACAGGTCGTGGGCGATGAACAGGTAGGTCAGCCCGCGGCTGGCCTTCAGCTTGTTCAGCAGGTTCAGCACCTGGGCCCGGATGGACACGTCCAAAGCGGAAATCGGCTCGTCAGCGACGATAAATTCCGGCTCCATGACCAGAGCGCGGGCAATACCGATACGCTGCCGCTGGCCGCCGGAGAACTCGTGGGGGAAGCGGGAGGCAAACTCCGGCAGCAGACCGACCTCGTGGAGGGCATCCTGCACCTTGCGCTCGCGATCCTCCTCGTCCTTGTACAGATGGAAGTTGTACAGGCCCTCGGAGATGATGTAGTCCACCTTGGCGCGCTCGTTCAGGGACGCCTGGGGGTCCTGGAAAATCATCTGGCACTTCCGGATGACCTCCTGGTCCAGCTCCTTGGAGATTTTCCCGTTGATTTTCTGGCCCTTGAAGTAAATCTCGCCGGCAGAGGTGGGGTTGACCCGGATGATGGCGCGGCCAATGGTGGTCTTGCCGGAGCCGGATTCTCCCACCAGGGAGAAGGTCTCGCCCTTGTAGATGTCAAAGTTGACATGGTCTACCGCGACGAACTTCTTCCGCCCGGAACCGAAGGTGATTTGGAGGTCCTTAACCTCGATCAGTTTTTCTTTTTCTGCCATTTCAATCACCCTCTCTGACGAATCTTTTCCTTGTAGTTGCGGATATTCTCAGGCCGCTCAAAGGCGGGGCACCGGGGGTCTAAATACCAGGTCTTGGCCTTGTGAGTGGGGGAGACCTCAAAGAAGGGGGGCTCCTTCACAAAGTCAATGGCCAGAGCCTGCTTGTTCCGGGGGGCAAAGGCGTCGCCCTTGATTTCCTGGAACAGGTTGGGGGGCGTACCCTCGATGGAGGGCAAATCCTGCCCCTTGACGCCCAGCTGAGGCAGGGCGGACAGCAGCGCCCAAGTGTAGGGGTGCCATGCGTCATAGAAAATCTCATCGGCGTTGCCGTATTCCACGATTTGACCGGCATACATGACCGCGATGCGGTCGGCCACGTTGGCCACAACGCCCAGGTCATGGGTGATGTAAACCACCGTCATGTTCAGCTCGTCCTTCAGGTTGCGAATCAAGTCCAAAATCTGGGCCTGAATGGTCACGTCCAAGGCGGTGGTCGGCTCGTCGCAAATCAGGATTTGCGGCTGGCAGGCCACAGCAATGGCAATCACCACTCTCTGCCGCATACCGCCGGAGAACTCGTGGGGATACTGGTTGTAGCGCTTCTCCGGGTCGGGGATGCCCACCTTGTCCAGCATCTCGATGGCCATCTTCTTGGCCTCCGCGCCCTTGACGCCCCGGTGCAACTCAATGCTCTCCTGAATCTGCTTGCCCACCTTTTTCAGGGGGTTCAGGGAGGTCATGGGGTCCTGCATGACCATGGCGATTTTCTTGCCGCGGATGCCGCGCCACTGCTTCTCCGTGGTGTACTTGGAGATGTCCACGCCCTCATAGGTGATGCTGCCGCCGGTGATTTTGCCGTTGGCGTCCAGCATCCCAAGGAAGGATTTGGTGAACACGGACTTGCCGGAGCCGGACTCGCCCACGATAGCCAGGGTCTCGCCCTCATACAGATCCAGGGAGCACTTGCGGATAGCCTTCAGCATATTGCCCCGCAGGCTGAACTGAATCTCCACGTCCTTTGCGGACAAAATAGGGGTCTTTTCTGCCATATCATGTCCCTCCTCAAACGTGGTTTCTGGGGTCGGCAGCGTCAGAGAAGGCGTTGCCCACCAGGTAGAATGTGACGGTAATAATGGATACGATGACAGCCGGGAAAATCAGCAGATAGGGGTAGTTCAGGAAGTAGTTCCGGGCGTCCCGGAGCAGGATGCCCAGGGACGGGGTATCGTTGCCCAGGCCCAGACCCAGGTAGGACAGGGTGGACTCCAGGGAGATGGTGCTGGGGATGGACAGGCTCAGACGCAGGATGATAACACTGATGAGGTAGGGCAGGATGTTCTTGGTCAGGATGCGGCCAAGGGGGGTGCCCAGGCAGCGGGAGGCCAGGTTATACTCCCGGTCACGGTACATGATGACCAAGTTCCTGACGTTCCGGGCCATGGTCAGCCAGCCGATCAGAATCATGGACACTGCCATGATGGTGAAGCTGCGGCCCACCAGCAGGGCAATCAGGGTCATGTAGATGATGGTGGGGATGTTGTTGATCAGGTTGTACAGCTCGGTGAAGAACCGGTCAGCCGACCGCACATAGCCCCAAATCAGGCCGATGGTGACGCCCAGGACACACTCGCCTGCGGCCACCAACGCCGCCAGCTTGATAGAGGTCTGGCTGGCATACCATACCTGGCACCAGTAGTCACGGCCCAGGTTGTCAGTGCCGAACCAATACTCGCTGTTGGGGGAAATGAATCCCATTGTCGTGTCCGTCACCAGCTCAGAGAAGTCATACTTGCCGATGGCCAGCGCGATGAAGGAGAAGATGAACAGGGCGATGAACAGGATGGCCAATGTTACCGCCACCTTATTCTTCAGGAAGTTCTTCAATACGCTGCCCCAGTAGGAGTAGTCAGAGTAGCCGATGGCCTCCGCCTGCTCCGCAGAGTAGGGGACAAAGTGAAACAGCTCGTCCTCGTTTACCGTTTCCTCGGCAGTCACGGTTTTCACGTTTTCGTCGCTCATCTTGCTCCCCCTCCTTTTCCGGTCAGCGAAATCCGCGGGTCAATCAGCATCATGAGTACATCGCCCAGGAATACGCCCAGCACGCCCAGGGAACCGTACAAAATCACCAGCGTCTGCACGACATTCAGGTCATACCGACCGATGGCATCGGTCAGCAGCGGGCCCATGCCGGGGACGGAGAAGAACCGCTCCGCCAGCAGCGAGCCGCTGATGGTCAGCAGGAAGGACGCAGGCAGATACTGTGCCAGCGGCACAAAGGCGTTGCGCAGCACATGACGAATCATGATTTGGCTGGTGGACAGGCCCTTGACCTTGCCCAGTTTGATGTAGTCCTTCGTGATTTCATCCACCATGTACCGCCGGGTCCACAGAGCATAGCCTGCAATGGAACTCAGGGAAATACAAATCGTGGGCAAAACCATGGAAAGCGCCGTGTTCGTTCGGCTGGAATACACCGAGGGCAGCCCGAAGATACGGGAGCCTATGACCAGCACAAGGGAGTAGGACACCAGCGCCGGCACCGCGTTGACAAAGACGGTATAAGCCGTGCCGATATGGTCTACGATGTGATCCTTTCCTATCGTTTGTCCTATGCCCAAAAGGACGCCTAAGACCAACGAAATACAGAGAGAGATCACCCCCATTCTCATGGATATGGTGAACTTCTCACCAATCACATCCACCACGGAAACGCCCGACTGGATACGGCGGGACTCGCCAAAGTCCAGATGGAGCAGATCCCAGTAAAAATCCAACAGCTGCTCACCAATGGGGTCAGTCAGTCCGGCTGCGGCCAGCGCGGCTTCCTTCTGCTCATCGGTAAACTTCATTTGCTGCTCTTCAGTGAAATAATAGTCAGTAGGCAGCATCCGCATCAGCAGGAATACAACAGTGGCAATCAGCAAAACCGTCAACAGCCCCTGCAATATGCGCCTCAGGGAATATTTCAGCATTTCCAAAATTTTCTCACCCTTTCCTGTAGGTTTATGAGGGAAAGTGTTGCGTATATTGGTTCCTGACAACAGCTGGAAGCGGCTCTTGTCAAAAGCCAGTGTCCAATTCAGGGTTGCGGAGCACGGCGGCAAGCCACCGTGCTCCGCGTTGTCTCACGCGGCATTGCGCGAGGGTGTTCCGTTGTCGTGATTACTCGGCTTCGGAGGTGTTGCCAGAAGCATAGGCCTCGGCAAACGCCTCATAGTCGGCGGTGGTGTAGCCGTTCTTGTTGGTCTCCCAGTTCAGATAACGGTTGTTCTGGATACCATACATGGCGTTGATCTTGGAATAATCGTTCACGCAGGTCAGCTGCCAGCTGATGCTATAGTTGCAGGGGATGACCAGAGCGTGCTCCAGCAGATAGGCCTCGGCCTCGGCATAGGCGGCGTAACGGGCATCCAGGTCGTCCACGATGGCATCGGCGGCCTCCACCAGAGCGGTGTACTCCTCATAGGTGGCAATCAGCTCTTCGCTGTAGGGCTCTTCACCGTCTTCACCGTAGAAGTCGTTGATGCAGGAGTAGTAGACGGAGTAGTAGGCGTTGTCATTGCCAAAGGTCTCCTGACCCAGATAGTTCTGAGGATCGCCGTAGTCAGCGCCCCAGCCGTTGATGTAGAGGGCGCCCAGCTTCGGGGTACGAACCTCAGTGGACAGGCTGCTGACATAGGTCTTGATGTTCAACACCACGAAGTCATCGCCCAGGCTGGCGGAGATAGCGTCCTTCAGCACGTCGGCGGAGTCCTGCGCGGTGGAGCTGCCGGAAGCGATGTAGTAATCGATCTCCACAGGGAAGGTGACGCCCAGGGCGCTCAACTCTTCCATAGCGGCTTCCTTGTACTGCTCAGCCAGGGTGGTGTCCAGACGCACCATGCTCTCGCCGTTGTAGTCGCCCAGGCCCAGCAGATCCTTCACCAGGGTGGTGTAGTCAGTGCCGTCGGAGGTGTAAATCAGGCCGGACATGGTGTAGAAGTTGTTCTCGCACTTCAGGGGGTTGATGGCGTTGGTACGCTTATAATAGTTCGTCAGATCCAGGCCATAGTACAGGGCCAGACGGAAGTTCTCATTGGCGACGGCGGTATTCCAGTTGACGTCCGGCTCGCCGTCCTCGGTATTCTTGTTATAGCAGAGATGGAACTGGTAAGAATACTTGGTGGGCTGTTGCTCTGTCAGGTAGTCATACCACTGATTGCTCTCGTTGTTGTAGATGGTGGTCAGGTTGGACTCGCTCAGAGTGACCTGGTCGATGTCGCCGGACTCATACAGCGTGAACGCCACATCCGTATCGTCCACCATCTTCACGGTGACGCTGTTGAAGCGGGTGTACTCATCATTGCCCCACCAGTAGAGGTTGGGCTCGAAAACCTTCTCACTCTTAGAGACGAAATAGGTCAGGATGTACGGGCCGGAGTACCACATATCGGTGTAGGTGCAGGAACGGAAGGTCTCCACAGCGGTGGCGACATCGGATTCCTCGGTCAGCTGCTCCAGCAGAGCGGTGGGTGCGGGGTACAGGCAGGCGTAGGTGGCCACGGTGTCGAAGTAGGTCTTGGAGGCCAGCAGCGTGTACTCCACGGTGAACTCGTCCGGGGTGGAGATGCCAACGACCTCCAGGAAGTCCTCGGTGGTCAGGGCCAGAGCCTCTTCCTCGGTCATGGCGGCGGTCATCTCATAGTACTCGGAGGCGCCCTCGATCATCTCGATGGGCATGGAGGTGTTGGAGGCCTCGTTCTTGTAGGCGTTCAGCACCCACTCCAAACCGGTAACGAAGTCCTCAGCGGTGATCTGAGCCTGAACATCGCCGTTGGCGTCTACCCAGTAGGCGTCCTGACGGAGATAGAAGGTCCAGACGGTGGAATCGTCATTGTGCTCCCAGCTCTCGGCCAGGTTCGCCTTCAGGTTGCCGTACTCATCGTTGGTCAGCAGGCCGTCCTGGAGGTTGGTGGAGACGTAGAAGTCGGTGGCGCTCTGAGAATACAGAACGTTCAGGCTTTCCACTTCACGGGCGGTGGTCTCATACAGAACCAGATCCTCAATGGCGTCCTCGGAGTCATCCATGTTGACTTCGGTAACAGCAACGGCGCCAGTGGCGGAGGAATCGTCGGTCTCGGCGGTGGCGGAGCTGCCGGAGGTCGCTCCGCTGCTGGTGGTGTCGTCAGTGCCGCTGCTGCTTTCGCTGCTGCCGCAGGCGCTCAGAGAGCCAACCAGCATGGCAGACGCAGTTGCCAGCGCTAACAAACGCTTGACTGAGTTTTTCATGTTCATTCTCCATTCTACCGCTGTGAAAAGTTCTTCAAACCGGAGCCAGGCAGCCTGCACAGCGGTAGCACAGCGCCTTGTTTGCTGATGCAAGCTCCGTTCTGAATGTATATGACCGCTGATTGCTCAGCAAATCAACCTGGGGAGGCGGGGCCGACCCGCCGGACGGCGGCTGCGGCTTGCCGGAGCGCTGCCCTCACAGGGGGGAACAGTGACTCCCGCTCCGGCGCACACATCCGCCGACCCTGTATTTCTACAGGAAACATTTGTCTTTCCAGGTCTTTCCTGCTTTAACGCAGGAAAGACGCCATGATACAAAAACAGAGAAGGTCAATATGGACGTTCCTGACACCGTTTGCCTGAAACAGCCGTTCACCGGTCAGCGTCTTTGCCTTCCCTTTTGTTGTTATAACCCGCTCTGCATATCTGCAACGCCTTACCGTTCAGCGCCGGAGCGTGAAGCCCGTTATGGTTCCCGTTTCAGGCGGAGCCTGAAACGATGGGGCGCGGAAAACGTCCCCGCAGCGGCACTTTCGCTTAAAGCGTGGCAGAGAATCCAGAGCGTTTGCAGCTTAACCTGCAAATTCCTGCGCCCGAACATTCTGAAGGATTCCCTTCATGCGGGGGCGCTCAACTAACGCTGTTATTATACATCTCACCCAACAGAATTGTCAAGGGAAATATTCATTTTTTGCAGACCTCTGAAATTTTTCAGCAAAATTTCTCGGCACGCCCCGGCGCAGTGCCGTATTTCGCCTCATTTTTTGCAAGCTGCCTCGGCTTTCATTGCAAATTCTTGCAGGGAAACTGGAAGCGAAATTCAGAAACATCCTATATTTCTTTGATAAAACCACTGTTTTACCCGTTTTTGACCGTTTTTTTACAGAAATTTAACACTTCCTAAAAAAAAGCGCTGAACAACCCATTCCCCGCGTTGTCTGTTCGGCAGCCGCTTTAGCGCCGCTCTGCATTCTCCGCTCCGCCTGTTTGCATCCTCATTTTAGCATCTCGCCCCGGTTTGCGCCAATATCGAAAAGGAATGTCTGGCGATAGCGTCCCGCTATAGCCGGGTTTTCGCGCCGCTGTACTGCGGTTCAGCCCTCGTTCAGCGCCGCCGCCACATCCTCCCAGGTCAGCCCTTTGATGGGGGCAGAGAAGCGCACCACCGTGTTTCCGCTGCGGTACAAAATCTCCTCCGCGCCAACCTCTGCCGACAGCTGCTCATAGACCCACTCCGCCGACCCCAGGCGGCAGACGTAGCTGGTGGTGGACAGGGTCGCCATCTCCCCGTCCAGCATCCAGTACTCCGTATAGCTGGTGCAGGTCACCAGGAAGGAGCCGCTCCGCTGGTAGGAGCCGGACAGCAGATCCTCCCCTTCCAGCCCCAGATCCTCCAGCTGGACGACGGCCTCCTCCCGGTATTGCAGCCGGGTGTACTCATCCAGAATGGACACGCTCACCCGCCCGGGATAGGCCAGGCTCAGCAGATAGGCGGACAGAATGGCGATTCCCGTCACCAGGGCGGCCACCCGCCGATACAGGGAGAAGTCCCTGCGCCGCCACAGGCTGGAGACAGCCCCCGCCGCCGCCAGATAGCACAGCGCCACCAGGCAGGCCGCCGCCGCTGTAAGCTGATCCAGCGCCAGCATGAACGCCGTCAGCAACAGCCAGACCCGCCCCAGGGCCGCCAGCACGCTGCCCGCCATCCTGCTCCACGGCGGGACAGGCCGGGGCGTTCGCCGCATCAGGCAGACCGTCCGCCGCCCCAGCCAGAACAGGCCGCCCACCGTCACCGGCAGCGCCGTCCCCAGCAGCCAGAGGGACAGGTTGGACAGGTACCACGTCCCCCCGGTCCGGTACAGGTATACAGCCGCCGCCAGGACGGCCAGCAGCGCCGCCACAGATACCCCATACCGCTGGGCCAGGATGGTACGGCAATTCTGCGCTGCCGCCTCCCCCTCCCGCGGCTTGGGGAAGCGCAGAGGAATGGAGCGGTAGATGTCCATGCCGTTCAGGGTGGCCACCGGCTCCCAGCCCTCCGCCTCCCGGGCCAGGACAGCGTCCTGCACGGCTTCCTCCTTCCGCAGGAGCGGTACCGGCTCCACGTCATAGGTCAGCTCGGTGCGGGCGGTGGGGGTGAACCTGGCAAAGCAGCAATGGCAGTCCCGCTCCTCCGCCAGCTCCCAGCCCTGGTCGGCCAGACGGTTCAGCTTCTCCCGGACGCCGAGATAGTCCTCCGGGCCATACCGAAACCAGATGTAGCGTTCCTCCCGCACAAGAATCACCTTTTCTCCTTTAAACTGTAATTTGCCCCAGCACCTGGCCGATTTTCCCGGCAATCACCAGGTCGGCCTGGCTGTCCATACCGGTGGGCTGCAAATTGATGAGCACCAGCTTGTTCCCCCGGTAGTACCGCAGCAGCCCCGCCGCCGGGTAGACCACCAGGGAGGTACCGCCCACAATCAGCACATCCGCCTGACGGATGTAGTTCACCGCCTTATATAAGGTGGTATCGTCCAGCCCTTCCTCGTACAGCACCACGTCCGGCTTGATGATGCCGCCGCACCTGGGGCAGCGGGGCACGCCGGGGGCGTCCAGAATCACGTCCACACCGTCGAAATGTTCGCCGCAGCGCATACAGTCATTCCGGCGGACGCTGCCGTGAAGCTCCAGCACCTCCCGGCTGCCCGCGTCCTGATGCAGACCGTCAATGTTCTGGGTGATGACCGCCTTCAGCTTGCCCGCCTGCTCCAGCTCCGCCAGCTTGTAATGGGCGGCGTTGGGCTTGGCATTGGGGGCAATCATCTTCGCCTTGTAAAACCGGTAGAACTTCTCCGGGTAACGCATGAAGTAGGAGTGAGAAATGATAGTCTCCGGCGGCTCGTCATAGGTCTGGTTGTACAGGCCGTCCTGGCTGCGGAAGTCGGGGATGCCGCTTTCCGTGCTGACCCCCGCCCCACCGAAGAAAACGATGTTGCTGCTCTCTGAAATCCAGTTCTGTAGGGTTTCGATGCCCCTGGTTTGTTCCATATTCTGCGCCGCCTTTCCGTTTGTCCTGTGTCACAGGTTCTCCCTCTATTATACCGTGTCCCGCTCCGATTTTCCACGGCTTTCCGGCATTTTTTCAGGTTTTTTCCGGCGGCGGCTGGGAGACGGGCTTCGTCCCTTTCTTGACCTTTCCCCGTATCTGTGCTACCATGTAGGAAGGAATCAAAGGGAACGTTGCCTGTCGATATGGCGGAGGGATTGTTTATGCTGATAAAATGTGTATGGGAGCATAATGGCAATGACAGTCTTATCTATGCGGACAATTTCCCCGGCGCTTATACAAGAGGCGCATCGAAAGAGTTGGCACTCCGGAAACTGCCTGCTGAACTGAACTCCTATCTCATGTGGAGGGACGGCTCTAGCCTAGCCGCCTTTGACTTTGAAATAGCCCAGGAAAAGCAGTCTGAACTGACGATTTCTGACGCCGATTCTGATGTCATTTTTGACAGCGAACGGAAAGCGCTGAACTCAGCTGCGTATGAAGAACTGAAATCACTGGCCTTACAATCGGCTCAGGATTTTTTGACCCTGTACTGCGCAATGCCGGACAGGAATCAAAGCTGTTTGCCGATGAGAACGACCTTCTACGGAAACGTTCCCCGCACGGCATTTGAGATGTATGAGCATACAAAGAATGTCAATGCATATTACTTTGGCGAAATCGGGGTTGCTGCGGATAATGAAGGCAGCATCCTTGATTGCAGAGCCCGCGGATTTGCAGCGTTAGAACAGCAACCGGGCTTTCTGGAAAGCAAGGTTTCCCTTGGAAGCTATGAGGAAGAATGGTCACTAAGAAAGGTGTTGAGGCGTTTCATCTGGCATGACAGGATTCACGCAAAAGCGATGTATCGCATGGCAATCAAGACGTTCGGTTCTCAGGCTGTGCCAAATGTTTTCCTCTTCGATATATAGATTTAAAAAGGAGTGACGCAACGATGATACTTCCCTTCCCTATGGATGCTTTGCTCGCCCTGATACACAGCACCCGCCCCATCATTATGGACGCTTACGCCGCCCGCCAGGTCACGGTGAAGGGGCTGGCGGACTATGTGACCGCCGTTGACCTGGGCGTACAGCACTATCTGGAGGGCGCCCTGCCCGGGCTCTGCCCCGACGCCCAGCTGCTGGCGGAAGAGGAGGCCAAGTGGAGCATTGACCCCGCCCGCCCCTTCTGGGTTTTGGATCCCATCGACGGCACCACCAACCTGATGCACGACTATCAGCAGAGCTGCGTAGCCCTGGCCTACTGCGCGGAGGGGGCAATTCAGTGCGCCGTGGTCTATAACCCCTTCCGGGCAGAGACCTTCTCTGCCGTGCGGGGAGCGGGGGCCCGGCTGAACGGCTCGCCCATCCGCGTCAGCAACCGGCCGGATCTGGCCCACTCCCTGGCCGTGTTCGGCACCACCCCTTATGACAAATCCAAAAGCGTTCCTGTCTTTGAACGGGCCAGGCGGCTGTTCTGCGCCTCGGAGGACGTGCGCCGGGGCGGCAGCGCGGAGCTGGATTTGTGCTATGTGGCCTGCGGCAGGACAGAGTGCTTCGTGGAGCTGGACCTGAAGCCCTGGGATTTCTGCGCCGGAATGTTGATTCTGGAGGAGGCGGGCGGCCGCCTGACCGATGAGGCCGGGAATACGCCCTGCCTGTACCGCAACTCCGACGTGGTGGCCTCCAACGGGCTGGTGCATCAGGAGCTGCTGGCGCTGCTGGGGGAGGTTTCAATCTGAATCAACATCCCTGACGTTTAAAGGAGGCAGAACATGATCACTTACCGCATTTTCTACTGGGGGCTGGAAATCGGCCTGCTGGAACTCAACGAGCAGGGCCAGCACCGCTATACCCTATCCCAGAAACCACCCAACAGGTCTCCCTGGCCCCCTTCCGCGAGCTGGAGACCGGACAGGACTGGGGCCGGCCCATCCCGCTGTTTCAGAACCGCATTAACGACGCCAGGCGATTCCACACGGAGCGGGACATCACCCGCGTGACAGACCACTTCCGTATGCTGATGGTAGAGGATGACGCAGACATCTAACCTCCAGGAAAAAGCATCGCCGGATACACGGTTTTCATCCCGTGTATCCGGCTTTTTGCTGTCAAAAACGGCGTCCTTCGTGATGCTCCGCGTTATTCCACCGATTTCAGCGACTCGGCCATGTTGATGCGATCCAGCTTATAGCGCATGGAGAAGTTAGCGATCAGGGCGAACGCCACCGTCAGCACGAAGGAGTAGAGATAGCTCGTCCAAGCCACCCGCACCTCAAAGGTCATGGCGTCCACCTGCACCTGCTCCATGACGTACCAGTGCAGCAGCTTGCCCAGGCCCAACCCCAGCAGGCCGCCCAGCACGGACAGGATGATGTTCTCCCGCAGGACGTAGGACGCCGTCTCCCCCGTGTGGAAGCCCAGCACCTTCAGGGTGGCAACCTCCCGCATCCGCTCCATGATGTTGATGTTGGTTAGGTTATATAGCACGATGAAGGCCAGCGCCCCGGCGCACACCACCACCAACAGCACCACATAGTTCAGGCTGGACATGGACGCCTCCATCAGCGCCCGCTCCTCCGCCGACAGGGAAACGTAGGTCACGCCGTCCAGGTTCCGCAGGCTGGTGGCCAGGGCAGCGGCGGAGTCGTCATCGCCAGTGCGGTAATAGGCGGCGTTCACCGCTTCCTCCCCCGCTGTCTCCTCAGAGAGGTAGACGTAGTGATTCAGGAAGTTGTCACAGATGCCGGTGACGGTCACCGTGACCTCCCCGCCGCTGGTCAGCGGGATGGTGACGCTGTCCCCTGTCTGCACGCCCAGCTTGTCCGCCAGCTTGGCGGTCAACACCGCCTCCCCGGCCTCCGGCCAGGCAATCGCCTCGTTTCCGTCGTGGAGGTCGAAAAGCCCCTGGGCGTCCTCCGCGGACAGGGCAATCACCGTAGCTTCCTTCTCGCCATCGGCGGAGGCCACCGTCTCGCTGCTCTGATAGGCCAGAGCATATTGCAAGCTCTCCCCTTCCAGCAGCGCCTCAACGGCGGCGTATTCCTCCTCGCTGAGGTCCTCTCCCAGGGTAACTGCCCCGTCGTAGAGCATGATTTCATCGTACTGGTAGTTCAGCAGATTGGCAACAGAGTCCTTGATGCCGTAGCCGGTGACCAGCAGCGCCGTACAGCCGCCGATGCCCACCAGCATCATAATCATTCGCCCTTTATACCGGAAGGTGTTGCGGATGGTGACCTTGTTCAGGAAGGACAAATGCTTCCACAGCGGCGTAAACCGCTCCAGCAGGATGCGCTTCCCTCCGCTGGGGGCCTTGGGCCGAATCAGGTCTGCCGGATTCTCCAGGAACTCCCGGCGGCAGGCAAGCATGGTGACCGCCACCGAACCCACCAGGGCAATCAGCAGCCCGCCTACAAACATGGCAGGGCTGAAATAGTACTCCAGCGGGGCGAACCCATAGCTGATGGCATAGGCCATCCAAATCACCTGGGGCAGAAGGAAACTGCCCAGGAAATACCCGGCTATGCTGCCCAGGACGGCGGCGCTGCCAGCATACAGGATGTATTTCAGCGAGACGCGGCCCTCCCCGTAGCCCAGGGCTTTCAGGGTGCCGATTTGGGTGCGTTCCTCGTTGACCATCCGGGTCATGGTGGTGATGCACACCAGGGCGGCAATCAGCGCAAAGAACACCGGAAAGGCGTTGGCGATGCTGCTGACGATAACGATGTCGTTCTCATAAGAGACGTAGCCCGAATTGCTGTCCCTGTCCAGGGTGTACAGCGTGGGTTCCTTCAATGTCTCCAACTCCGCCACGCCGTCGGCATAGTCCGCTTCGCCGTCCTCCAGCTCGGTCAGGGCGTCGGCAAGCTCCTGCTCCGCGTCCCCTTTGGCCTCCTGGTAGTCGGCCAGGCCGTCGGCATACTCCGCTTCGCCATCCTCCAGCTCAGCCAGGGCATCGGCAAGCTCCTGCTCCGCTTTCGCTTTGCCCTCCTCATACTCGGTCAGGCCGTCGGCATATTCCGCTTCCCCGTCCTCCAGCTGGGCCAGGGCGTCAGCCAATTCCGCATCCGCCTCCGCCTTGCCGTCCTCATATTCGGCCAGGCCATCGGCGTATTCCGCTTCGCCCTCCTCCAGCTGGGCCAGGGCAGCGGCCAACTCCTGTTCCGCCGCAGCCTTCGCCGCCTCATAGGCCGCCCACTGCTCGGCCAGCGCCGCCGCACCGCTTTCCAGCTGGGCGCGGGCTGCTGCCAGGGTCTGGCTCTCCTCCTCCAGGGTGACCTGTGCCTGGGCAAGCTGGGCCTCTCCGGCTTCCACCTCTGCCCAGCCTGCCGTCAGGGCCGCTTCTCCGGCCTCCAACTCCTGCGCCTGGGCGGCGAGGGCCTCCCGTGCCGCCGCCAGCTGGGCCTTTGCCGCCGCCAGCTCCGCCTCAGAGGCTGCAAACGCTTCCTCCGCCTGGGTCAGCGCCGATTGCGCCTCGGCGAGCTGGGCCTGCACCTCGGCAAGCTGCGCTTCCAGCTCTGTGGCATCCTCCGTGTCCTCCAGAGCGTCCAGCGCGGCTTGCAGTGCCTGTGCCTGGGCTGTCAGCGTCTCGACCGCCGCTTCCAGCGGCTCCAGCGTGGCGGCCTTCGCCTGGGCAAGCTGCTCCTCCTGCTCCGCCAGCGTGGCTTCCTGCTCGTCCAGGGCAGCCTGCCCTTCCTCCAGTTGGGCGCGGGCGGCAGTCAGCTGGGCCTCGTTCTCCTCCAATTCCTGTCGGGCGGAGGCCAGCTGGGCCGCGCTCTCCTCCAGCTCCGTCTGGGCGGCGGCCAGCTGCGCCTCTCCGGCTTCCACCTCTGCCAGAGCGTCCTCGATTTCCTGCTGGGCAGCGGTGAGCTGCGCTTCCGCATCGGCAAGCTCCGCTTCCGCCTCTGCTTTGCCCGCTTCATAGTCCGCCCAGCCATCGTCTAATTCCTGCCGCGCGTCCGCCAGCTCTGCGGCGGCGTCGGCAAGCAACGCTTCGGCCTCCGCCTTGCCGTCCTCATACTCCGCCCAGCCGTCATCCAATTCCTGCCGGGCATCCGCCAACTCTGCGGCGGCATCGTCCAGCTCCGCCTCGGCCTCCGCCTTGCCGTCCTCATACTCCGCCCAACCGTCGTCCAACTCCTGCCGGGCGTCCGCCAACTCTGCGGCGGCATCGTCCAGCTCCGCTCTGCCGTCCTCGTACTCCGCCCAGCCGTCATCTAATTCCTGCCGGGCGTCCGCCAACTCCGACTCCCCTTCCGTCCGAAGTTCGGTATAGCGCAGCAGGCCCCGCTCCTCCAGCAACGCCTTGATGCGTTTCTCCATCTCGTCCCGGGCCGTCTCATATTCCTCAGAATAGAGGGTGCCCGGCAAATCGCAGCATAGTAAAATCTCGTGATACGCCTCGGAGGAGAATGCCTCCTTTGGCAGATAGACAAACCCCGTCAGGGTGCCGCTGCCCAGGGAGGTGCTGCCCCGGTCGGTGCTGATGTAGCGGGAGGACTGGGCCACCCCCACGATGGTGAACTCCGTCACGGCGAAGGTGTCCAGCGTGTCCTCCTCGTTGGCGGCGGAAAGGGTGATGGTTTTGCCGATGTCCTCCTCGGTAAAGGTATCCGCGTCCGCCACGCACTCGCCCGCGTTTTCCGGCAGGCGTCCCGCCGTCAGCTCCACCAGGGTGGTCTCCTCCATCAGCGACAGGAATTGCAGCGCCAGGGTCTCCTCCTGGCCCTCTACCTCAGCCAGCGCGTCCATGCTGTAGCCGCCCTCCGCCGCCGTGACCCCGTCCAGCGCGGCGAAGGCGTCCACATCTTCCTCCGTCAGGCCAAGGGTGGACAGGAGCTGAAAGTCGTAAAACCGCAGCTCCTCCCAATAGTCCTCCGCCGTATTCCGCATAGCAGGCTCGGCGCTTTTCAGCCCCGTAAAGAAGCCCACCCCCAGGGCAATGATGGCAAGGATGGCAATATAACGGCCAAAGGTGGCTTTGATGGTGCGCAATAGGGTCTTTCTGGTCAATGGTCTACCTCACCATTCGATTTGTTCTACCGGGGTAGCCTGGGCATTTCGTTCCACAGAGGAAATCGTGCCGCTTTTCACCCGAATGACCCGGTCCGCCATGGCGCAGAGGGCTTTATTGTGGGTGATAATCACCACGGTCATGCCGTTTTTGCGACTTGTGTCCTGGAGCAGCTTCAGAATGGCCTTGCCGGTCTGGTAGTCCAGGGCGCCGGTGGGCTCGTCGCACAGCAGCAGCTTGGGATTCTTTGCCAGCGCCCTGGCAATGGCCACCCGCTGCTGCTCGCCGCCGGAGAGCTGGGCGGGAAAGTTCCCCAGCCGCTCCCCAAGGCCCACGCCCCGCAGCACCGTCTCCGGGTCCAGGGCGTCCCTGCAGAGCTGGGCGGCGATTTCCACATTCTCCAAGGCGGTCAGGTTGGGAATCAGGTTGTAGAACTGGAACACGAAGCCCACGTCCCGGCGGCGGTAGTCTGTCAGCTGGCGCTTCTGGTAGGCGGACACCTCCGCCCCATCCACCAACACACGGCCCCGGGTCAGGCTGTCCATGCCCCCCAGGATGTTCAGGAGGGTGGTTTTCCCCGCGCCGGACTCCCCCACGATGACGCAGATCTCCCCCTGGGCGATAGTAAAGCTGACATCCTTCAGCGCCGTCACCACGACCTCGCCGGAGCGGTATTCCTTCGTCACCTGTTCAAATACGATAAAGCGTTCCATCCTTCCGGCTCCTTTTACAGGCTCTCTGACTGCACGGGGGTTCAGTCCATCCCATCGTCCGCATCCATAGCCATCTGGCGGTCAAAATGCTCATTGATGCGGTCAGTGAACTCCTCGGCGGCGTTGTAGCCCATCTTCTTGTGGCGGTTATTCAGCGCCGCCACCTCGATGATGACCGACAGGTTCCGGCCCGGCTTGATGGGGATGGTCAGGGTGGGCACCTCCACATCCAGGATGCTGGTGCGGAAGTCCTCCAGCCCCAGCCGGTCATAGAGGATGCCCTCCCGCCAGTTCTCCAGGTTGATGATCAGGTCGATTTCCTGGGAGTCCTTGACAGCGGACATACCGAACAGCTGCCGCACATCGATGACGCCGATGCCCCGCATCTCCATATAGTAGCGAATCAACTCCGGGGCGGAGCCCACCAGCTGGTTGGAGCGCACCCGGCGAATCTCCACCGCATCGTCCGCAATCAGCCGGTGCCCCCGCTTGATCAGTTCAATGGCCGCCTCACTCTTGCCTACGCCGGACTCGCCCATCAGCAGCACCCCTTCGCCGTAAACCTCCACCAGCACGCCGTGGCGGGTGATGCGGGGGGATAGATAGGTGCGCAGGGCGGAGGTCAGGTTGGACATGAACTCCCCTGTCTCCTGGCTGGTGCGCAGCACGTTCCGGTCATATTTCTCCGCCGCCTCCAAGCACTCCGGGAAGGGCTCCATGCTCCTGGCGATGATCAGGGCGGGGATGGGATGGGACAGCAAATCTTCAAAGCATTTCAGCCGCTCCTTGCGGGACATCAGCGCCAGGTAGGTGTACTCCATGTTCCCCATCAGCTGGATGCGGTTATCGTCAAAGTAATCATAGAACCCCACCAGGGAAAGGCCGGGGCGGTTGACGCTGACGGAGCGCACCTTCTGCTTCTCGTAGCCCGACCCGCGGTGCAGCACCTCAAGCTGGAACTCATCCGCCAGGCGGTATAGCGGGTATGTGTATTGCTTGGTCATAATCTACCCTCCATGCAGCGGCCGACGCCCCGGTGTCCCTCCGGGCGCGGCCTCTTACATTTAAGAACTTACTTCTTATAGTATAACGCCTTTTCCCGCGTTTTGCAACCATCAGAACAGGGGATTCCCCCAGGGGCCGGTCTCAAAATTTTTGAAAAAATTCCGGGAAGGGGGTTGATTTTATGTGTTCCATCTGGTATTATAATCAATGCTGTTTCATAAGATTTATCGCTTGCGTAAGCAGTGATCATAAATGCGAAGGAGGTCAGCAAAATGGCAAAGTGCGATTTTTGTGGGAAAGGCGTCACCTTTGGGATTCAGGTTTCTCACTCCCATCGTCGCTCCAACCGCACCTGGAAGCCCAACGTGAAGCGCGTCAAGGCTATCGTGGGGGGCACTCCCACTCACGTATATGTCTGCTCCAGATGCCTCCGTTCCGGGAAAGTCACCCGTGCGTAAAGTGTGAGCATTCGCTCATGGAAAACGGCCCGCTGTGCAGCGGGCCGTTTTCCTGTTACTGGGGCAGTCGTTTGAACGAAAGCTCATTCAAACAAATCGTTCTGCGCAAAGGTATTGCCGCCAAAGTCGAAGGCGTCCATGTTCTTGATTTGGAAGATGTCAAAGACGGCCTGCTCCAGCTCCTCGTCGTTCACCGGGACGTAGCCCTCCGCCTTCTGGGCGTCCTCACCGGCCAGCCGCAGGATGGCCACCTCGCCCTCGTGGTCCTCCGCCGGGAGGAAGATGCCAAAGGCCTCCCCGTTGTACTCCACCAGGTCCAGCATCTCATAGCGGACGCGGTTCCCAGCCTCATCCTCCAGTTCCAGCACCACATAGTTGTCATCCGTATCAAACAGCATTGCGTTTCCCTCTCCTTTTAACCGTTTTGTGTGCGGCGGTAGCCCAGGTACCCTTCCAGGATCAGGGAGGCGGCCACCGCGTCCACCTTCTCCTTCCGCTGCCTGCTCCGCCGCCCGTTTTCGGACAGGATACGGTGGGCGTCCACCGTGGTCAGCCGCTCATCCCACAGGTGAACCTCCATGCCGGTGGCCTCCTCCAGCAGAGCGGCCAGCTGACGGCTCTTTTCCACCCGGGGGCCGATGGTGTCGTTCATGTTTTTGGGCAGGCCAAGCACCAGCTCGTCCACCCCATGCTCCCGGATGATGTCCAGGAGCCGGGCCAGCACCACCTCCTGCCGCCAGGAGTCAATGGTAGTCGTCCAGCCCGCCAGCATACCAAAGGGGTCGGAGATGGCCACGCCGGTATGAGCGTCCCCATAGTCGATTGCCATAACGCGCATAATCTCACATCCTATCGCTTTGCATTGTACCATCTTTCGCGCCTGTTTGTCCACCCCTTTTCCGGTTTCCCCGGTTCCGTAACGGACCCGGGCATTTTTGATTTTTGCGAAAAAAGCACTTGACAGCGTTTATTCGGCGTGATATAGTAATACTACCTGTGAGTAGGGGTTTTCTTTTTGTGCGCATTTTTACGCATGAAGGTGCTCCTGCGGGGCGCATTCGGTGCGCCATAGCAGGGAGGCAGCGTTTCTGCCGAACCTTTCTTTGACTGTTTGTGCCACAGGGTTTTCTGCGGCATTCAGGCCGGAAGTTCGGCGGTATTCCCTGTAACGGGTCAACCTGCCGGAGTTCCGGTTTTTTTGACCCACACAGACCAAAAACCAAGGAGGTGCCGAAAATGGCAAAAGCGAAAGCTGGTGCACGGCAAAAGATCACCTTGCGGTGCTCCGAGTGCAAGCAGAGAAATTACAACACCATGAAGAACAAGAAGAACACTCCCGATCGTCTCAAGATGAACAAATACTGTCCCTTCTGCCGGAAGCATACCGAGCACGTTGAAGCGAAGTAAGCGGCAACTGCGTAATTCACAAGAAAGGTGTATGAATATGGCGAAAAACGCAAAAAAAGCCAAGGGCGCATCCAGCCCTGAGGTCGCGGAAGAGACCAAAACTGTGAACGAAACAGAAGCCGTGGAAGAGTCCGCCAAGGCCAAGAAGAAGGCCGAGAGCAGCAAAAAGGACGCCAAGAGCGAGAAGAAGCCCAACTTCTTCGTCCGCGTCTTCCGGAAGGCGAAGGACTGGTGCCATGATATGCGCGTAGAGCTGAAAAAGGTCCATTGGCCCACCAGGAGTGAGCTGCTGAAGAACTGCCTGGTGGTGCTGGTCTGCATCCTGGCCGTAGGCGTTTGCATCTGGGTCTTTGACGCGCTGGCCGCCGCCATCATCCGCGCCCTGGTTAACCTGTTCCAGGGCTGAGGTGACCGGTCATGCTTGATAATACGCAGATGGGTTTCGAAGCGAAGTGGTATGTGGTCCACACCTATTCCGGTTATGAGAATGCGGTGGCCAGCACTATCACCAAGTACGTCGACAACCGTGGGCTTCAGGACGTGATTCAGATGGTCTCCATCCCCATGGAAACCGTTACTGAAATCACGGACAATGGCCCGAAAACGGTGGAGCGCAAGGTCTTTCCCGGCTACGTGCTGGTCAAAATGGTGCTGACCGATGAGACCTGGCACATCGTCCGCAATATCCGGGGCGTGACTGGCTTCGTGGGTGAGGGCAACAACGCCATCCCCCTGACCGATGACGAGATTGCCGCCCTGGGGGTAGACAAGAAGGAAATCACCGTAGCCTACGAGGTGGGCAACACTGTCCGCATCACCGACGGCCCGCTGAATACCTTCATCGGCGTGGTTGACGAACTTGACATCAGCAAAGGCAAAGTCCGCGTGAACGTTTCCATGTTCGGCCGGGAGACCCCGGTGGAGCTGGATTTGAATCAGGTTGAGCTTATCGAACCGGACTGAAACTCAAACAACTATTTTATTTCACTATTCTTAGGAGGTGTTCTTCGTGGCAAAAGCGAAGAAAATTACTGGCTATGTAAAGCTGCAGATTCCCGCAGGCAAGGCAACTCCCGCCCCCCCTGTCGGCCCCGCACTGGGCCAGCACGGTGTCAATATTGCCGCCTTTACAAAGGAATTTAACGAACGCACCAAGAAGGATATGGGCCTGATTATCCCCGTGGTGATCACCGTCTATGCCGACCGTTCCTTCACGTTCGTGACCAAGACCCCCCCTGCTGCTGTGCTGATTAAAAAGGCCTGCAACATCGAAACCGCTTCCGGTGAGCCGAACAAAAAGAAGGTCGCCGTCCTGTCCAAGGCGGATTTGCAGAAGATCGCCGAGACCAAGATGCCCGACCTGAACGCTGCCTCCCTGGAGGCCGCTATGTCCATGATCGCCGGCACTGCGCGCTCCATGGGCGTGACGATTGGCGACTAAGGAGGTTGTAACTATGGGTAAAAAATATGATGATAGCCTGAAGCTGATCGAAAAAGGCAATCTGTACGATACGAACGAGGCCCTGGATCTGGTAATCAAGACCTCCAAGGCGAAATTTGACGAGACCGTGGAGCTCCACGTCAAGCTTGGCGTAGACGGCCGCCACGCTGACCAGCAGGTGCGCGGCGCCATCGTCCTGCCCAACGGCACCGGCAAGAACGCCCGCGTCCTGGTCTTCGCCAAGGGCGCTCAGGCGGAGGCCGCTAAAGCCGCCGGTGCAGACTATGTGGGCGAGATGGACCTGGTGGAGAAGATTCAGAAGGAGAACTGGTTCGACTTCGACGTGGTCATCGCCACCCCCGACATGATGCGCTTTGTGGGCCGTCTCGGTAAGGTGCTGGGTCCCAAGGGCCTGATGCCCTCCCCCAAGTCCGGCACCGTCACCCCCGACGCCGCCAAGGCTGTCACCGAGGCGAAGGCCGGTAAGGTGGAGTACCGTCTGGACAAGACCAACATCATTCACTGCCCCATCGGCAAGGCTTCCTTCGGCACGGAGAAGCTGGAGCAGAACTTCAACGCCCTCATTGGCGCCATCATCAAGGCGAAACCCGCCGCCGCCAAGGGTCAGTATATCAAGTCCTGCACCGTGGCTTCCACCATGGGTCCCGGCGTCCGTGTAAACCCCGCCAAGCTGGTGTAATTATTTCTCCGTTTTTGTGGGGGAAGGGGGTTGACAAATCCCCTCCCCTCACATATAATAATAGTTGCGTTCGTAGACAGCAGGTACCCCGTTTAATGGCTTATGCCGCCTGCCGAGAGTGCTGATAAAACTGCAAAGGTTTTACTGTGCTGTCCTCCTGTCCTGCGACGCGGAGGATTTTTCTTTTGTGAGGTGAAACACATTATGCCAAACGCGAAGATTTTGGAGTCCAAGAAGGCGGTGGTTTCCGCACTGGAGGAGCAGCTGAAGAACGCCCAGTCCGGCGTTCTGGTGGACTACAGCGGCATCACCGTCGCTCAGGACACCGCCCTGCGCAACAAGATGCGGGAAGCCGGCGTGCAGTACAACGTGGTGAAGAACACCATGGTGCGCCGCGCCCTGGATGATGCCGGTCTGAATGAGCTGGACGACGTCCTGCACGGCAACACGGCCCTGGCCATCGGCGTGGACGATCCCATCGTCCCCATCCGCACCATCTCCGACGCCATCAAGGAACTGGGCCCCGACACCAAGTTCCACATCAAGGCTGCTTTCCTGGAGGGTAAAATCCTCTCCCAGGAGGAAATCGCCCAGATGGCCACTCTGTCTTCCAAGAACGACCTGATTGCTCAGCTGCTGGGCGTCATGCAGGCTCCCATCGTCTCCCTGGCCGCCGTTATTGCCGCCATCGTGGAGAAGGAGGGCGGCGACGAGGCCGCTCCCGAAGCAGAGGCAGCACCCGCTGCCGAATAATCATTCGGCCCATTTTTTGGACAGTCACTGTCCACACATGAATCAATTCTATTTTTAGGAGGCTAACTATCATGGCTGATATCAATGCGATTGTTGAAGAAGTGAAGTCCCTCTCCGTCCTCGAGCTGTCCGAACTGGTCAAGGCTCTGGAGGAGACCTTCGGTGTTTCCGCCGCTTCCATGGCTGCTCCCGCCGCTGGCGCTGCCGCTGCCGCTCCCGAAGTGGAGGAGAAGACCGAGTTTGACGTGGTTCTGGCTGGCCTGGCTGACCCCAAGGGCAAGATCAAGGTCATCAAGGTCGTCCGTGAGATCACCGGTCTGGGCCTGGCCGACGCCAAGGCTGCTGTCGAGAACGCTCCCACCACTCTGAAGGAAGCCGCTGCCAAGGCAGAGGCCGACGAGATCAAGGAGAAGGTCGAGGCTGTCGGCGGCAAGGTCGAGCTGAAGTAATTCTTCCCCGCAGGAATGATAGGACGGCTGTCTTCGGACAGCCGTCTTTTTTTGCGGGAATCGGCAGCCCGCGGGCGGCCGCGCACGCATGGGCGCAGTGCAAAAGGAGCAGGGGCAGCCTTCTGTTTGGAAAGCTACCCCTGCGTTTGTCAGGTTACGGTTGGTCTGGAACAGATTTTTGCCGGTTCCCCCGTCAGTCAGTCACTCTGCGCTTCCACAGCAGCAGGGCCGCGCCGCAGCAGAGGACTGTGCCGGTCAGGGTGTAGAGCCAGGTGCCGGAGCCGCCGGTGGAGGGGAGGACGTAACCTGCCTCGTTCTTCACGGTGATAACAATGCTGCCGTTTTCCGTGGTAGCGGAAGCAACACCATTCTCATTCCCGGAGGTGAATGTCACCGTGCCGCTACCGCTTATAGTAAACTTAATGGGCTCGGTCAACAGGTTGTAGCCGTCCGGGGCGGTTGTCTCGGTCAGGGTATACTCTGTGCCGTAAGTGATGTTTTCAATCGTAACAGTTCCATCGGTTTTCGTTGTATAGGTACTATTACTTCCGCTCAGGGTGAACACTGCGCCACTCAGGGTGGTGTTATTGTTTTTCGAATCTACCTTTTTGAGGATGATGCTGGTGGTGGCCTTCTGGTAGGTGTTGGTGAAGGTGACAGTGGAGGTGTTGCCGTTGGTCACCGTAAAGTTCGCAGAAGTTGTTCCCGTCGTTCCATCCGGTGTGCTGGTGGTACTAACATAGGTATACCCGCTAGTAGTTGACCCCAAGGTTTCTTCCACGTAGTAATTTCCCGCTGTGAGATTCGTCAAAGTATAGGTCCAATAATAGGTTTGGCTAACTGTCGCGTCAGCAGTGGGCAGGCTCACTGTTCCGACCACAGTACCATCACTTTTCTTAACGGTGAAGGTGTAGCTCCCCGCAGAAATCACCTCATCCGCATCCAAACCTTCCACCGTTTTGGTAACGGTGATATTGCCGGACTTGCTGCTGACAGGCGGGGTCTGGCTGAAACTCACATCGTCCAGCAGGTTGCCTACGGTAACATCCCCAGAACAGGTGGAAACTGCGCCGAACAGGAACCGAGTCAGATACTGGCCTTCCGGCACCTGATAGGTCCCGTAGAAGTAGTTCCATGCATCATTCGTGGAGCCATTTTCATCATCACTGTCAGAAGCACACAGCCAAATGGTGATGCTTACTGTCTCGTCGCCCACAGTGTAATTAAACGTTGTGGAGACACTCTCACCATCTGAAAGATTACTGTAAGACAATCCTGAAGCTGAAACAACCGCGTCAATATCATCCTGCGATGTCAGATGCTTCTCCGCGAATTCCGCGTCCACAATAATAACGCACATCACATCGACGCCGTTTGTATATCTTGCTTCATGCGCGGCCTGCCAGTACAGCGGGACGCCGGGGATGGTCATAACATCCTGATACAGGGTGCCGTTGGCCTCTGCGTTTAGCTCGGCGTACTGGTCACCGTCTGCGGCAACAGTTTCGTTCCAGCCGCTGCCGCCGGACGCCTTGACGATTTCGATGTCCTGACCGTCCGCCTCCTTGCTCGTGTTCAGGGAGCCGAAGCCGGTGGTCAGCCACACCAACTCCTCATAAAGTCCGCTGGTATATTGCATACTGTCGTTGCTGCTGGGAACGGTTGGATTTTCAAAGCTGCCGTTTTGCAGCTGATTATAGTAGGGGACCTGGTAAGAGTATGACGTAGCAATCACTTCGTCAGTCGCTGTCCATACCAACTCCACCTTATAGGTTTCTCTGGCGCCATCGATGTAGACGGCAAGGCTGTCCTCGATCTCGCCTTCGATCAACTCATATTCGCCGGTTGTTGTATTCTGCTTATACCACTTGTAGTAATAGCTCCCCTCTGTCAACTCCTCGTCTCCGTCATAAGTGGCAACCAGAGAACCGCTATTTGCAATGTCGTCCGTGATGGTCAGGTCACCGGTCAGCACCGATGCCACCACGTTGTAATACAGGTACAGATACGCGGTGTAGGTGGTACTCGTTGAACCGGGGCGTCCTCCTGAGGTTCTGCTCACCGTAAATTCTGTCCAGGTAGAACTTCCGCTGGCTAGGTATTCATATGTCCAACTTGTGCTCCAGCTGGTGATTGCCCGAATGCTTGTTATGGTGACCGAAGTATAATTACCATTGGTATCACTAGGGATACAAAGGACCGCATGATCCAGCGTGTAGCCATCTACTGCTAACAGGGAATTGCTGTCGTCAAAGTCCACCTCGTTGTCGTAGCCCACCCACAGCTGATTACTGCTGACACCGGCGGGAACAAGCGCGTCATTTGTAGCGTAATTAGTTCCGTCCGAACTGAAATAACAGGTGGTAGTAATCGCCGTGCTGTCATATTTATTTGCGCTCCACTGAATGGTAAACGTCGAGAAGCTCTCCACCTCAAACTCCGCAGTCACGGTTTCGGCGTCCACGCCATTGTCCGCGTCCGCCACCAGGGTGGCCTCCACGCCGCTGCCCGTCTCGGTCAGGTGCTGCACCTCGATGGTCTCGGCGTCCGCTTCCTCCGGCAGCAGGGCGGAGGCGTCGATGCTCACGGACACGGGGGCAGTGGGCTCCACCTCCAGACCATCTCCATCATAGAAGGAGATGTCCATGGCGGCCATGCCGGTATCCTCGTCCTCGGCGTCATAGCCCACGGCTTCGGCGGCTTCTGTGTAGGCGTCGCTGTCCTCGTCCAGCAGGGTGACGATCAGCTCCACGTTCTCCGGCAGAGCGCCCACCGGTGCGGTGACGGTGACGGTCACGCCGTCCGCGCTGGCGGTGTAAGTCTCCGCCTCAACCTCGGATTCTTCCGCTTCCTCGGCTTCGTCCTCGGTCTCAGCGTCCGCCTCAACGGTTTCGGCATCCGCCGCGGCTGCGGTCACGTCCACGAAGCCCACGGCCTCGGTGATGGCAACGACCTTCTGCTCCACCTGGTCGCCGCTGTCGCCCTGCACCACGGTCATGTTGGCGCCGGACACGTTGCTGACGATGCCCACGCCGTCCGCCGCGCCGTCGCCGTCCGCGTCAAAGAAGGCAATGTCGCCGGCAGCGGGGGTATAGTCCCCGTCGGTGATGTAGTATTCAGAGCCGCTGAGGGTCGCCGTCCAGGCGTAGGCCCCGGCTGCCTGGGGCACTGACTCCTCCGGAATCCCCGCATAGTACAGGCAGAAGGAGACGAACATGGCGGCCCAGTCGCCGTAGGCGTTGCCGTACCAGGCCCCGTAGCGGGTGTAGCCCTTGCGGGTCGCGCCATCCTCATCCAGGGTGAAGTTGGCGGTGCTCTCGGCGTAGCCCAGCTGGCTCTGGGCCACGGCCACCAGGTCGGTCGCCCAGTCGCCGGTCAGCTCAGGCAGGGTGGCCTCCCAGTCGGCGGCGGTCTCCACGTCGGCGGTCTCGTCGGTCAGGCAGTCCACGGTGTGGGTGTGCTCCTCCAGGCCGCAAACCAGCTGCTCCTCATAGCAGGCGTCGCTGTGGGTGTGCCCCTCGGACTCCTCCTGACCGCAGATTAGCACCTCTTCCGTCTTATAGCAGGAGTCGCTGTGGGTGTGGCCCTCGCTCTCCTCCTGGCCGCAGATCAGGCTGCCGTCCGCGTCATAGCAGGAATCGTCGTGGGTATGCCCCTCGGACTCCTCCTGACCGCAGACCAGGGTGGTCACGGTCTTGTAGCAGGCGTCCGTGTGGGTGTGGCCCT
>JAJQEV010000029.1 GCA_021201475.1 Clostridiales bacterium
TGTCAGGCTTGGAAGAAGATAATGACCATGTGAAAGCATATTTTGATCATCCCGCACTTGAGTCTTACAGAAAGCCGGACGAAGAATGAGTATCGTTATTTATTTGCCGGAGTAATAATGCAGTTCCAAATGAATCATTTTCACCATCTTCATCAAATCGGAGCCAATCATGGTCAGTTTCGTGGAAAACTTGATTCCCGACTTGTCGATATGGCTATAGTATTTTCCCTCGGCAAGAACATTCACATCACTGCCGATTTTAGCTGCCAGTTCTTCAGCTGAATCCACATAGAAAAACATCGCAGCATCCTCATGACCCACCTGTTTCATATATTGCTTTCGCATCATGATCATGCCGCTCTTATTAACCGTACCAAAGACGATTTCAATAGCACCGTTGTTTTGGAGCATTCTCATCAAGGCTAAAACTTTGTCTTCTTCAAAATAATAGAACAGACCGCTTGCGGTAATCAGAATCGGAGCATCGGGAGCTTCGTCCCGAACCTGTTTCAGCCATGCGGAATCAAAGGCATCCCCGGCAATGTATTTTTCCCGTTCCGATTCCGGCATGAGCGACTTTCTGTACTCAATTACATTCGGCAAATCTACTCCATACCAGCAAGTGATTCCATTGTCGCAGCGATAAAAAGTCGTCTCAAGCCCGCAACCAAGTTGTGCAACCACACCGTTTGGTTTGCGTTTCAGAAAATCCCTTAGGACCCTGTCCATATTAACCGAGCGTGACGCTGAGGCAAGAAGCGTGTATTCGCTCTGCCCCTTCATTTCACGTTCCATCAGCCCGATGGGGAGATTCTCCTTGAGAGACAGCGCTTTCTCATCGTATAATATCTTTTGACAATGTTCACTTGCATATATTCTCCCAATCATAGAAATAAACAAAGTGTCTTCTACAATGCCGAGTTCAGACATACGGCTCCCTTCTTCAATTCCGATTGATAGATTCGTTGCTCATTTTCGGCCCCCGGCATCCAATTTTCAAAAAATGATATCTTTCTGACTTGTCCTTATTATAGCAGTCCGGTCATGCTGAAACAAGACGCAACCTCACCAATTCGCTATGTAAAGCAGCCTGAAGGCAGCTCCAGCCAATCGCCTGTCGGTCGGTTTACACCGGCTCATCGTCCTCAAAGCTGCCACCATCAGAATACTCATCCTCATCGTAGGCGTCCAGGAATTCGTAGCCTTCGCCGTCTTCCTTATCCGCATAATCGGCATTTGGGTCAGGCTTGGTTGTCGATGTCCCCGCCCGTAGCAATATCAATATCGTCGAACAGCCTCAGAATAGGTCTGTGACTTTTTGCCATGCTGGCGGTTCAGAATGCCGAAAACGTATTATGTCCCCGTCTGCCGGGGAGTTTCTCTGTTTCGGGGAGGCGAAAGTTCACTTTTTTCTCCGAAAATTCGGAAAAAGAGCGGTTTTGATTCTTGACGAAAAAAGGAAAGTAAATTATACTGTAAACAGGATTTGCACAATGTGGTTTTAGAATGGCTGCTATGGCAATGATAGTTTCGTGTTTCGCAATAGAAAGGGGTAAAAATGGACAATTCACAGCTTCAAATACTCGACCTTGTAATCATAGCAGCCTATCTGGTGATTCTGGTGGCACTCGGCGTCGTAGTGGTCAGAAAAGTTAAGAATATGGATGACTACTATGTGGCTGGACGGTCCTTCGGCCCCGTTGTGCTAATGGCTTCGGTCTGCGCAACCATCATCGGCGGCAGCGGACTGATGGGCCGGGCCGGGGTAGCCTATTCCAGCGGGTTCAAGGCGATCCTCACCGCCATTCCCTATCTGTTGGGAATGTTCATTTTCTCCGGCATGTCCGGCCGCATCTCCAGAGTGGGGTTCCAGCACAATGTATCCTCTATTCCGGAGCTGTTTGAGCGACGGTTCGGCCGTACGGCCAAGATCATTCTGGCCGCCATGCTGGCCTTCACCATGATGGGAACGGTGGCTTCTCAGGTCACTGCCACCGCCACCATTATCAGTATGCTGGGCGGGGAGATTGGCATCAGCTATGAGGCGGGCGCAGTGATTGCCTGCATCGTGTTCATCATCTACACTGCTACCTCCGGTCTGTTTGGCGTGGTCTATACCGATGTGCTGCAATTTTTTATGCTGGTCATCTTCGTATATCTTCTGATTCCGGCTGCCAGCCTGGTCCAGACCGGCGGCATCTCCAATTTCCTGTCCAATCTTGACCCCGACCTGGTGACTCCGTACATCAACGGCGACATTGTGGGGGACATTGTGACCTATTTGGTGTTTACAATGGCTGGGGCCGAGATGTGGCAGCGGGCTTTTGCCGCCCGGGATCAGAAGTCTGCGAAAAAAGGGATGTTCCTGGGTACGGCAGTGTACGGTGTCACCATCTTCCTGGTGTTTTTCATGGGCATTGTCGCCCATCAAATCGTTGGGGACGATGTGCTGGCCCAATACGGCTCTACCGACGCAGTGGTGCCCGCGCTGGCCATCGCGGTGTTGCCTGTGGGGCTGACCGGCCTGGCGCTGGCAGGCATTTTGTCCGTCATCATGTCCACTGCGGACAGCTACCTGCTCGTTTCGGTACAGACCTGCGTGCGTGATATCGGCAAAACCTTTTTCCCGGATATGAAGGAAAAGCGGGAGCTACTGCTGTCCCGGGTTTGCGCTGTCGTTCTGTCTGTGGGGGCGCTACTGATCGCCCTGTATATCCAAAACGCCTACAATATCCTGATGTTCGCCTGGAGCTTTTATGCCGCTTCGGCGGGGCTCCCTGCGTTTGCGGCGCTCTATTGGAAAAAGGCAACCGCGCCGGGCATCATCGCCGGCATGGTTTCCGGCTTCGTGGTCTGTGTGGGGTGGAAGCTGGCGGGGCAGCCTTTCGGTCTCGGCGCCACAGTGCCGGGTACCATCGCCTGCGCCATTGCGCTGGTGGCGGTCAGCCTGGCTACCTGTAAGAGCCATCCCAGCGTTTTCCTGGGGGTGAACAAGGAGCAGGAGGCAGCATAGGCACGGCTTTCGCAACCGGGTTACCCATATACGGCAAAATCGGGGTTGCTGCGCACACGGCACAAAATAAGCGAAGGTTAGGCGCCCAGGAAAAGGCATCTAACCTTCGTTTTTACTTTTGGAATCATCGACCGAAGTGGGTCGATACCGCTGAACTGACCGACATGGACGGCGCCCTGAACGGCCCTGACAGGATAACAGTTGTCCGGATTACTCCGGCTGTGCGGGCGGCGGCGGTCTGCCGATTCATGACGGATGTGAGCTTGCCGGAGCGCCCCTGAACTCGCGCAGCAGGCAGCGGCGGTACAGAAGGATGGCCAATACTGCAGTGAGCAGGTCAGAAATCGCCTGAGACGCCAAAATGCCGACATATCCGGCAATCCATGACGCAGCACTGATGACAATAGCAAAAATCACCCCCTGCCTGCTCACGGACAGTAAAAACGCGCACCACGGCTTCCCTGCCGATTGGAAGGTACACGTCGTCACAAGGACGATTGCGACAAACACCATTCCGGCCTGCTGCAAACGCAACATGGAGATGCCGATTTGAATCAAATCCTGATCTGTCACGAAAATGCACATCAGGGGCTTTGCCAGCAGCGCCAGTGCCGCCGCCAAAATAACGGCTGTTCCGCACTCAAACTGATAGCTGAACGTTAAAACGCGCTGCAATCGGGCGAAGTTTTCCGCGCCGTAATTGTACCCGATCAGGGGTTGGATTCCAAACGCAAACCCCACCAGAATCAGCACCGCGATCATGCTGATCTTCATGACGATTCCCATTGCAGCCACCTTGTCATTCCCATAAGCCAGCAGGAACCGGTTGGTCAGGGCAATCCCGATGCTCTGCATAAAATTGGTAACAGAGGCCGGAAGGCCGATGGCCAAAATCTGGCAGAGTTCGGAACGGGAAATGTGAAACCCAACGGGGTTTACGGACAGCTTCCTGCTCCTCGTCAGAAGAAACCAAACAAAAAACAGGTCCGCGCAGAGGTTCCCCAGCACGGTGGCAACAGCGGCGCCGGCGGCCCCCATGCCCAGCGAAAAGATGAAAACAGGGTCGAGCACCATGTTGATGACAGAGCCCAAAACCGTTCCGACCATGGACGCGCTGGAAAAACCTTCCGTTCTCAACAGATTGGTCGGCGCATAGGAGAAAATGATAAAGGGTGCACCCAGGGCCAGATAGCTGTAGTATTGGGATGCGTAGGACAGGGTCTCCGTATCCGCCCCCAAGAGGAGCAGGATGGGCTGGCGCAGCAGGAGCAGGATGGCCGCAATCACGATTCCTCCCAGGAAGGAGCCGTAGAAGCAGAACACGCTCAGCCTCTTTCCGTCCCCGTCCAGTTGCCTCCCAAACAGCCTGGAAATCACAGAGCTTCCGCCCAAGCCCAGGATGTCCCCCAGCGCAATCATAAAGGTGAAAACAGGGGCACACAGCGAGACCCCAGCAACCAGATTGGTGTTCCCCGTCTGGGCAATGAAGTAAGTGTCCACCATGTTGTAGACAAGCGAAAGCACCATGCTGAATACGACCGGCATTGTGAAGTGGAAGTACGCCTTTGGCACAGGTGCCTTCTCAAAATAATCCTGATTCATATAGACCGTCACCTCGTCCTGTCCTATTGTATGCAGGGGCTTGAAAAATAGGGTAAAAAGGGAACCTACCGGCTTGTATGAGCCCTCCGGCGTTCAGCAGCGTGTAACCGGCTGCAGAACCGCCTCTGCCGGATAAGCGCGACAACCCCTCCCGACTGTGCGCAGCGGTCAGGAGGGGGTTCTTCTGTTACTTCTGCTTCGCCAGCAGGCTGGCCGCAAACTGGTTGGCGGACCGGGGGGTACGGCTGGGATGACGGATGTCCCACTTCACCGCCTCCTTCTCCATCTCCTCCCGCTCCATGGTCACGCCAATGGCGGTGGCCAGGTCGCAGCACATACGGATAAACGGGTCCTTCATCAGCTCGGAGTACAGAATACGCAGACCGAACCGGGCCGCCAGAGACACCTTATCCTCGATGGTCTCCCGGGTGTCCACCTCGTCCCCACGCCGGTCGGAGAAGCTCTGACGCACCAGGTTCCGCCGGTTGGAGGTGCAGTAAATCACCACGTTGTCCGGCCGCGGCTCCAGGCTCCCCTCCAGGATGGATTTCAGAGCGGAGAAGGTCTTGTCCTCCTTGTCGAAGGCCAAATCGTCAATGAAAAGGATGAACTTCTGGGGGCGGTGGCCCAGGTTCCGCACCAGCTTTGGGATGTCGGTCAGGTCCTCCTTCTCCACCTCGATGAGCCGCAGGCTCTCAAAGCCAGGGACCCCCAGCATGGCCTTCACCGTAGCGCTCTTGCCGGTGCCGGAAGCGCCGTAGAGCAACACATTGTTCACCGCCTTACCCTCCACCAAAGCGCGGGTGTTTTCGATCACCTGATCCCGCTGGCGCTCGTAGCCCCACAGGGTATCCAGGGGCCGGAAGTCCGGGTGAACCACCGGGTTGACCCGTCCATCCGCCCAGACGAAGGCGTGATACTTGGCGAACAGGCCGCAGCCGTTCACCCGGTAGAAGTCTACCAGCCGGTCATACTGAAAGGCCGCGCCGACGTTCCACTCGGGCAGGGCGGAGACGCTCTCCTCCCAGCTCTCCGGCAGCAGGGCGGCCATCATCCCTTTCAGCTCCGCGCAGCTGGTGTTGGCAAGGTCCGCCAGCACCTTCAGGTCGTGCCGGGCGGCCTTTTCCAGCACCGGCGTCATTCTGCCCCGGGCCACGGCGTCCGCAAAGGGGGACTCGTCATAGCGCAAATGGTCGAACAGGTAGTCCGCCAGGGAGTCGTACCCCTCCTCCGCCAGCGCGTAAAAGCAGTTGGCGTAGCTGTCCATATCGGCGGCACCATTCTCCAGCGCCTCCAGCAGGTCCCGAAGGTAAGCCAGCGGCGGCAGGTCCATCAGCCCCCGGTAGACAGAAATGCTGCAAAAATCCGCATATAAATTCTCTTTCATCGGTGTTTATTCCCCTTCCTCCGGCAGCGTCAGCACGATTTGCTGCTCCAGCCGGTTGCCGGTCTCGGCGGTGGTGGTGATGATGATAGTGTGGCTGCCGGTGGTGTACGCCTCATAAACATCCCAAAGGTCCTCCTCCCCCGGCGCGACAGTCCCGCTCTCGTAGAGCACCGCGCCGCTCTCCTCCTCCGTGATGACGAAGGTGAAGATCACGGTGTTGTCCGCATCGTTGGCAAGGGTCAGGACGTGATGCTCCGCTGTCACCGTCAAATCCATAAATCCCGGCCAGGTGCAGTATTCCGCCTCCCGTATCTCCGGTTCTGCCGCTTCCCCGCCGGAGCTGACACTGGCGCTGGCGCCGACAGACTCTGCCGCAGGGCCTTCGCTGCCGGACTGAGACGCGGCATCCTCTCCGCCGCAGCCGGTGAGGCAGAGAATGCACATCAGCACGGCCAAAAGTATCCAGTTTCGCCTCATGCCGGCTCCTTTCTCTGCATAGCGCAATCCTCAACAGACAGTATTATAACGGATTTTTCGACGGGATGCAATGGATTGGAGGAAACTTCTCTGAGATTTGTCTCTGCATGGGCAGCACGGCGGATTTTGCGCAAACGAGCGTTGACAGATCGGACAAAAACAAATATAATTCCAATTAGTTATCCGATGCGCTGCCGGACGCCCTTTCTCACAGGCTCCGGCGCGATGCGCGGAACGTCATTTGCCGCCAAACTGTTGCAGGAGAGAAGTATGTGGAACATTGCAATCGTGGAAGATGAGGACGCAAGCAGGGACGTCCTGATCCGATATTTGCACCAGTATGAGAAGGAACACAACCTCGCCCTGACGCTGCGCACCTTTCCGGACGGGCTGCGCTTTCTGGAAGGGTATCAGTGCGATTACTCCATCGTGTTCCTGGATATTGAAATGCCCTTCCTCAGCGGCATGGAGACGGCAAAGCGGCTGAGGGCGCTGGACGACGCCGTCTGCCTGGTCTTTGTTACTAACGTAGCCCAGTACGCCGTAGAGGGGTATACGGTGCAGGCTGCCGGTTATCTGCTGAAGCCGGTAGCCTATTATCAGTTCTCGGTCATGCTGGAGAAGCTGATGCTGACCCTGGACAGGCGGGAGCGCTCGGAGCTGCTGCTACCGGTCAGCGGAGGGATGGAGCGCGTAGACGCTGCCGCCGTCCAGTATGTGGAGGTGCGGAACCACTGGCTCTATTACCACGCCGTCAGCGGAGAGCCGAAGGTGGTGCGGGGCACTATGGGAGACGCAGAGCAGCAGCTGGCCCCGTTGGGCTTCGCCAGGTGCAGCCAAAGCTACCTCGTCAATCTGAAGTATGTGGAGCGGGTGCGCTCTGACACGGTTCTGGTGGGTGGGGAAACGCTGACCATCAGCAGAGCCAGGCGTAAGCCGTTCCTGAAGCAACTGACGGACTATCTGGGAGGGGTGAACTGATATGACGATGGCGTTGACCCGTTATGTACTCCAGTTTATCATCATTTTGGGGCTGCTGACCCGATCCTGCAAAAAGGAGGAACAGAAATGGTGGCAGTGGACAGCCGCAGGTCTGGTGGGCCTGGGCGCTGGCATCATTTTTGACATTTACTGGAACAACACTGCCGTTGGATTTTATCTGTTGACGGCTTACCTGCTCCTCGCCTACTGGCGTGTCCTGAAGCTGCCGTTCGCAGAATACATATTCTACTATTCGGCAGGAATGTTGATTCAGGACGCAGTATTCAACGGCTATGTTATCTTTTATACTCTGTTTACCCTGGAGGCAACGCCATGGCTGAACAACGCCGTGTACCTTGCCGTATTTGCGGCCCTGTATGCCGCAATCTATCGATTCCTCAACTGGTGGCGGAACCGGGAAGGGGATCTAAGGATACAGACCAATGTGACGGTTCTGTCGATTCTGATTTTTTTGATCAATCAGATGAGCCAAATCTTCATCGTGGTGGACGATGCCTATGACTGGTCCAACCTGGAGCTGCGGCTGTACAGCCTTCTGGTCTGCGTGCTGGCGCTCAGCATTCAGTTCGGACTGTTTCACAGCAATCAGCTGCAACGGGATAATGAGGCGATCAAGCTGCTTTTGCACAACGAGCAGAAGCAGCACGCCCTCACCGCGGAAAACGTGGAGCTGATCAATCGGAAGTGCCACGACCTGAAGCAGCAGATTGCGGCAGTCCGACAAATGACGAAGGCGGAGGAGCAGGAGCGGGAGCTGCTGCGGGTCGAGGAAGCCATCAGCTTCTATGACAGCATCCTGAAAACCGGGAGCGACGGCCTGGACGCCATTCTGGGGGAGAAGCGCATGATTTGCGAGAAGGCGAAGATTCGGCTGAACTATATGGGGGACGGCAGCGCACTGAACATCCTGCGGGATGTGGATATTTACACGCTGATCGGCAACGCCCTGGACAATGCCATCGAAAGCGTGCGCTCCATTGACGATGTGGAAAAGCGCTTCATCCTGTTTGACGTGAAAAACAGGGCCGGTATGGCGGTGATCCATATGGAAAATTACTGTGAATTGCCATTGCAGTTTCGGGACGGACTGCCGGAGACAACGAAGGGCGACCGGCGGTATCACGGCTACGGGATGAAGAGTATGCAGTTCATTGCAGCGCAGTATGGCGGGACGCTGTCGGCCCGTCAGGAGGATTCCCGCTTCGTGCTAAACATCTCAATACCGCTCTCGGTAGCCTGACGCCGGGGCCGCAGCAGCGGCCGGGCAGCCAAGCACACAGACGGGCAGAAGGAGCAGCTCCGCTCCTTCTGCCCGCTCTTTCTGTCAATTACGACAAAATTGCGCAGGTTGCGACAAACCTCTTGAAAGCACTTAACAGAAAGGGTATCCTTACATCGAACAATGAGTGGCCGCTCACAACACCCTTTCACGTCAGAAACAGGAGGACCTATGAAAAAGAAACACGGAAAGAAATACAATATCGTACTGGGTTCAGCCATGGCGCTGCTCCTGGTGCTACTGATCGTTGTCAACGTTTTGACGCTCAACGTGTACTCGACGGCGATAACCAGCTTCTTCACCAAGCTGGAGGCGACGGACGCGGAGGTGGAAACCACCCAGGATGACTGGAACGCCATCGCAGCAGAGGTGGAATCCGAGGGCATCGTCCTGCTGAAAAACGAAAACAACACTCTGCCCCTGTCCGGGGTTGACGCAGTGAACCTGCTGGGCTATCGCTCCTACAACCATGTGTACAGCGGCACGGGCTCCGGCTCCACCGATTCCACCAACGCCGTCACGCTGACCGACGCGCTGGCTACCGTCGGCATCACGGCGAATCCGGCGCTGGAAGAGAACGGCGTCTACACCGTCTCCTTCGCAGACGACACAGAGGGCAGCGGCCTGTTCGCGCGGTTCATGGGCGCAGGCTTCGTCCTGACGACAGAGCCGGACATCTCTGCCTTTACCGGAGATTGCAGCTTTGAGTCCCTGAAGGCATACTCCGACGTGGCCATCGTCACCCTGGGGCGTGCCGGCGGCGAGGGCAGCGACCTGACCAGCGCGGAAGCGGAGGACCTGGATGGGGCGGAAACCTACCTGGCCCTCAGCGACAGCGAAAAGGAACTGCTGGAATACGCCACCGAGACCTTTGAGACGGTCATCGTCCTGGTGAACAGCGGAAACGCCATGGAACTGGGCTGCCTGGAGGACTATGACATCGACGCGGCGCTGTGGATCGGCGATGTGGGCAGCCAAGGTATGCTGGCTGTGGCCCAGGTCCTGGTGGGCGAGGTCAACCCCTCCGGCCGCCTGACCGACACCTATGCCTATGACGCCACCAGCGCACCCTCCTACGCAAACTTTGGCGACTACACCTTCTCCAACTATGACAGCACCTATGTCAACTATGTGGAGAGCATTTATGTAGGCTACAAGTGGTATGAGACCGCCGACGAGGAAGGCTTCTTTGACGATGTCTCCAACGAGTACGGCACCGGCTACGACGCCGTGGTCCAGTTCCCCTTCGGCTATGGCCTGTCCTACACGGAGTTCACCCAGAGCATCACCGGCGGCACGGCGGACGGCTCCACCCTTTCCGCCGGAGAGGACATCACCATTGAGGTAACGGTGGAGAACACCGGAGACGTTGCCGGCAAGGACGTGGTCGAGTTGTACTACAGCGCGCCCTACACCAACGGCGGCATTGAAAAGGCCTCCGTCAACCTGATCGACTACGACAAGACCGAGGAACTGGAGGCCGGCACCCAAGAGGTCATTACCATCACCGTGGCTGTGGACGACATGGCTTCCTATGACACCACCGCCAACAACGGGGAAGGCGCCTACGTCCTGGAGGCGGGAGAGTACACCCTCTCTATCCGCAGCGACGCCCACACGGTTCTGGATTCCGTCACCTTCGTGGTGGAGGAGGATATCGTCTACAGCGAGGACGGCGTTGGGGCCCGCTCCTCCGACGAGCAGATTGCCGTCAACCAGTTTGACGACTGCGACAATGACCTGATCTACCTCTCCCGCGCTGACGGCTTCGCCAACTACGAGGAGGCCATGACCCAAGACGCCAGCACCGCCACCGACGCCATTATCAGCTCCATTGAGAACTACGACTCCTATGACGAGGCGCTGGATGAGGCCGTGACAGTCAGCTACACCGAGGGTGTTGACTACGGTGCCTCCGGCAGCCTGACCCTGGCGGATATGGCCGGTCTGGACTATGACGACGAGCAGTGGGACGAGCTGCTGAACCAAATGACCCTCTCCGAGATGCAGACATTGGTAGGCTCCGGCGGCTGGTCCACGGCGGAGGTCTCCTCCATTGAGAAAACCTATGAAACCCACATTGACGGCCCCCAGGGCCTGGTGCGGGTCGTCGGTTCAACGCCTATCCTTGGCACAGCCTACCCCTCCAGCGTGGTGCAGGCGGCCACCTGGAACAAGGAGCTGATTGAGAAATACGCCTCCTATTATGCGGACGAGGCCCACACCTTCGGCGTGTCCGGCCTGTACGCTCCCTCCTTCAACATCCATCGCTCTCCCTTCGGCGGCAGAAACTACGAGTACTATTCCGAAGACGCTGTGCTGTCCGGCTACACCGCAGCCAGCTTTGTGACGGGCGCTCAGAGTAAGGGCATGATTTGCTACCTGAAGCACTTCGCCCTGAACGAGCAGGACACCAACCGGGCCAGCACCTGCACCTTCGCCAACGAGCAGTCTATCCGCGAGATTTACCTGAAGGGCTACGAAATTGCAGTGAAGACCAGCGATGTGACTGCGGTCATGTCCTCCATGAACCGCATTGGTGCAACCTGGACGGGCGCTCACCGCGGACTGCTGACCGAGGTACTGAGAAACGAATGGGGCTTCCAGGGCTTTGTCCTGACGGACTCCTGCGAGAGCGAGTACATGAAGTCCACGGCGGCGGGGCTCCGCGCCGGCAACGATATGTGGCTGTATTCTGAGACCATCACCCCCTCCGCTGATACGGATGCGGACATCTACTATCTCCGCCAGGCCTGCAAGAACATCCTCTATGCAGAGGCCAACGCTGACGTGGTAGAGACAGAGGTCGCCCCCTGGCGGCTGTATGTCGCTGCGGTAGACGCAGTCCTGGTCATCGCCTTCGTGGCCTGCGGCGTGGCCCTGATTCGCAACGTGAGGAAGCGGGAGGAGTAATACATCCCGATTCCACCGACTTCTCCTGACCACAGACCCATCCTCCTTTCGTTCCGCAGGGCTGGGGCGAGGCCCCCTGCGGAACCCGGCTTCCCATATTCGCCCCAAACAAGAGAATGTGCCGCAAAGCAAGCTGCTTTGCGGCACATTTCGTTTCATTTTGTTCAGAGCAAAGACTGACGCCCGCCCGTTTGCGGCCTCAGACCGCCGCAGGCTCCTCCTGGGCCAGCCCACGGCGCGCCGCCTGGATGGCGATGGCGCACTCCAGGCGTTTGCGCTCCAACGCGCAAGCAACCCTGCTGGGTTTCATAATGTCGCCGTTTACGTTGTAGTTGCAGGCAGAGCAGCCGCCGGAGCAGTAGAACTTGGCCCAGCAGTTCCGGCAGTCCTCCTTGGTGTAGATATTCACACCGGCAAACTGTCCGGCCACCTTCTGGTCAAAGGTACCCTCATACAGGTTGCCAATTTTGAAATCCGGGTTGCCCACAAACTGGTGGCAGGGGTAGATGTCCCCCTCCGGGGTGATGGCTACATACTCGTTCCCCGCGCCGCAGCCTCGCATTCGCTTAATGACACAGGGACCCTGGGACAGGTCCACGTTGAAGTGGAAGAAGTTCACCTCCGGCCGATCCACCAGAGCCGCCGCCAGCTTTTCGTACTCGGCGCAGGCGGCGGGCACCTCCTCCTCCGTGATGGCGTAGGGGTCTCCCGGCTTGCCCACGCAGGGCTCTACTGAGACGTTGCGGAAGCCCAGGTCGTCGGTGATGTGCAGCACATCGGCAGCGAAATCCAGGTTCTCCCGGGTGTAGGTTCCCCGGACGTAATATTCCTGGTCGCCCCGGCCCGCCACCAGCGCCTGGAACTTGGGCAGGATGGTATCGTAGCTGCCGGAGCCGTCCACCTGCATCCGCATGGCGTCGTTGACCTCCTTCCGCCCGTCCAGGGACAGGACGCAGTTCTTCATCTCCTGATTGAAATAGGCGGTGTTCTCCCCATCCAGCAGCATCCCGTTGGTGGTCATGGTGAAGCGGAAGTGCTTCCCTGTGGCCTCCTCAATGGAGCGGGCGTACTCCACCGTTTTCTTGCAGGTGTCCAGCGCCATCATCGGCTCCCCGCCGAAAAAGTCCACCTCGATATTCCGGCGGCTGCCGGACTTCTCCACCACGAAGTCGATGGCCCGTTTCGCCGTCTCAAAGCTCATCAGCTTCCGGCCGGTGCCGTAGCCTCCCTGAGAGGCAAAGCAGTACTTGCACCGGAGGTTGCACTCGTGGGCCACATTGAGGCACAGGGCCTTGATGGGGGTGTTCTTCACCACCGCCCAGGAGGGGTCGATGTAGGTCTCGTCTTGGTAGAGCAGGCCCTGCTCCTTTAACTCCTTCAGCTCGGCCCAGCACTCCTCCACTTCTGCCCGGGTGTAGGCGGGCAAACGGGCGGCCAGGGCCTCCACATCGTCGCAGAACTGCTCCTCTCCCATGGCTTCCAGCACATCATAGCTCATCCTGTCCAGCGAATGAACCGCACCGCTGGCCACGTCCAGGGCAATATGGCAGCCCAGGGTCTGAAATGTATGAATCATGTTTCGTTCCTCACTCTTTATCTGAAAACAGGGGCTATCGCAAAAGAAAACTCCCTGCCGCAGCAACGGGAGTTTTCTGGTCGTTTCCTGAAACCGCTTACTTCTGCTCGCACTGCTGGTTGGCAACGGTGCAAGAAGTCTTGCAGGCAGACTGGCAGGAAGTCTGGCACTCACCACAGCCGCCATGGGCGGCGCTGTTTTTCAGGGTGGCGCCATTCAGCGTCTGGATATGCTTCATGTTAGTTCCCTCCTCGTCATAAGTCTTTTTATTATATTATCATATCCCGGCGGATAATGCAATTCTTTTCTGAAAAATTTGCGCATCCCCCGACAATCCCATCCTTCGCTGCCCATAAAGGCAGTGGTTCCGCAGCATCATTGACAGCTTCTGCAGCCTGTTCGATACGTGGCTGTAACCCTGCGGCGAGAGGTAGCTGGCCGCCTACCAAGAGGCTCTGTATGACCTGCCTCCCCCACAGACACACAAACACCCCCCACAGAAGCAGCTATGCCACCCTATGGGGGAGCTTTGCGCTGCCGTCACAGGATAATGCAAATCAGCCCGCCGCTGCCCTCGTTGATAATGCGCTCCAGGGTCTCCCGCAGCTTGCTGCGGGCGTCCTCCGGCATCCGCATAAGCTTGCCCTGCAAGTCCTCGTTCACCAGCTCATGGAAGCTCTTGCCGAAGATGTTGGACTCCCAAATCTTCCGGGTATCCCCCTCGAACTCGGACAGGAGGTAGTTTATCATCTCCTCTGACTGCTTCTCGCTGCCCACGATGGGGGAAATCACCGTCTCAATGTCCGCCCGCAGCATATGGATGGAGGGGGCGCTGGCCTTTAGCTTCACCCCGTAGCGGCCGCCCTGGCGGACGATTTCCGGCTCCTCCAGGCTCAGTTCATCAATGGTGGGGATGACGATGCCGTAGCCGTTCTCCCGCACGTCAGCCAGCGCCTGGGCCACCTTGTCGTATTCCGCCTTCACCGCCGCCAGCTGGGTCAGCAGGTTCAGGAGGTCGCCGTCGTCCCCAATGGTGAAGCCGGACTGCTGGCTCAATGTGGCGTAGAACAGGCTCCGGGGGACAGCAATTTGCACCTGCACCACGCCGGTGCCCAGGTTCAGCCGGGTCAGGCTGGCGCTGCTGACGGAGGGGCAGCCCTCCAGCGCGCTGACCGCCGCCTGCACGCTGCTGATGCGCCGGAGTGCGGCCCCCTGCTGGCGGATGGCGGCGTACAGCTCCTCCTTGATAGGGTGGCTCATGGGCAGGGCGTCCACCCAGGGGGGCAGGAACAAATCCATCTCCCGCAGGGGGAACTCATACAGCACCGCCCGGATGATATTGGTGATGTCCTGCTCCTCCAGCATCAGGCAGTTCACCGCCAGGCAGGCCACCCCGTACCGGCTCTCGATGTCCGCCCGGATGGACTCCGCCCGGGGGGAGGTGGGTTCGTCGCTGTTTAAGAGCACCAGGAAGGGCTTTCCCAACTCCTGTAGCTCCCGGATGGCCCGCTCCTCCGGCTCCAGGTAGTCCTCCCGGGGAATCTCGGTGATGGTGCCGTCAGTCGTCACCACAATGCCGATGGTGGAGTGCTCCGCAATAACCTTCCGGGTGCCGAGTTCCGCCGCCTCGGTCATGGGTATCTCGTGGTCGTACCAGGGGGTGGTGACCATGCGGGGCTGGTCGTCCTCCATCTGCCCCGCCGCCCCGTTCACCAGGTAGCCCACGCTGTCGATGAGGCGGACGGAGAAGCGTGCGCCCCCTTCCAGCTCCAGCGTCGCCGCCTCCTCCGGGATGAATTTCGGTTCCACCGTCATCACCGTCCGGCCGGAGCCGCTCTGGGGCAGCTCGTCCCTGGCCCGCTCCCGGCGGTACACATTGTCGATGTTGGGTATCACCAGCGTCTCCATGAACCGCTTGATGAAGGTGGACTTCCCCGTCCGCACCGGTCCCACCACACCGATATAAATGTCGCCGTTGGTGCGTTGGGCGATGTCCTCATACAGCTTTTCCGCTTCCATACTGCCCCTCCTTTACCGCTTCCGGGGGATCAGCAGCAGCTGCCCCGCCTGAGGCGTCTCCTCCTCCATGCCGTTGGCGTCCATGATCTCCTGTCGGGTGGCGGAGTAGGTCTTGGCGATTTGCCACAGGGTCTCCCCCGCCCCCACCTGCCGCAGCACGATGGAGGGCTGGCCCTCGGCGGCTCCGGCGCTGGATTCCTCCACCGTCAGGGCCGTCACCACCGTCTCCGGCTGCCGCTCCAGCAGCATCAGGTGGAAAGCTACCGCCGCCTGCAGCTCTAGGCCGCCGCCGGTCTCCACCGCGTCCACCCGCTCCGGCAGCGCAGTGAAGCGGCATTCCGCCCCCTCCTTTGCCGGGACACGCACTGTCACCGTCAGCTTTCGGGACACAGCCTCGTACCGCCCCGTGGCCTCCTGGTAGGTGACCCCCACGATGCACTGGGCGGAGAGGACCAGCTGCCCCTCCTCCCTGGCCGCACTGCTCTCCGCAATCAGCAGGGAGGTATCGCAGATGCGGCGCACCTCGCCAACGGATTCCACCAGCTCCCGCTCCGACTGGTGCAGCACCTCCTGACGCACCAGCTGGGACAGGCAGACCCGCTCCATCTTGGGCTGGGTAGCATAGGCGGTGCTGTAGACATCGGTGAGGAGGGTCAGCTGCCGGGTCTCACTGACGATGGCCTGGGCCAGCAGCTCCAAATCCAGGGCCAGCGTCCGCCCGTCCATGGAGGGCTGGCTCAGGCTCCAGTCGGTCAGCAGCAGTTCCAGCTGAAAGGCGGCCTGCTCCGGCGCGGCGGGAACGTCCAGCACCTGGGACACGGGCAACTCAAACTCCGCCTCCTCCGCCTCGCCCTCCTGGGTGCGGTAGAGGAGATGCACCGACACGCCTCCCTTGAAAATCAGCTTCCCGCCGACCACTTTGGCGTCCCCGGAGAAGGGGTCGCAGCGCAGCCGCAGCACCTCGTCAATGGGCGGCTTGCTGCCGGGCAGCGTCAGGTCGTCGGAGAAGCTGAAGGCCCGCTGGGCGTACTCCAGGGCAAAACAGCCCTCCCGCTGGGTCAGCAGTTGCTGGATGTCCCAGGCGTCCGGGTTCTCGACGCCGCAAGCCAGGGTACAGTTCCGCATTTGGCTGACCTGCACCTCGATGGCGAGGCCCACCCGCACCAGCACCTTCCTGGGGTTGATGGTGCGGGTCTCCGCAAAGGTCACCCGCGACACGGCAAAGATGCCGCTGTCCGGGGTGATGCGCTCCTGCTCCGCGCTGCAACGGAAGTCCAGCTCCGTCTCCAGCGCCTCCAGCGCCTGCCGCCCCTCCGGCTGGTAGAGGATGCTGCACCGCACTGTCCCGCCGAACAGCGCCGCCCCCACGTCCGCTTCCCGCTGCCGGAGGCAGACGTGGGCCTCTGTACTCAGCACGGTGTCAATATCCGGGCAGGCGTCCGGCACGATGGTCTCCAGCGTCTCCTCCCGGGTCAGCACCGTTTCCAGCACCGTTTCACAGTATGGAAACCCGTTATCATGTAATTCCAGTTCCAAGGCATACGCTCCTTCCCCTGCGGCGGCTGGCCGCAGGTCCGTCTTATACAGACGCAGCGGTCAGGCTGTGTCCGGTATGAGACATCCTATGCCCTGTCCGGCGGCGTTATGTCACTGCTCTGCCTTTTTCATGTGAAATATCCGGCGCAGCAGGCCGGACAGCACCTTTGGCGAACGGATAATGACGATTTTCACACTCTCACCTCCCTGCTACATCTCCCCAGACTACGGCCCTTTCATCCAGGTGACCCCCAAGACGATCAGCGCCACCCCTGTGCAAAAGATGATGACGCCCACCGGCAGCACCATGGCCAGCAGCACGCCGACCCCCAATCCGATGAGGCACTGGCCCCATTTCTTACAGCGGCGCAAGAAAACCGCCTCCCCTCTACCGCAGTCCTGTGGCTGCTGGTTCAATATACGAGGGGAGGCGGGGGAA
>JAJQEV010000015.1 GCA_021201475.1 Clostridiales bacterium
TTTGCTCTGTTTTGCCCGATGATTTTGGGTTTACACAGAATTTAGGATAGACCCTGAGTTTTCATGTTTTTCCATTTGTTAAATCCTCCTGCTCAAATCCTGAGGCATCCACTCGTTCTTCCAGCATCGAGCCAAATCCCAGCTTTCTTTCCAGTCCTCGTCCATTTTTTCGAAACGGTCACGCCAGAGCTGGTAGTTCCAATAAATGTAACCTGCGCTGATTGACCAAGCATCCAGCTCCAGAGCAGCCACTTCATGATAGCGCCGTTTTTCCTCTTCGGTGCTCTGTTTTCGGCCAGCCTGAGCATATCGGTTGCAGATGCACCACTCGCCAACCATCACCGGAACGTGTCTCGCAACCCAGGAAAGCTTCCATTTATTGAATCCTACATAAATGCGATAGCACCACATCTGATGAATAGGGACGAAGGACTCCATAGCGAAGATGTAGATATGGGTGTCCAACATCACATTTTTCATCCCGCTCTCGTCAAAGAAATGGTTCCAGTTGGTGAGCCTGAAGCCATCGTGGAACACAATGATCTTCTCTTCTGGAAGAATGGCCCGGAGTCTACGATAGGCGTCCAGATAAAAGGGCTTCAGGAACTTCATGGGCACATAGGAGGAACCCTTTGCCTCCTCTCTGTCTACTGGCTTGCCCCGGATGGGGCCTGAGGGAGAGGAGCGCCACACCGACAAACTGATGGGCTCATTCAGTACCTCAATGCCGAACAGGGCTGGATGCTCCCCATAGCGTTCAGCCAAGCGATCCAGCACGGTCAGTGCAAACTCCACCTCTTCCGGTTCCTGGCACCACTTACAAACTCCAGTGATTCCACCATTGTCATAGCCATTCTGACTGTCCGGCACGGTGTGTAAGTCGATCAACACTTTTATATCGTACTTTTCTGCCCACTGGAATGCCAGATCCAGATATTCGATACAGCCGATAAAGGGCGGCCTGTCCCCCAAAATGAAGAAGGGTACCGGAATTCGCACCAGGTTGACCCCGTGGCGCTTCAGGTCTTTAAAATCATCCTCCGTCACATAGTTGTCCCGATGCGCCTTCATCCGTCGAGACAGCTCCTCTTTGTCCATCTGCCGGTTCAGCCAAATTTCGTCTTCAGCAGTTGAATCCTCGAATATCTGTGGCTGCATCCATTTTTTCCAAGACAAGCCAATTGCCTAAATTGGTTCCTCTAATTTGTTTCATTGCAGTTTCCTTTCTTGCAAGTGTCAGGTTGTGCAGCTGCAGCCTGTGAATCACTACACTCATTCTGCCGAAATTGCGATTCTTAGTGTAAACACTTGGCTCTCATTAGAGATGTAAAGCGCACCTCCATATTTTTGCGCAATCATACGAATACTTTTCAACCCAAAGCCGTGGGCGGTCTTGTCCTGCTTGCTGGTGGCGGGAAGTCCATCTACCAGACAGACAGGCGCATCATTATGGTTTTCAATAGTAAAAAACAGCATACCTCCCTGCTCCTCAATGGAGAGATGGATGGTCTTGTACTCTTCGTCCTCTACGTCAGAGACACATTCTATGGCGTTGTCCAGCCCGTTGCCCAACATGGTGTACAAATCTATCACATTGATGTGCGCAAGCTGCTGGGCATGGATGTTGTTTACAAAGCATTGTAAACGGATATTGTGCTGAGCGCAGTACAAACTTTTTTCTGTCAACAGTGTGTTTAGTGCCTCGCTCTCAGTCTGCACTACAGAGCCATAGATCAGCACAGCCTTTTCTGCTTCTTCAATCATGGTCAAACGCTGTTCTGGTTGTGCATAGGCCATTGCTGATATCTGATGCTTCAGGTCATGGCACTTCTGGTTGATGATAGCAATGTTCTCCTGAGAGAGACGGTATTGCTTTTCCTTCTCTACCATCATGCTTTGTAGCAGGTCATTCTCCTGCCTCAGAGTGAAGAGATAGCAGGAGGCGTAGACAGTCGTGACAAGAGCTAAGGTGATAAATAACATCAGCGCTACCTGACAGAACTGAGTAATGTGGATATTACCCTCATATATCTCTGCTTCTGCAACTGGAGTTAGCAGCAGATCAAATATAGTCTGACACAGGAACCAGAAGCAGGAGCAGAGCAGATGAAGGACAACATAGAGTAGTGTAGCTTGACGGTTCTCCGTATAAATCACATTGAGTCTGCGTATATGGGGAATCAGCAGGCAACGCGCCAGTACGCACAGGAGCAGATAGACTCCCGCCGTGAGCAACGAATACCAGACGGGATGCAGGTTCGTAAAATCAGGGGCAAACAGCTTGATCGCGCCGTAGATATACAGGCAGGTAATAAACTGCTGCAGGCAGGATCCCAGCAATCCCCGTACCAAAGCGTTCAGTGGGGTGATGTCATAACAGAACCAGCAAAACCAGATGATCAGGTAACAAATGACGGAATAGTAAACCGCATAATACACCACCAGCGCCGAAATACTGCCCGCCAGCAGGGTGGTGACTGGCAGGTTGGAAAGGGTGAATAGGAGCAACACCCATCCGCCAGTTATAATCCGTCGGATAAAGTCTTGCCGTCTGGGAAACATCCCCTCGATAAATAGCAGACAGCAAACCAACCCTCCCAAAGAGGAACGCAAAAGGTCAAAGACATCCAAATATTCCATGCTATCCTCCCAAAAAACGCACATAGGTTTCCATCAGCTCGCCGCTGTACTGCCGCCCTACCGGAATACCCTGACCATTGACAATGACTTCCGTTGCGCGCAGTTTCTCTACGTACCGCAGGTTCACTAGGAAGGAGCGGTGTACCCGGCAGAAGCCATAGGGTTTGAGTCGCCCTACCTCTTCGTTCAGCTTGCCTCTGGCAAAGACCTCTCCTGACTGCATACAGTAGCACAGATAATGCTTCCGAACCTCAATATAAAGGACTTTAGACACTGGCAGCCGTTGAACTCCCCCAGAGGTTTCCACAATGAGGTACTGTTCCTCACGGTTCATCCACCGGCGCAACGCCTTGGAAAATTTCAGAGAAAAGTCAAAGTAGGTCAGCGGTTTCAGAAGATAATCCACGGCATCCACCTCGTAGCCGTTGATGGCGTATTGTGCGTAGTTTGTAACAAAGAGGATCATCACGTTGGAGCCGGTCTGGCGGATGCGGCGGGCGGTCTCCACCCCATTCAACCCAGGCATATCTACATCCAGGAACAGAAAGTCAAAGTCATGGGAATACACCTTTAAAAGCGCATCTCTGCCGGAAAAAGGCACTGTCTCCAACGGCAGATTTTTCTCGCGGCTGTAGCGCCGCAAATGCTGCTCCAGCACGTCCCGCATCTCCTGCTCGTCATCCACAATGGCTATCCTCATTCTGGTCGCCTTCCTTCGTTTTTTGTCAGTATGACACATCTGCCTTCTGTTTGCAAATTTTTCCTGAAATTGCAGCGCAGCTTGATATCGTTTGCCTCTGACAGTTTCACACGTCAGGGTGCTTGGAAGAAACAAAGCCCGATCCGCCTGCGGAAGGGAAACGTTCCGGCAGGCGGGTCTTCTGAAAAAACGTAGCACAGTTGCCGTTTGTACCGTCATCAGCCCCGTCAGGCTAATTCAGCAGGGACCTTACTGCATTGCTTTTTTTGGGGGAAAAGCTGCCGATGATGTTGGAAAAGATCCCCAGCGTCAGTGCAGCCGTTGATGCGAAAGACAAGTAGATAGCTTCCTCTTTACCGTGGCCAGAGTCATAGTCGGTGACGATACAATTGCCAATGCCCTCCACCCGGTCGGCCATCAACAAACCCACGGCCAGCGCCAGCATGGCCGTAACGGCGAAGGTCAGAATTTGATAGACCAAAGTATGGCCGAAGCGCTGATAGCCCAGCACCAGCAGTACCTCCACCGCTATCAATCCGATGAGCAGCCCCAAGGTAACCGTGCTGTGCATCTCACCAAAGTTGTAATAACCGGTGGTGTAACTCAGGGCGAAGAACACCAGCGCCACAGCTGCCAGCGCCAGGCAGACCAGTCCTGTTTTCCACTCCAGCCCCCGCTTCTCCCACAGGCTTTCCTTTTTCATACGGTTTCACCCTCCTGTCTCTGACGTTTGCTTTTCTGACGAAATACCAGCCACAGCAGAGCAAAGAGGCCAGCCAGAGCGGCTGCGCTCCACGTGCCTGCCGTCAGCGCCACCTGCCAGGCGGGACCCATGCCGGTGGATGTGTCTGCGGTAATACCGTTCATGACGTTGCTATTGATATAGGTGTAGAGGTAGCGGTGGTACGCCTCCCGGATGGCCTCCTCCAACTCCGGATTCTCGGCGATGGCTTCTGCGGTATAGCTCCAAGTGGTGCCGCTGTTGCTGCCGCCCAGCATCTGGTCGGTGCCTACTACCAAGCACTCGGAGGGCAGGAAGTACTGGGCGGACTTCAAGGAGTCGGTGATGACATAGCCGTCAAAGCCCCATTCGCCCCGAAGGATACCCGCCATCAGTCCCTTGCTTGCGCTGGCATGGGTACAGCCTACCCGGTTAAAGGAGGTCATCAGTCCTGAAGCATTGCTCTCCTCAAGGGCGATGCGGAGTCCCCGCAGCTCGTTCTCCCGTCCTGCCTGCTCGGAGAGGAACACAGCTAAGCCGTCCCGATTGATCTCAGCGTCGTTAAAGGCAAAGTGTTTGGCATATACCACGACACCGTACTTCTGGACACCTTGGATTACGGCAGCACCCATGTTGCCAGTCAGCACCGCGTCCTCGGAGTAATACTCGTTGTTCCTGGCGTTGTAGGGTATGCGGTGGATGTTCAGTCCGGGGGCATTCCAGGCAGTCACCCCTGTCCACAGGGAATCGTTGCCGATCATTCTACCCTCCTCGTAGGCCAGAAGGGGGCTGAAAGTAGATGCCACCACATTCTCATTCACATAGACATTGGTATAATGACCATAAGATGCGTCATCCTCTGATACCTCGAAAATCGTCCCCTCAGTATACTGCCCTATGGTGGCAATCATGCCGCTGGGACTGTCAGACCCAATGTACTGAGGCATAACAATACTTTCATTGTCCCGGACGCTGGCCAGAAACAGGTTCACCATGCTTTCTAGGGAAACCTCTTCCATCAGGGTATCATAGGCCGGATCATCGTAATCCAGCCCCACCAGCTCACAGGCTGCCAGGCCGTTGTCTGCTTCATAGACATAGTCTATGTCCTTTACTGTTGTGTCCTCTTCATAGATTTCGTTCTGGAGGAGGGTAATCATCTCCTCCGTGGCGGTCAGGGAGTCCACACTGGTGGGCCAGGAGCCTGCCCAGTCGCTTCTGGTCAGATAGCTGACTGTTACGCCGCAGTCATAGCTGTTCAGGTCGGCATCCCCCAGCTGGTTCTGAATCAGGGTGCCGTTGCTCTCTGTGATGGAAATATCCGCATCCAGCGTCTCCACCAAGGCGGTACCCGTGGGGGAATCAGGGTACTGGGGCTTGAGCACCAACTGCACTGCGTCATGGGAGCCGTTTCCGGTGACGAAGTAATAGTCCCCCGCTTCAAATAGATATGCGCCTGTGACTCCGTCATGCTCGTAGGTCATATCGTAGGAGATAAAGTCCTGCGCATTGAAAGTGATGACCACGTCCTCGCTGTCGCCGGGCTCCAGAAGGACGGATTCGGTATAATCCGCCTCGCTGCTTTCGCCGGCTTTGCCGTAGCCTACCAGCTGAATGGCGGACTTCTCAATGCCGTTTTCCACGTCATAGTCGGTGTAGGGCTGGGAGACGTAGAGTTGGACAACGTGCTTGCAGGCGGTGGCCCCGGTGTTGGTAACTCGGACGGTAACGGTGGAATCGCTCTCGCCAGTCCAGTCTATGCTACTGTCGATAATCTCCTCGGAGAAGGTGGAGCCTTCGATGCCATAGCCGAAGGCATAGGTCACCTCATTGTCATAATCCCAGTTCATAGAGCCGTCAGCGGTTTCATAATGCAGCGCTAAGCTGGCCATACCGCTCCCTACCACAGAATCATAATACCGTGTCTCATAGTACTTGTACCCGATATAAATGCTCTCCGTCTCTACCAGGTACCAGCTGTTGCGGAGAGCGTTGTTGCTGGTGGTGTCCAGTTCGTCCTCGTTTTCAAACAGGTAGATGCCATAGTTCACCATAGCAGGGGACAGGCTGGTGTCCATGGCGTAGGTGTCGCTCAGGTGGCCGGAGGGGATGGTGTTGCCCGCCAGAATGTCGGCGATGCCGTAGGTACCGTAGGCGCCGGGGTCGCCGATCCACAGAATGCCGGTGATAGCGTCGTTGTCCTGAAGCTCCTGCACCTCCATAGTGGAAGTGGTGTTCAGAAGGACAATGACTTGGTCAAAGCCCTGAGCAGTCACATACGCAATCAAGTCTTTCTCATCATCGGACAACCCCAGGATATTGCCAGTTTCACTGGTGGAAAATTCATCTGCGTTGTCAATGCCGTCCGCACCGGGATAATAAGCGGTGCCTTCCCCCGAGTCACGTCCCAGCACAATGATGGCAGCGTCCCGGTAGGAAGAGTAAGAGTCAGCCAGGCTGGAATCGTACTCTGAGATGGGAACCTCATTGACGGTGGCACCGGTGGGTTCATCCACCACATTGACTCCGGCCGCTGTGCCGGGAGTGTAAATGTCGGACATCTCTTCATAGAATGCGGTTATAGTGGGGTTGACGGAGAAGCCTCTGGATTCCAGGGCTTCCGTCAGAGAGATAACCTCTGCTTTGGCAGTCAATGCTCCCATGGAGCCGCCGTACTGCATGGACTCAGAGCGCAGGCCGAACAGTGTCACGCCGGTGCCGTTTACGGCGGCGCTGCCTTTCAGAAGTACTGCCCCTTCTTCTTCGAGACGGGTATTCAGGTCGATTTCCCCCTGTATCAAATCGCTGGCATTGGAGAAATCGGAAATGTAGTAATAATCCGCCTCGCTGTCGCTGTACTCAATGCTGCTGCCGGACACGCCCAACAGCTCATTGACTTTTGATTCCCATGTCAGGGCGATGGAGTTGGCCGAGCCAACCAGCACAGCCAACGCCAGGAAACTGCTGGCAAGCCCTCGAAATAGACCGGGAGGCGGAGTATGTTTCCTGTGATTCATAAAAGACATTCCTCCTTTGATAAGAGTAAAAGGGCAAGTGCAGTTGATGCTACACCTGCCCTTTCCCGATTCCTTAACTCAGGGCAGTTTCCAGATCATTGACGGCTACAGTGTAATCGCCGGTGAGTTGGTCGCTCTGGCTGTATTCGTAATGGAATACTACATTATTGCCATCAATGCTAGATTCAGTGACTGCGCCGTTGGCGTCAGTAATCGTCAGCACGCCGTCGGCATAGGAGTAAGTACCAACGTCAGAGATGTCATAGTCGGCAAAGTAGAACAGATAGGAGCCGCTGTCATAGAGAGTGAAGGTGGTGCCTTCATCATCGCTGGCAATTTCCAACACCACATTGCCCAAGTCAACGGATTCTTCCACCTCAGCCTCAGACTCGGCGCTGGAGTCTGTGCTTTCTGCCTCAGTCTCGCCGGAAGTGTCCTCACTTTCTTCCTCAGTTTCCTGGAAATCAGGGTCATCAGTGGTATAGGTGATGATGGCGTCGCCGTCCAGAGTGAAGGTGGTCATAGGCACCAGCTCCAGCATCTGGGGCATATCGTCAGAGGTCCAGTTGCCGCCCTCCTCCGGGTTGTCCGCCAGGGAGAAGTAGGTCACCGTGGCCATCTGGATAAAATAGGTGTCATACTCCAGCTCATAGGTGCCGTAGGTGGGTTCGTCGATGGTGACGGTGCCGTCGCCATTGTCGGTAAAGATGCCGGTGTAGGTAGCGATCATGACGAAGCCCACGCCGGTGCCGCCGCAGAGGGCTGCGCCGCTGTGGCGATGGTGCCGGGGGAGGCGAGCCTGTTTGCCTTCTATGAGGGGCTGGGCTATGCGCGGGAGTTCCCCCGGCGGACGCGATGCGGCAGATCCGCCGCTTCCCCCTCCACCGCTGTCGCCCCGGTGACGCCGGAGGAGTATGGCGCGCTGCGGGAGGTGCTGCTGGCGGGGACGCTCACTGCCGCTACCCCCTGCCCTTCCTGGAGGCGCAGCAGGCCCTGTCTCTGTCCTCCGGCGGAGGGCTGTACACCGTGACGGCGGGGGACGCCCTGTGCCTGGCTGCTACAGAGGGCGGGGACGGGGGCGTCCTGGTGCTGCGGGAGCTGCTGGGGCCGGAGGGCGCAGCGCCTGCCGCCGCCTCCGCCCTGACCAGGGCGCTGGGGCGGGACCGCTGGCTGCTCCACGCCCCCGGGCAGGGGGAACCCTTCGGCGTGGTGAAGTGGCTGGGGGAAGCCCGGCTGGCGGGGTGCTACCTGGGGCTGAGCCTGTAATGAGGAAGCGGGGGCCTGCCCTACCGATACGCGCCTCGTTCCTGCCGCCCCTGAAAGGGTCTGCCGCTTGACGGCGGAGGGGCCTCTGAGGAAATGCGCAGGAATCCTGAGTCACCTTGAACCGAAGTGATTCATGCCTCTTTCGCTGTGCCTGTCCCATGGCGGAACTTTACCGCAAGACTCCGAAGTTCATTCGTTCAGAAGTTCTCAATTTAATCGCAAACAAGCCCAGGCGCCCGACAGCGGGCGCTTGGGCTTTCTGCGTTTACCGGCGACGGCAGACCTGCCGGGGCAGCGTAAAGCAGGGACAGCCGCCGATTCCCAAACGGGCCTGACCGCCGCCAAAGCAAACGACTTTCATATAACCACAAAAAGAAAAAACAAAGTGCAAGATTTTGTTCTTACTTTGGGGAGCCATCTGTTATATTGTCCTTAATCAACAAAACACGTTTGAGATGTCGATTTGAAATGGACACTCTGCCCGAAGTTATCTCAAGAAATGATACAAGGAGGAATGAAAAATGCCGGAAATCAGGGAGGCGCTGGTCACGGTCTACGCGCCAGAGGAGGAACTGGATAAGCTGTTCGACGCCCTGCGCCCCGCAAAGGTCAACTATGTGATGCCCTACCTGCCGGACGCGAAGGCGAAAATCGCGGAGTACGCCAAAACCTGCGATGTGGCCATCCTGAATGGCGACCTGTACGACTTCATGCTGGATAACCCCAGTCTGAAATGGGTACACTGCTGCCACGCGGGGGTAGACCGCAGCGCAAGGCCGGAGGTGTTTGAACGGGGCATCCTCCTCACCAGCTCCGCCGGGCGGAGCGCCCCGGCGCTGGCGGAGCACGCCCTACTCTTCATGCAGATGCTGACCTACGATATGCCCATGCTGTTTCGCGCCCAGGGGGAGCGCCGCTGGGCGGTCAGCCGGGACTATCTGCGGAAAACCAACATTTTCGGCAAGACCCTGGGCATCGTCGGCCTGGGCAATACCGGCACGGAGCTGGCCAGACTTGCCAAAGCCTTCCGCATGAACGTCCTGGGCTGGCGGCGCAGCCGGAAACCTGCGGAAAACGTGGACAGGGTCTATGCCAGCGAGGAGGGGGACGACTTCAAGGCGTTCCTCGCCCAGTGCGACTATGTGGTGCTGTGCGCCGAGCTGAACGACGCCACCTTCCACATGATGGATGCCCAGCAGCTGGCGGCCATGAAGCCTACGGCCTTCCTCATCAACGTCGGACGGGGCAAGCTGGTGAACGAACCGGCGCTGATTCAGGCGCTGAAGGACGGCGTCATTGCCGGCGCGGGGCTGGACACCTTTGAGACGGAGCCGCTCCCCCCAGACAGCGCGCTGTGGGACCTGCCCAACGTCATCATCACCCCTCATGTCACGCCTGCCCTGACCGACCGGGAGGCCAGGAGCATCGGCTATGCCATTCAAAACATCAAAGCCTACCGCGAGGGCGGGGTCATGGTGAATCGTGCGACGGAAAAGAGCATTTTCTCCGGTCAGCGCAGCCCGGACAAATACTGAGCAGGCATGGGACAGCCTACGCCTGCCTGAAGGAGGACGATTATGGCACATTGGTGGAACGATTACCCCTGGAGGATGGTGCAGACCAATCTTCGGGAAATCGACATGGCGGATATGGACGCCGCGGCCTACGCACGGGAGCTGAAGGAGTTCGGCGCAACCGTGGTCATGCTGAACGCGGCGGGCATCATCGCCAGCTATGACACAGACCTGGAATACCAGACGAAAAGCGCGTACCTTTCCGGCGATGGCATCGGGGAGATGATCGAGGCGTGCCACAGAAACGGCATCCGGGTCATTGCCCGGACGGACTTCTCGAAAGTCCGCTATCCGATTTACGAGCAGCACCCGGACTGGGCCTACCGGGACAAAAACGGGAACATCCTCAATTACAACGGCGACGTTCAGTGCTGCACTAACGGGGCGTACCAGCAGGAGAAGCTGCTGGAAATCCTGCAAGAGGTGCTGACACGCTTCCCCTTTGACGGGGTGTTCTGCAATATGTCCGGCTTCCTGGTGGTGGATTACAGCGGCGTCTATCACGGCCCCTGCCACTGCGAGAACTGCAAGCGCAAATTCAAAGAGAAATTCGGCCTGGACATTCCGGAGAAGGACGACCCCCGCAACCCGGATTACCTTAAATACTCCGCCTTCAAAGGGATGGTGCTGCGGGAGCAGAAAAAGCGCCTTTTGGAAACGGTGCGGGCCATCAGCCCGGAAATCGCCGTCAATGGGGTGGATTATATCCGCACGGAGTCCGGCACAGAGATCGGCGTGCCCCAGTGGCAGCTTTCCGCCAGCTCCAACTGCCGCCTGACGGTGGGCAGCGGCCACAGCCGCCCGGCGGACAACGCCAGCGTGGACTTCCTGGGCTTCCGGTATCGGGAGACCTCCGTCAGCCCCGCCCAGATGGCCCTGCGCCAGTGGCAGAACCTGGCCAACGCCGGTTCCACAAGCCTGTACATCATGGGCACCCTGGGCAGCCACGTCGACCGCTCCTGCCTGGAGGCCAGCAAACCGGCCTTCCAGTTCCACGCGGCCCATGAGGCGCTGTACCGGAACCTGTCCTCCGCCGCCAGGGTGCTGGTGGTACACAAGGGGCTCCTGGCCCGGAGCGACCCGGAGGTGAACGGCTGGATTCGGGCGCTGACCGCCGGGCACATCCCCTTCGACGAGGTGAAGCTCTCGGAGCTTACCGCTGAGCTGCTGGCGGAAAAAGAGATCGTGGTGCTGCCGGACGCAAAAATGCTGGGGGACAGCCAGGCGGCCCTGCTGGACGGGTTCGTGCAGGGTGGCGGCATCCTGGTGGCCACCGGGGAGACCGGCCTGTACACCCATACCTATCAGCCCAGAGCGGAGCAGGCGCTGCGGTGCATCGGCATGAAGCGCGTGGGGGAGAAGCAGCACGACCACGCCTCCGCCGTCTTTTACGCCGCCGGAGACAGCCGGTTCCCCGCCTGCCAGTCTGCGCCGCAAATCGCCTTCGGGACGGATTACCTCCTGGCGGAGTATGAGGCGGGAGCCGAAACGCTGCTGCCCATGATTCCGGAGCATCCCTTTGGGCCGCCGGAGCGGTGCTATTACACGGAGCTTTCCGACGAGCCCGGCGTGGTGGTGCATCCCTACGGCCAGGGCAAGGCGGTGTATCTGCCCTGGATGGCTGGTACCTTCTACTGCCAGGAGGGCTACCAGAATACCCTGAACGTCATGCTGGACGTGATGCACAGCCTTTGCGGTCAGGCGAGCCTCGCCCCCGACCTGCATCCCACGGTGGAGCTTACCTGGAAAAAACAGGGGGACAGCCGGATTTTGCAGCTGGTCAACGGCTCCGGCTGCTTTGCCAACAGCTATTTCCCGCCGGTTCCCATGACGGCGCTGCGCTTCGTCCTGCCGGGGCGGTATTCCGGCGCGGAGGCCTATCACGGCGGAAAAGTCACCATAGAACCTGCCGGGGACAGCACAGCCCTTGTGCTGGACCGGCTGGAGGAATATGAAATCATCAAACTGGAGGTAGCAAAATGAAAATCGGACTCATCGGCCTGGGCATTATGGGCAAGCTCATGGCGAAAAACATCCTGAAGGCGGGCTATGACCTGACGGTGTGCAACCGCAGCAAGGCCCCTGTGGAGGAGCTGGCGGCCTGCGGCGCAACGGCGGGCACCTACCGGGAAATCGGCGAGGGCTGCGACGTGGTGCTGACCATGCTGCCCAACTCCCCCCAGGTGAAGGAGGTCATGCTGGGCGAAAACGGCGTCGCCCGGTATATGCACGAAGGGCAAATCTTCATCGACATGAGCTCCATCAACCCCGTGGCCAGTAAGGAGATTGCCGCCGTCCTGGCGGAAAAGGGGGTGGAGATGCTGGACGCCCCCGTCTCCGGCGGCGAACCCAAGGCCATCGACGGCACGCTGAGCTTTATGGTGGGGGGCAAGCAGGAGGTCTTTGACCAATGCAAGGCGCTGCTGCTGACCATGGGCTCCTCCGCCGTCCGCTGCGGCGAGGTAGGGGCAGGCAACACCACAAAACTGGCAAACCAAATCATCGTGGCCTGCAACATCGAGGCCCTGGCCGAAGCGCTGACCCTGGCCCAAAAGGCGGGGGTGGACCCGGCGCTGGTGTTCCAGGCCATCCGGGGCGGGCTGGCAGGTTCCACCGTCATGGAGGCCAAAGCCCCCATGATGCTCACCGGCAACGACCGCGAGGCTGTCATCACCAGGCACTGGGAAAAGGGCGGCAAGCCTCTTATCCTGACCATCCAGCCGCTGCTGAACTGGCTGATTGCCTTTGAGGCCGCAGGCGGCGCGCTGCACGCCATTCATGCGGTGGGCCCCTTCTTCTCCATGGTCAATGAGAGCAAAAATCACGCCAAAATTTTGAAGGACCCGTCCTTAACCGAGGCGGACCGCACTGCGGTCCGCGCATGGATCGGGGAGCTTCCCGGCGTCGCGCCTGCTGTGGCCGTTTCCTGGGCACAGATGCTTCACTACTGCCTGACAGGAGCGAAGATTACGGCAAAAGAGGTGGGCGGCTACATCAGCAAGTCCCCAACGAAGCAGCCAAGCGTCCACCTGTCGGTGGACCCCTTCGACAAGCAGAACGGCAACTGGGAGTTTGAACAGGAGCTTCTGGAGAAAATTCGCAAGGGCGACCTGTCCGTGATGGACACCATTGCGCGGGCCAACGCTCACACCCCCAAAGTCATGCCCCAGGAGACGATAGAGGATTATCGTCAAAAAGCGCATTTGCTCCTGACGCTGGTGTCCCGGGCGGCGGTGGACGGCGGTATGCCCCAGAAATCCGCCTTTTCCCTGTGTACGGAATATCGGGAGAAGCTGAACATCAGTGAGACCCGGGGAGAGATGGCCACCCTCACCAACCAGATGCTGGAGGAGTACGCCCGGCAGGTCCACCGGGCCCAACAGCTGGCGACCTGCTCCGCCCGCATCCGGCTGGTCTGCGAATACATTTACAACCACCCGGAGGAAAAGCTGACGCTGGAGCTGCTGGCCCAGAAGGCGGGGTACACCCAGACCTATCTGTCCCGGCGGTTCCGGCAGGAGATGGGGATGTCCATTGTGGATTACATCCGCCAAATCCGCCTGGAGCGGGCCCAGTATTGGCTGACCTATACAGACAAAAGCATTGAGGAAATCTCCGATGCGCTGGGCTTCGGGAATCGCAGCTATTTTTCAAAATCCTTTCGGGATGCCACAGGTGTCACCCCGACGGACTACCGGAAACAGCACCAGAAAGTGTGAGGAGGGCTTATGAATCAAATGCTACGTCAGGACGCGGAAACCATTGCCCGGGCCGCCATAGACGCCGTCAAGCCGGATACGGCGGTAAAGGAGGCCCTGGGGGACTTTGCCCCCGCCGGGCGGCTGTACCTCTTTGCCGTGGGCAAGGCGGCCTGGCAGATGGCCAGGGCCGCTCTGGAGTTGCCCGGCATCCGGCCGGAGGTTGGCATCGTGCTGACAAAGTACGGCCATGTGGGGCGCCCGCTGGAAAACGTCCAGTGCCTGGAGGCGGGGCATCCGGTGCCGGACGGCAACTCCTATGAGGGCACTCAGGCCATCCTGGATATGAGCGCCAACTTGCAGGAGACGGACACGGTGCTGTTTCTCCTTTCCGGCGGCGGTAGCGCCCTCTTTGAGCAGCCCCGCATCGCCCCGGGCAGGATGGAACAGCTCACAAAGCTGCTGCTGGCCTCCGGCGCGGACATCACGGAAATCAATACCATACGCAAGCGGCTCTCCCTGGTGAAGGGCGGTCAGTTCGCCGCCTGGTGCGCTCCGGCCAGGGTCTATACCGTGGTGCTCTCCGATATTCTGGGCGACCCCCTGGATATGATTGCAGGCGGCCCCACGGTGCCGGATGCCAGCACCGCCCGGCAGGCAGCTGCCATCGCAGAAAAATATAAGCTGCCCCTGACGGCGGAGGAACGGCAACTCCTGCGCGCCGAACTGCCCAAAGCCCTGCCCAACGCCGAAGCCCATATCATCGGCAGCGTCCGGCAGCTGTGTGGGGCGGCCATAACCGCATGCGCCGCCCTGGGGTACGAGCCGATGCTGCTGACAGACCGGCTGGCCTGTGAGGCCAGAGAGGCCGGGCGCTTCCTGGGGGCGATTGCCAGGAGCCACGCTGCCGACGGGAAAAAGCTGGCCTTCCTGGCCGGGGGCGAGACGGTGGTACACCTCCGGGGCAGCGGCCTGGGCGGGAGAAATCAGGAGCTTGCCCTGGCGGCAGCGGAGGAGCTGGCGGGGATACCAAATGCGGCGATGCTCAGCGTCGGCTCCGATGGCACTGACGGCCCCACCGACGCCGCCGGAGGCTATGCCGACGGGGACACCTGCGGGGAACTGGAAGGGCTTGGCATCGACTATGAAGCCTACCTCAACAATAACGATGCCTATCATGCGCTGCAAGCGGTGGACAACCTCATCATCACCGGCCCCACCGGCACCAATGTGAACGATTTGTCCCTGGTGCTGATTGACACCACCACATAGGAAGGAAGTATTTTATGCATCAGAGTTTTAACTTCAACGAGGGTTGGCTGTTCACGAAGCCCGGCTGCGCACCGGAGCGGGTAGACCTGCCCCACACCTGGAACGCCGCAGACGGTCAGGACGGCGGCAACGACTATTTCCGCGGTACCTGCGTCTACGAAAACGAGTTTGCCCGGCCGGACGGCCAGCGGGTCTATCTGGAATTTCCCGCCGCCGCCATGATTGCCGGTGTCTATGTCAACGGCGAAAAGCTCTGCCACCACGAAGGGGGATACTCCGCCTTTTGGGTGGAGGTCACCCCTGTGTTGCAGGAGCGGAACGCGGTGCGGGTAGAGGTGAACAATGAGGAGAACAACTTCTGCTATCCCCAGAAGGCGGACTTCACCTTCTACGGCGGTCTGTACCGCGGGGTCCGGCTGCTGAGCCTGCCGGAGAACCATCTGGGGCAGATTCATGTGACTCCTGTGGTAAAGGGCTCCAGCGCCGAGGTGACGGTGGAGGCCGAGGTGTGCGGCGAGGGTGTCATGGTGGTGGAGGTGGCCGGACAAACGGCCTCCGCGCCAGCCAGAAACGGCAAGGCAGTCGTTTCCCTCACGATAGAAAACGTCCACCTCTGGGACGGTGTGGATGACCCGTATCTCTATACCGCTATTGTCAGCCTGGGCGAGGATGAGCAGTCCGTCCGATTTGGCTGCCGCACCTTCTCCTTTGACCCGGAGCGGGGCTTCTTCCTCAATGGCCGCGGTTATCCCCTGCGGGGCGTCAGCCGCCATCAGGATTGGGCCGGTGTGGGCAACGCCCTGACGATGGAACACCATCGGACCGATATGGACATCATCCGGGAGGTCGGCGCAAACACGGTGCGCCTGGCCCACTACCAGCAGGCCCAGGAATTTTACGACCTGTGCGACGAAAACGGCCTCATTGTCTGGGCGGAGATCCCCTACATCACCTGTCATATGCCGGGGGGACGGGCGAACACCGTCTCCCAGATGACGGAACTTGTCAACCAGTGCTACAACCATCCCTCCATTGTCTGCTGGGGTCTGAGCAACGAGATCACCGCCTCCAGCCAGGTCACGGAGGACTTGCTGGAGAACCACCGCGTCCTGAACGACCTGTGCCACCGCCTGGATCCCACCCGTGTCACCACCATGGCCCATGCGTTCATGCTGGAAATCGACAGCCCCATCACCACGATTCCTGACATTGGCTCGTATAACCTGTACTTTGGCTGGTATTTGGGCGACCTGGCGCAAAATGACAGCTTCTTTGACACCTATCACGCCCGCTTCCCGGGGCGCATCATCGGCTTCTCCGAGTACGGCGCAGACGCCAACCCGGCGTATCACAACGCATCACCGGAAAAGGGGGACTACTCGGAGGAATACCAGGCACTTTACCACGAGTATCTCCTGCGCTGCATTGCGCAGCGCCCCTACCTGTGGGCGACCCATGTGTGGAACCTCTTTGACTTTGCCGCAGACGGACGGGACGAGGGCGGCGGCCACGGCGTAAACCAGAAGGGCCTCGTCACCATGGACAGGAAGGTGAAAAAGGATGCCTTCTACCTGTACAAGGCGTATTGGAGCAAAGAGCAGTTCCTGCACCTCTGCGGGAAGCGGTATGTTGACCGGCCGGAGGAGCAAACGGAGGTCAAGGTCTACTCCAACCTCTCCCCGGTGACGCTGCTGGTAGACGGCAAAGCGTTCCAGACGAAGCCCTGTGAGAAAATCGTGGTCTTCACCGTCCCCATCACCGGCAGGCATGAACTCACCGCCGTTTCCGACGATTATACAGACAGCATGACCATCCGGAAGGTGGACGAGCCGAATCCGGCCTATTATATGGGGAACGTGGTCAAGGTGGTCAACTGGTTTGACCGGGACACCTATGACCCCAACTGCTACTCTATCAAGGACAAATTTGGCGTGCTGATGTCCGCGCCTGAGGCAAGGAAAGTCGTTCAGCCCCTGATGGACGCCGCCATTGCCAGCCGGGGGGATGTGGCAAAGAGCGCCAATCAAAACGCCAGCCTGCAAGGTATGCTGGCCGCCATGACCCTGGAGGGGCTGCTGAAAATGGCAGGGGATACGATTCCCCCCGAACAGGTGGAGGCGCTTAACGCGGCGCTTCAGCGTATTCCGAAGAGATGATAGACATGAGGGACGCCAGATTTTGTTATCTGTCGCCAGGACAGTGATAGCAATACTAAGGAACCTCTGAATAAATGCACTTCGGCGCCTTGTGGTAAATTTCCGCCATTGGATAAGTAGAGCGAAA
>JAJQEV010000046.1 GCA_021201475.1 Clostridiales bacterium
CAGTGGGATAGGGGGAGGGTTCTTAGGGAGGGGCGAGGCCCCGAAGCCCCTCCCCCTTCGGGGGAGGCAATGAAACTGTGGGAATTGCCACGTCAATGGCTCCGCCGTCAAGTCCAGACTGAGGAGTTTCTTTGGTACATTTGGCCAGAAACTTGATTTCCGTGCCTACCCCCCAACTTGCCTTGACAGCCAGCACAAACTCCGATAAAATAGAACCGCAGTATCTGATACATGAAGGAAGCTGAATTATGGCTGCACGAAAGCAAGCGAAGCAAAGCTATAACAACGAATCCATCTCCGCCCTGAAGGGGGCCGACCGGGTGCGCAAGCGCCCCGGCGTGATTTTCGGTTCCGACGCCCTGGAGGGCTGCCAGCATGCGGTGTTCGAAATCCTCTCCAACGCCATCGACGAGGCCAGGGAGGGTCACGGCGACCTGATCATCGTCACCCGCTACGAGGATAAGTCGGTGGAGGTGGAGGACTTTGGCCGGGGCTGCCCTGTGGACTGGAACAGCGCCGAGGGCCGCTACAACTGGGAGCTGGTGTTCTGCGAGCTGTACGCCGGCGGCAAGTACGACCAGGACAGCGGCGAGAACTACGAGTACTCCCTTGGCCTGAACGGTCTGGGCAGCTGCGCCACCCAGTACGCCAGCGCCTACTTTGACGCCACCATCTACCGGGACCAGAAGAAGTACACCCTTCACTTTGAGCGGGGGGAGAACGTCGGCGGCCTCCATGCGGAGGACGCCCCCCGGCACAAGACCGGCTCCAAGTTCCGCTGGCTCCCCGACCTGGACGTGTTTACCGACATTGACATCCCCCTGTCCTACTACCAGGACGTGCTGAAACGCCAGGCTGTGGTGAACGCCGGCGTCACCTTCCGGCTGCGGAACCAGGTGGGGGGGAAGTTTGAAGTCACCGACTTCCGCTATGAAAACGGCATTGTGGACTACGTCACCGAGCTGGCGGGGAACAACGCCCTGACCACCCCTGCCTTCTACCAGGCGGAGCGGCGGGGCAAAGACCGGGAGGACAAGAAGGAGTACAAGGTGAAGCTCAGCGCCGCCTTCGTCTTTTCCAACACGGTGCAGCTGGTGGAGCACTATCACAACTCCTCCTGGCTGGAGCATGGCGGCTCCCCGGAGAAGGCCATGCGCTCTGCCTTCGTCTCCGTCTTTGACGGCTACCTGAAAAAGCAGGGGAAGTACAACAAGGGCGAGGCCAAGGTCACCTGGAATGACATTCAGGACTGCATCATCTTCGTCTCCAACAACTTCTCCACCCAGACCAGTTATGAGAACCAGACGAAGAAAGCCATCAATAACCGCTTTGTCCAGGAGGCCATGACCGAGTTCCTCCGCTCCAGCCTGGAGGTCTACCTCATCGAGAACCCTATGGACGCGGAGAAGGTGGCCGGTCAGATTTTGGTGAACAAGCGCAGCCGGGAGACGGCGGAGAAGGCCCGGCTGAACATCAAGAAGAAGCTGTCCGGCAACATGGACATCTCCAACCGGGTGCAGAAGTTCGTAGACTGCCGCACCAAGGATGTCTCCCGCCGGGAGCTGTATATCGTGGAGGGCGACTCCGCCCTGGGAGCCTGCAAGCTGAGCCGGGACTCCGAGTTCCAGGGCATCATGCCCATTCGGGGCAAGATTTTGAACTGCCTGAAAGCGGACTACGCCCGCATCTTCAAGAGCGACATCATCACCGACCTGCTGCGGGTCATGGGCTGCGGCGTGGAGCTGACCGGCGGCAAGCAGCGGGCGAAGGACCTGGCGGAGTTCGACCTGGACAACCTGCGGTGGAACAAAATCATCCTCTGCACCGACGCCGACGTGGACGGCTACCAGATACGCACCCTGCTGCTGACCATGCTGTACCGCCTGACCCCCACCCTCATCAAGGAGGGCTATGTGTACATTGCCGAATCCCCCCTGTTTGAAATCACCTATCAGGACAAGACTTGGTTCGCCTACTCCAACAAGGAGCGGGACGACATTCTGGAGCGGGATTTGAAGGGGAAGAAGTACACCATTCAGCGCTCCAAGGGCCTGGGCGAGAACGAGCCGGACATGATGTGGCTCACCACCATGAACCCGGAGACCCGGCGGCTCATCAAGGTCATGCCGGAGGACGTGGAGCCCACCACCCAGATGTTCGACCTGCTGCTGGGGGACAACCTGGCGGGGCGGAAGGAGCATATCGCCGCCCACGGGCATGAGTTCCTGGATTTGGCGGACTTGTCGTGACCGCAGCATAGCGTTGCCGCCCCACGGTTTCCGTGGGGCGGCAATTTTTCGGCGATAAATCGTCAGTTGACGAACAGGAAGCGCCGCTTCTCAAAGTAAATGCGGTTCAGGACGTACATCACCAGGCTCGTCACCAGGGAGACGATGGTGGAGAGACCCCCCGCAAAGCTCCCCAGCGCCAGGCTGGAGGCGAGTACATAGAGCAGAGACACGGCGACGCTGGCCAGCAGGAAGCAGAGGTACAGGGCCGGCCCCTTCTGCTTATAGCCGGACAGCTGGAAGCGGACGTAAATCGCCGCCACCGCCAGGGCCAGGCACAGCAGGCCCTCAAAGATGTTCAGTGGCCGTAGCAGGGGGAACATGGCGTACACGTCCGACGCATAGTCGCCATAGGCTGTGCCGGTAATCAGACCGAAACCCGTGGCCACGTTGAGCAGCGCAGTCAGGAACAGCTGCACCCAGATGACGAACTTGAACCACTTCATGGTGGGCTGCGGGACGGGCGGCTCCCAGCCGCTCTGAGGGGCGGCGTCCAGTTCTGTGCCGTAGCTTGTGTCACGATTTTCCATAGCTTCATGCTCCGTTCCTCTCTTAATGCAGAACCGTGCGCCGGACAGATATGGCGATTCCTTATTTTTAGTATATTGAAAAAACAACGCTCCGTCAATCGACCAGGCAGAAACTTCATAAAATCTTAAGGAACCTCTGAATAAATGGACGAGAGCGGATTGCGAGGAAATTTGCGTCAGAAAAAGGCGCAAAAGCGCAGGAATCCTGAGCCAGCTATGCTGGCGAAGCCACTTTGGACCGAAGTGATTTGTGCATCTTTTGCTCTGCTTATCCAATGGCAGAAATTTACCGTAAGACGCCGAAGTGCATTTGTTCAGAGGTTCCTTAAGAATTGCCGCAAAAAACTGCGGAGCAGACAGCGCCTTCGGCGCTGCCTGCTCCGTTTTTTGGAAAGTTAACTTGTGCTTGCCGCTAGGCAGCTGCGGAGGGACTTACACCTCGTACAGCTTGCCCAGACGGGTCAGATGCTCGTAGCGGGCCAGGGCGGTCTCCTCGCTCTTGGCGAACAGCTTCTCGGCGCGCTCCGGGAAGGAACGGGTCAGCGCGGAGTAACGGGCCTCGTTCAGCAGGAAGGACTTGTAATCCTCCGCCTTGGGCGGCTTGGAGTCCAGCGTGAAGGGGTTCTTGCCCTGGGCCTTGTTGGTGGGATTGAAGCGGAACAGGTTCCAGTAGCCGCAGGCCACGGCCTTCTTCATCTCGGCCTGGCAGTTGGTCATGCCGCCCTTGATGGAGTGCAGCTCGCAGGGGCTGTAGCCGATGATGAGGGACGGGCCGTGATAAGCCTCGGCCTCCACCATGGCCTTGATGCACTGAGCGGGGTTGGCGCCCATGGCGACCTGAGCCACATAGACGTAGCCGTACTGCATCTGGATCTCAGACAGGCTCTTCTTGGCGACCTCCTTACCGGCGGCAGCGAACTGGGCCACAGCGCCGATGTTGGTGGACTTGGAGGCCTGTCCGCCGGTGTTGGAGTAGATCTCGGTGTCAAAGACGAAGATGTTGATGTCCTCGCCGGTGGCCAGAACGTGATCCAGTCCGCCGTAGCCGATGTCATAGGCCCAGCCGTCGCCGCCGAACACCCAGCAGGACTTCTTGTTCAGGTAGTCCTTCTGCGCCAGGATGTCGTCAGCACCGGCCTTCTCCAGGGCGGCGATGAGGGTCTTGGTAGCGGCCTGGTTGGCGGCGGAGTCGTCGTAGGTGGCCAGCCACTCCTCGGCGGCGTCCTTCACGTCGGCGTTCTGCTCGGCCAAAGCCTCGACCTTGCCCTTCAGGGCGTCGCGGATGGTCTTCTGGCCGTAGTACATACCCAGGCCATGCTCGGCGTTGTCCTCAAACAGGGAGTTGGCCCACGCGGGACCCTTGCCTTCCTTGTTGACGGTGTAGGGGGAGGTGGCGCCGGTGCCGCCCCAGATGGAGGAGCAGCCGGTGGCGTTGGAGATGAACATCCGGTCGCCAAACAGCTGAGTGATGACGCGGGCGTAGGTGCTCTCGGCGCAGCCAGCGCAGGAGCCGGAGAACTCAAGCAGCGGGGTCTTGAACTGGGAGCCCTTCACATCGGTGCCGGTCAGCTCTTCCTTGACGGAGACGCTGGCCACAGCGTAATCGAAGCAGGGCTGCTGATCCAGCTGGGACTCCTGGGGAACCATCTTCAGGCTGCCGGTGGGGCAGGCGCCGACGCAGACGCCGCAGCCCATGCAGTCCAGCGGGGAGACGGCCAGGGCGAACTTGTACTTGCCCTTGCCCTTGCCGACCTTGAAATCGGCCATCTTCATGTTGGCGGGGGCGTTCTCCTGCTCGGCAGCGTCCAGCGCGTAGGCGCGGATGGTGGCATGGGGGCAGCAGAAGGTGCACTGGTTGCACTGCACGCACTTGTCAGGCGTCCACTCCACCACGTTGACGGCGACGCCGCGCTTCTCATAGGCGGATGCGCCGGAGGGGAAGGTGCCGTCGGCCATCGGCTCGAAGGCGGAGACGGGCAGGCTGTAGCCGTTCATCTGGTTGATGGGGTTCATGACCTCCTTGACCAGCTTCACGGTGTCGGGACGGCCGGTCAGCTCAGCAGGCTCGGCGTCGGGAGCGGGGTTGGCCCAGGACTCGGGAATCTCGCACTTGACGAAGGCGGTAGCACCGGCGTCGATGGCGTCCCAGTTCTTCTGGACAACGTCGCGGCCCTTCTTCAGGTAGGAGTGCTCGGCGGCGTCCTTCATGTACTTGATGGCGTCCTCAGCGGGCAGCACGTTGGCCAGGGCGAAGAAGGCGGACTGCAGCACGGTGTTGGTACGCTTGCCCATGCCGACCTTCTCGGCCAGGTCAATGGCGTTGATCATGTACAGGTTGATCTTGTGGTCATACATATACTTCTTGGACTCGGCGGAGAGATGCTCCTCCAGCTCCTCAAAGGTCCACTGGCTGTTGACCAGGAAGGTGCCGCCGTCCTTGATGTCGTTGACGATCTTGAAGTGCTTGGTGATGTAAGCGGGGGTGTGGCAGGCCACGAAGTCCGCCTTGTTGATGTAGTAGGGGCTGCGGATGGGCTTGTCGCCAAAGCGCAGGTGGGAGACGGTCACGCCGCCGGTCTTCTTGGAGTCATACTGGAAGTACGCCTGAACATACTTGTCGGTATGGTCGCCGATGATTTTGATGGAGTTCTTGTTGGCGCCCACGGTGCCGTCGCCGCCCAGGCCCCAGAACTTGCACTCCACAGTGCCTTCCGCGGCGGTGTTGGGAGCGGGCTCTTCCGGCAGGGAGAGGTAGGTGACATCGTCGGTGATGCCGATGGTGAAGTGCTCCTTGGGTTCGTCCTTCTCCAGCTCCTTGTAAACGGCGAAGATGGAGGAGGGAGGCGTATCCTTGGAGCCGAGGCCGTAGCGGCCACCAATGACGGTGATGTCGCTCTTTCCGGCCTTGGACAGGGCGGTGACCACGTCCAGATACAGCGGCTCGCCCAGAGCGCCGGGCTCCTTGGTGCGGTCCAGCACGGCGATTTTCTTGCAGGTGTCGGGGATGGCGGCCAGCAGACGCTCGGCGGAGAAGGGCCGATAGAGGTGGACGTTGATCATACCGACCTTCTCGCCCCGGGCGACCTTGTAGTCCACGACCTCGCTCATCACGTCGTTGATGGAGCCGATGGCGATGATGATGTTCTCAGCGTCGGGCGCACCATAGTAGTTAAAGGCGGCGTAGTTGGTGCCCAGCTTCTCGTTAATCATGGCGAAATACTTGTCCACGATTTCGGGCAGGGCGTCATAGTACTTGTTGCAGGCCTCACGATGCTGGAAGAAGGTATCGTCATTCTCGTGGGAGCCGCGGACGATGCCGTGGTTGGGGTTCAGGGCATGGTTGCGGAACGCCTCGACCGCGTCCATATCCACCATGTCGGCCAAATCCTTATAGTCCCAGACGGACAGCTTCTGAATCTCATGGGAGGTACGGAAACCGTCGAAGAAGTTCAGGAAGGGCACGCGGCCTTCGATGGCGGCCAGGTGGGCCACAGGGGCCAGATCCATGACCTCCTGGGGGTTGGCCTCGGCCAGCATGGCGAAGCCGGTCTGACGGCAGGCCATAACGTCCTCGTGGTCGCCGAAGATGTTCAGGGCGTGGGTGGTCAGGGCGCGGGCGGCGACGTGCAGGACGCCGGGCAGCAGCTCGCCGGCGATCTTGTACATATTGGGGATCATCAGCAGCAGGCCCTGGGAAGCGGTGTAGGTGGTGGTCAGCGCGCCGGCGGCCAGGGAGCCGTGAACCGTGCCGGAGGCGCCAGCCTCGGACTGCATCTCAACGACCTTCACAGGGTTGCCGAAGATATTCTTCTGGCCCTGGGCGGCCCATTGATCCACATAGTCCGCCATGGGGCTGGACGGCGTGATGGGGTAGATGCCCGCAACCTCGGTAAACGCATAGGATACCCATGCGGCCGCGTTGTTCGCATCCATGGATTTCTGTTTTCTTACTACCATGATAATTAGTTGCCTCCTTATATCCGTTAGAGTCCTCTGGGAACCCCTGAACAAATGAACCGAAGCGGATAGCGGGGAAACCCCGCAAAGCGCCGCAGCTGCATTTGTTCAGAGGTTCCCTCAGCAGGGGAAACCTTTTCACCCTCTTATCATACCAGTTTCGGAGCCATTTGTAAACCTTAATTTTTGCTTCCAGCCGGAAATTTGCAAGAATTTTTTTGAAAACTATCCAGGAAAAGGGGCGTATTTGGTGATTTTCGACAGTTAATCGCCGCTAACTTTTTGACGGGGCAGGACAACTGCACAGGAGTCCGGCCTCCTGCCCTGCAAAGTTTGGCCGGAAGCCGACCGCAGGGCAGGGTCTGGTGCAGGCCATGCGGTCGGAGGACAAATTTTGAGTGCTGCCCCGCCGCCCCTTTACAAATCGTATTCCCTATGCTAAAATAATACCAACTGTTAAAAAGAGGTGTCCCCTATGCGCGCAGAACCTTGCAGCGATTTTCCCCGCACCCTGTCCGCTCTGCGGAAGGAGAAGGGGGTCAGCCAGCGCACCGCCGCCGCCGCCCTGGGCATCAGCCAGGCCCTCCTCTCCCACTATGAGAAGGGCGTCCGGGAGCCGGGGCTGGCTTTTGTGGTGCGGGCCTGCGACTATTATCACGTCTCCGCCGACTACCTGCTGGGCCGCACCCTGGACCGGGAAGGCTCCATCGTGGACGCAGAGGAGCTGTACGACGTCAGCCTCCACAAGGACAACACCCTGCGGGGCAGCGTTATGGCCCAGCTGAACAAGAAGCTCATCGTCAACTCCGTCACTGTCCTGTACGGCCTGCTGGGGCGGCTGGGCTGCCGGGAGCTGATTCTGGCGGTGTCCAATGCCTTCGGCTGCCAAATCTACGCCCTGTTCCGGGCGCTGCGCTCCATTGACAGGGCCAACTCCGACAGCCTGTTCACCCTGCCGGAGAGCCACGGTCAGGACGGCGCGGCCACCGTCACCACCCTCCAGGCCATGGCGGAGAGCAGCGCCCTGGTGGAGGAGCTGCGGGAGCAGGACTTGTCCTTCCCCATCAACGATGAGAGCCTGAAGCGGGAGTATCCCGCCATGTGGCAGTCGCTGTATCAGGTGCTGCACCGCACCTCCGGCGTCATCACCCGCCGCCTGTCCAGCCACACCTACGATGAATAAAGGAGCGTTGTTCCATGGATATGAAAGAGACCTTTTTGCGCCGCACCCAAATCTTTGACGGCCACGTCGTCCACCTGTTTGTGGACGATGTCCGCCTGCCCAACGGCGGCACCGCCCAGCGGGAAATCGTCACCCACGCCGGAGGGGCCTGCGTAGCCGCGCTGACGGCCCGGAACGAACTGCTGCTGGTGCGCCAGTTCCGCTACGCCTTTGGGGAGGAACTGCTGGAAATTCCCGCCGGGAAGCTGGAGCGTGGGGAAGACCCCTTCGAGGCCATGAAGCGGGAGCAGCGGGAAGAGACGGGCACCCGCTCTGACCGCTACGTCTCCCTGGGCGTTACCTACCCCACCGTGGGCTATGACGATGAGAAGATTTACATCTGGGCCTGCCGGGTGACGGAGCCTGCCGGGGACCAGGACCTGGACCCGGACGAGTTCCTGGAGGTGGAGAAGCTGGACCTGTGGGAGGCAGAGCGGATGGTGATGGCCGACCAGATCAGGGACGGAAAGACCCAAATCGCCATCCTGAAAACCGCTGCCCTGGTGCGGGCGGGGCAGCTGTGAAGGAAACTGTCGCCATCCTGGAAACGCCCCGTCTGCTGCTGCGCAAGGCTGTCCCGGAGGACACGGAGAGCCTGTACCTCAGCCTGTGGAGCCGCCCGGAGGCGGCCCGGTATATGCTTTGGCAGCCCACCGCCACCTGGGAGGAAGCCCAGCGCCGCATGAGCCGTACCATCGCCTATCAGCGGGAGCATCTGGCTTGGGCGGTTTGCGAGAAAGCCACTGGAAAGGCCATCGGCTTCGCGGGCATCACCCCCCTGTCCCCCGGTGTGTATGGGGACACGGGGCTGGCCCTGTCCCCGGACTGCTGGCGGCAGGGCTACGGCAGGGAGGTGCTGGAGGCGCTGGCGGACTGCTGCTTTCACCGGCTGGGCGGAACCGCCCTGGTCTGCTCCTGCCGGAGGGAAAACGTGGCCTCCCGGCAGCTCCAGCTGTCCTGCGGCTTCCGCTACACCCACAGCGAGGCGCGCACCGACCCCAGGGACGGCGTGGCCTATGTGGTGGATTTTTACCAGCGGGAGAGGGAGCGTGGCTAGATGCCAGCTGTTAGCTGTTGGCTATTAGCTGTTAGTGGCCAGTTACCCCTTGCGTTCCGCTTTTCCGCAGTAGAACGTGAAGTCTAAATCTTCATTTTTTGTAGGGGCGGCCCTCGGCCGCCCGCGGAAACCACCTGCTTATCCGAGGCGGCCAAGGGCCGCCCCTACACAGACAGTTGAAAAAACGGAACCTTTTCCTGCTTGAACAGCACTGCTGGCAGTTTGCGATAATTGAATAAAGTAAAGTTTTGTCTTTCACGCTCTAGCAGTAGAGGGTGAAAACTAAATCTTTACTTTCTTAAAAGAATGCGATATACTGAAAGAAAATCGGCATGGGGGTATATCGTATGAAAGCAAAGTATATCTATCTGACAGTAGAGCAGCAGGAATATCTGAAAGACATCGTGAGGAAAGGGGAACATAACGCTCACGAAATCATCCGTGCAAGAGTGCTTCTGATGTTAGACCGGACGGGAAAATCCGACCATGTCAGATACAAAAGAGTTGCAGAGGCTCTCGAAATTTCTGTACAGGCCGTGTATAATATGCGGGATGATTACTTTGAAAAACAGGATATTCTCGCCTATCTTACCCGGAAAAAGAGAGAAACTCCGCCGGTACCGCCGAAGGTCACAGGTGAATTGGAAGCTCAGATTATCGCGCTGGCTTGCAGCGAACCTCCTGAGGGTCACGCCAGGTGGACTTTACGGCTGCTCAGTTCCAGAGCGGTAGAACTGGGCTATATAGACAGCATCTCCTACGGAACGGTTAGAAATGTCTTAAAAAAACGGAATATAAGCCTCATTTGAGGAAAATGTGGTGTATTCCATCCAAGCAAAATGCAGAGTTCGCTGCCCGCATGGAAGATGTGCTGGAGGTATATGCCAGACCTTATGATGCGCAGCGTCCTGTTGTGTGCATGGATGAAAAGCCGTTTCAACTGTTAGATGAGCGGCTGGAACCGATTCCCATGAGTGAAACAAATCATACTGAGAAATATGACTGTGAATATGAAAGAAAAGGTTCCTGTTCCATCTTTATGTTCACGGAACCGCTGGGCGGTTGGCGGAATACTGTTGCATTGCCTTCCAGGGCGGCGGTTGATTGGGCAAACCAAATCAAGTGGCTGGTGGACGAACAATATCCGGATGTTGAGAAAATCGTTCTGGTTATGGATAATCTCAACACTCACACAGCAGCATCTTTGTACAAAACCTTTCCTCCGGAGGAAGCGTTCCGCATTATGCAAAAGCTGGAGATTCACTGCGTCTGACGCCAGAATTAAGTTCAAACACCTTTATCTAGAAATAAAGTTTTAGATTTAATAATCTGCTGCGGGCCTAATCAATTGCCCCGCAGCGGGCAAACGGAGGCCGCCTTGCAGATGCAAGGCGGCCTCTTCATTTTTATCTTTATCGGCTGAGCCCCTCCTGCAGCCATTGGCAGGCGGCGCATTTGTCATTGGCGTGAAACTGAAAAAGAAAAAAAGAACGCTGTAGATACCGCTTCCTCTGCACCTGTAAATCCCTGCAGCCGGAAAGGAGTATGCAAGGCTGTTCACAGTTTATTTACAAAAAATGTGTCTTAAGTTAATTTCCGGTTGTTTAAGGTGAGTTATTATAAATACCAGTGAGAAGAGCAGAAGGAGCCTTAGAGGAATGAAGAGAGAGAAAAACAGACCTTCGCCGTCAGACAATGCAGCCCTGCCACTGTATCGCATTGCCCACCTGATTCTGCAGCCCATTCGCGTCCTGCTGTTTGGGATACCGGGAACTCAGAAAATCGATCTGCCCGATGGGCCATGCCTGGTCCTCGCCAATCACACGAGCTTTTTCGACCCCTTGATTTTGATTGCGTTATCCTCCAAGCCGGTTGGATTTGTTGCGGGAGAGCATCTCTTCCGCAACCCCTTCCATGCGTGGGTTTTAACCAGGCTGATGGGGTGTATCCCGTATACGAAGGGCAGACAGGATGCAAGGGCTACCTATGCGATTATAAAACGGATTCACAGGGGGCAGAGCGTGTGCCTGTTCGGCGAGGGGAACATTACCTATGACGGCGCAACGGAGCCGCTGCACCCTACGATAGGGAAGTTGGTGAAGCGGCTGCATTGCACCGTCGTCACCGTACAGATCAAAGGTGCGTACAGGATGAAACCGCGGTGGAGCAGCTGGTTTTGCAGAGGGCGGGTACAGTGCCGCGTGGCGGGCGTTTACACACCCGATTGGCTTGAGAAACAGACGGTAGATGGCTTACTTGGGGCTGTGAATCGGGACCTGTATACGGAGGAACCGGCGCCTCAGGAGGGGCCGGACAACGAATATCATTGCAGTGCGAAGGGAATCTGGCACATTCTGTATACCTGCCCCGTCTGCGGCGGGCTGGCAACCATCCGGTCGAAGCAGCGGCGCCTTATATGCGTCCGCTGCGGCGCGGTGGGCCGGTGGACGGAGCATGGGAAAATCAAGAGCGATGACTTTCGTTTTGAAACCCTGTATGGATGGAACCGTTGGCAGCAGGGGTATCTCCGCACAGTGGCGGAGGGGAATGACGCAATCTGTATCCGGTCGCCCGATGTCAGGCTGCTGCGGCTGATGCCAAACCACAAATGCCGGAAAATCACGCAAGGCACGCTTTCCCTGACGCGGGAGCATTTGACCTGTGGGACGCTCCAGTTCAGGCTGAGAGAAATCGCCCAGATGGATACCCGAAATAAGGGCGTCCTCCTCTTTTCCACCCAAAAGGGGGAGTATTACGAACTGGCCTCCGCCAGAGAATACCCCGGACTGTTGTATAAAACGATGTTTGAACAGCTCAAACTGGCAAAAACGCGCAGAAGCGCAGAATAGCATTCGCCGGGCAGGCAGGATTGGTTCCATGTCGCCCGGCTTTTTCCTTTTCGCGCCCGTCCTGCGGTTTATGTAAATAGGGAAAAGCGTTTTGAGACAGCCCTGTGTTACTGCACCGCTAAAATACCGCCCCAGGTCTTAGGCCCGCAAATCCCGTCTACACTCAGCCCGTTGTCGGTCTGATACTGCTCCACGGCGGCCTCGGTCTTGCTCCCGAAGATGCCGTCCTCGCTGAGGCTGGCCCCCAGCTGATTCAGCAGCTTTTGCAAGACGGTGACCTGCTGGCCGGTGTCGCCATTGCGTAACGTGTCCATGTCATGTCCCTCCTCTGTAGTAGTTGTGGTAGTGGTGGAGGTGGAGCCAGTCAGGAACAGCTCCCGCTCCGCCTTTCTCCGCCGGGTCAGGCCCGCGCTCTCCTGCTTGACCCCGCCCACCGTGATTTTGTTCCAGGTCAAAAACTGTTCAGCGGCCCCGGAGTAGTCCCAGGAGTTCAACTTTTTAAGCAAAGTGGAGCCTTTCAGGGCGCTCTTGCCGCAGTTGAAGGCGAAGCTCACCAGCGCGTCAAACTGGTTTTGCGTTAGATCTACAGTGACGTAGCTGTTGACCGCGCTCTCGTACCCCGTCAGGTCGCTGGCCAGCAGCGTCTCCGCCGCCGCCTTGGTGATGGTCATGCCGGAGCATACCGCCTTGCCGTTGTACGTCCCGGTATGGCCGTAGCCGATGGTCCACACCCCTGCCGCGCACTTGGCGGCGGTCAGGCACAGCCCCTCAAAGCTCTTGATCAGGGCCAGGCCGGCGGAACTGGTGGTCTTACTCATCGTCCTCACTCCCTTTCGCGCCAAAGAGGGCGGTCAGCTTGTCCGGCATGAGGTCAGGGTTAATTTTGCAGATATTCTCCAGGCTGCTGCCAATCTCCATGATAACAATGTAGGCGCACACCGCCCCGGCCACGGGGACAGACATCCCCAGCTCCAGCCAGCCCTGTGCATAGTCCACCAGAACGCCCAGCAGGATGACAAGGAGCAGCCCGATCTTGTGGTACAGCCCCTCCCGCATGATGGAACTGGAAAAGGTTTGTGTCGCCAGGGACTGGATCAGTCCGGTGATGAAGTCCAGCGCGATAAATGCGCAGGTGATGAGATAGGTCGTAAAAAATCACTCCTTTCAATCGTTGGGCACAATGGCATACAGAATATAGCTGTTTTTGGTGTACCCGCTGGACAGCTTGACCTTGGTGTACTTGCCGTTGGACATTTGTTTGCTCCAATCATGGCAGGCATAGATGTCACCGTCCCCGGCGCAAACGGCAATATTGGAATCCTGGACGAAAAACACGCCCGCCTTTTTATACGCTGCGTCCATATCGGCGTACTTTTTGGCGATTCGCACGATGGTGCATTTGCTCGTGTCCAGGTTGCTGTAGCCGGAGATAGCCTTTGCAATTGTGTTTTTACTGGTCAGGATATTGGAGCCTACGGCGGTGGTGTGGCTGATGAGCTTCCCGTCCGGCAGGATACCGGCCAGCGTTGCCGCCCGCGATGCGGGAATAGCGCAGTTGACCTGTTTGGCGGACATCGCTGTTGCCCAGGTGTAGGAGCCGGACTTGTGGGTGCATCCGATACAGGCGTTGTACACATCGGCCACGTTGGCAGCAGCCAGATTCAGCGGCGTTGCCTCCGAGAAGTTGCCGGAGGCCGCCCAGCGCCGGGTGCCGTCGATGACCACGGGCAGATACACCGTGGTGCTGCCCCCTCTGGTGTTGGTATAGGTGCCGGAGGCGTCTGCCTCCACAATGTCGCCCTGGTTGAGGGTGGTCACGATGGCGCCGCTGCTGCTGTCCGGGAACTTCCGGACATTGGCGGCTTTGCCGGTGACAATGTACTGCTTCGTTTCATAGCTCATGGGTTGACCTCCCGTTCCCGGTTGGCCCGCTCCTGTTCCATGGCCTTCTTTTCCAGCTCCACAAGCTGGAGCCGCACCACGTCCAGGGCCAGCCGGGCGTTCACCGGCGGCAGGCCGCTTTCCTGCACCAGCCGGGTAACTGCCGCTAAAAATTCATTTGTTTTCGTATTTAACATAAAGGATTCCTTTCTTTTTATCCGTATACGGCCAACCATCGAACAACATGAGCGCCCCCGCCGGATGACCGGATGTAGCCGGTAAAGCCGGTTGCGCTTGCAGTTCTTGCCTTGCAATACAGCGATGACACGCCGGAATCGTGCTGCACCGATAAAAAGACATCCGGCGTCCCGGGAAAAGTCCTGGGAAAGGTTACGCTGAAACTGGTGACAGTGTCGGCGTCCAGGCTGACCGATACATACCCATGTTGCATCCGGGGTATCGTGTATCCATAGGTCGACAACGACCCGCTGAACGCCCCGTTGCCGGTGCAGGTCAGGCTGGTGCAGCTCAATTTTCCGGTATAGTCCACATAAAACAGCCAGGTGGCTTCTGTCAGATTCTGAACACCGAATACAGTGAACTTGTCGATACTGTCCGCGGGCTGAATATAATATCTGAGCTCAGACTCGTCTATCGTTACAGTGTACGACAACAGGTCAGACTGGATGTCCCACCCGGCGATCGTGCCGCTGGTAGCTGCCACCTTGCCTGCCATGGTCACATTGCCGTCTTCATCAATCGTCAGGTTGTCCGACTCCACGGTAAACTTAACCGTCCCATCGGCGCCGCTGCCAAGCCGTAAATATCCGGTGCCCTCATCTGTAGTCACGCACAGGGCGATGCTGTCAGCAAGCTGCTTGTATTCACTGGATAGAGTAGTAATGTCAGACGCATTGTCCAAGATGCTGCTTTCCGCTGCTGTTACTCTGGAAGTAAGCCCTTCCGCCGTCTGCTCCACTGTGGTGATTTTGGTTTGCAGAGCTGTGTAGTTATCACTCACCACTGTGGTGAGGTCGGCCACTTCAGTCGTAATGCCGCTGATGGTCTGTATCATGGAGCTATACTGGTCCTGTATGGCGGTATCGATATCTGTCTGCCATACCCTGGCCGCGATTTGACCCTGCACCACTTCAAGCTCTGTTTGCAAGGTGCTGATGCTGTCCCGCGCCGCGCTGTCGCTGAGGCAGGTGGGGGTCGTCCATTCCGCAGCGCCATTCGCGTAGGCCACAAAAAACGCTGTCCACAGATACAGCCCATCGCTGGCGGTCAGCCATTCGGTGGTCCAGTCTGCCTCCGTGGCAATGACACCCACGCGGGATTCATCGGCAACAGCAGTATCGGCCAACGCTGCCGCCCGGGACATGCCGTCTGCGGGCGCACTGGGTGGCTCCTCCGCCGAATCGCCGACGGCGTAGTATTGGGTCAGGCTGGCAACCGCTTCTGCCTCCAGCGAGGCGGCCACTTCCGCCGCTGCATCCGCCGCCGCCTGGGCCTCTGCCGTGGCGGTGGTCATGGTAGTCAGCTTATAGTCCAGTGTAATATCGTCAATCGTGATCTGCGCAGCATTGACCACCAGCTCCCCATACTCATTCAGGGCGCTGGTCATGGTGGCAGTGTCGATTTTGTAGCCGCTGATATTTGCGTCATCGGCCACGGCTACGTCCCTGATGATGCCGTCATGGATACCGGCGGCGTACAGGCCCCCGGCGTCCCACAGCAGATTCCCCGCCGCGTCCCACAAATAGAGGTTGTAGTCCCCTGCTTCGTCCTCGCCGATTTGCACCCGTACAATGTCGTTGCCATCCTGTATCTGGATGGTGTTGTCCGTAATGTACAGGTTGCCGGATTCCGACTGGATGGTGACGTGATCCGTGTAAATCGTCCCCGCCGTCAGCTTGCTTGCGGACAGGTCGGCAATCATAGCGTCCGTGATGATTGCATCATCTATCACCACATTATCCGCCGTCAGGTGGACGGTCTGCACGGTGCCAGTGCCGATGTTGCCCGCCAACAAACTGTTGAGGCTGGCGAGGTCAGCGGTCAGAGCGTCGATGTTAGCCGTGGCAGCGGTCAGGTCGGATACCTCCGCCTTGCCGATGATGGCCGTCTCCATCTGGGCTGCAGCGGCCTGCAGGCTGGTGATATTGGCGTTGGTGACGCTGACGTTTTGCGCCACCATGCTTTTAAATTCCCCGTAATCCTGCTGGAGGGCGGAGATGGCCTGGGTGATGGTACCGCCGGCGCTACCTGTGTCCGTTGCGCCCAGGCTGGTGATGCCGGCTTTGCAGCCGCCGTCCAGGTTCAGGGTCAGGCTGGAAACGGCCACCGTCAGACCGTCAATCGTCACCAGGTCGCCCGGCTCCAGGAAGATGCCGCCCTGCACGCTGAACGACCCCGCCCGAAAGGTCAGGCCGGACAGCGCCGCATAAGCGCCGTCCACCAATGCCTGGGTGGCAAGATTGGAGCTATAGGTCAACCCCACGCCGGTGCCGGCGCCGGCCGTGTAATCGGTGGAGGTGTCGGCTTCCGTGGTGGTGCCGTCCTCGTTGGCGGTGGTCGTGGTGTCCGTCCGCTGGAAGGTCAGTCCGTCTACCGTGTAAGCGGTGTCCTCCGGTCGGCCCTCGCCGGAATAGCTCTCTGACGTCCAGCCGCAGTCAGTGAACTGCCGCACAGCCAGCGTACCCTCTCTGGTGATGATGGCGTTGCCGCCCAGCAGCAGGGCAACACCGGCCGCTGCGCTGCTCAAGCTCAGCCCCTCCAGCGCTGCCACACCCTCCGTCAGGGCGGTGCCTGCCGCCAGTGTTTCGGTGTCGCTGTCCGGCTCCACGCCGATTTGTTCTGCGATATCGGCCAGGGCCTCCGCCGCCGTGCAGCTGCCCGTGAGCGTGGGTTCATAGGGCGTGCCGGAGACGCCGTCCATGGCGTCATAGGCGGTGATGGTAGTCTGGCTTCCGTTGACGGTGGCCTTGCTGACCTTCCCCACAAACAGGGGATATTCTGTTCCGGCCGCGTCCCAGGTGACCTGAATGGCCTGCCCACCGACCACAACCCCGGCATCTGCCAGGACAACGGACAGTTCCGCTGTGCAGGCATTTCCGATGGAGAAGCCGTCGCCTCCGCCCACACTGGCGGTGTAGGTCGCACTGACCACCTCCGTGGCCAGGGGGGCTTCGTCGGAGCCCAGGTACACCCGCAAGGTAATCAGGCCGAAGGCGTCCAGCGCCGTCTGTGTACTTGTATCGATTGCTTGTATGGTTCATTCTCCTTCCTTCCGTTTTCTGCATTATAACACAAATTTCACCATTTGTCAATTATATATCACCGAATGGAGAAAAAGGCTGCGCGCCCCTGCTAAACTTCAGAGGGTTCGCTGCTGCTCTACAGGTATTGGTACCAAAAAGAGGGGAAAAATAAGGATTCCACCCTGTGGTTCTTTATTTTGCTGAGAGAAACCGGGGCGATACAGCTTGTTTTTGGCGGCGAGGCGGTTGACACATCGTCCATTATTATGCTAAGATGTATCCGTATGCAAAAAGCAGTTTTACAATTTGCAGGAGGCAACGGATATCCCGGTTATCAGCCTTCTGACACGATTAGAAATAGAAAGTGAGCACACTGATATGACGCCCAAACTGTCTGTTATCATTCCGGTTTACAATGCTGCGCACTACCTTCGCCAGACGCTGGACAGCGTTCTGAACCAGTCCCTGCGGGACATCGAGGTCATCTGCGTGGACGACGGCTCTACGGACGAGTCCCCCGCGATCCTCCAGGAATACGCGAAGAAGGACAGCCGCGTTCATCTGCTCCGGCAGGAAAACCTCCATGCGGGGGTGGCCCGCAATGCCGGTATGGCAGTGGCCAAAGGCGAGTATCTTCACTTTCTGGACGCGGACGACTATATGCTGGACTATGCTCTTGAGGCTGTCTACAACAAGGCGGTCAAGTACGACCTGGATTGCCTGAAGTTTGGAGCCGTCGCCTATGATGAGGTGCGGCAGGTGCCTGTAGACCGCCCCTCCATCACCATGCGCCGCCTGCGCACCGGCGACTATCACAGGCTGCTGACCCTGGAGAAGGGCAGCCCGATTTACGAGGCCAACGTGGCGCCCTGGAGCGGTATTTATCGCCGCACCTTTCTGCTGGAAAAGGGCATCACCTTTAACGACCTGCTCTGCGTCAATGATTTGTCCTTCTTCTATCATGTCATCACCACCGCCCCCAGGGTGATGTTCTCCCGGGATGTGCTGGTGGTGCATCGCATTGCGTCGCACCGCCTGGAGGAAGGGGTTTCCCTGGTGGGTCAGCGGGATCAGCATTTCGCCTGCTTTTTCCGCTCTGTCGAACTGATTCAGGCGCAGCTGGCGGAGGATCAGGTGGATGACGTGGCATCGCGTATCGTCATGGAGCGGGTATTCCGGGACTGCCTGGACTGGTGCAAGACCTACTATCTCCAGTCCCCCCAGGGGGAATCCATTCTGGAGCAGACGGAGGAGTTTGTCAGAGGCTACTCCGGCCTCTACCCGGAGCTGCTTCAGCAGTGCTTCCGGGAGGAAAAGAAAAGGCTGAATCAGCCGAAGAAAGAGGAAGAATCCAAAGAAATCCTGTTTTGGCGGGATGCCTGCGAGAACCCCAAGGTATCCGTTGTCCTGCCTATTTATAATGTGGAGGACTATCTGAACGAGGCACTGTACAGCCTGTCCGTCCAGACCCTGAACGAGATGGAGTTCCTCTGCGTCAACGACGGCTCCACCGACGGTTCCATGGCCATCATACAGGAGTACGCCAATGTGGATAAGCGGTTCCGCATTCTGGACGGCCCCAACGGCGGCTACGGCAAGGCCATGAACCGGGGCATTGACGCCGCCCGGGGCAAGTACCTGGGCATCCTGGAGCCGGATGATTTCGTTCCCCAGAAGATGTTCCAGGTGCTGTACCGCACGGCCAGCAAGAATCAACTGGACTTCGTCAAAGCCGATTTCTACCGGTTTGTGGTGAATAAGGACGGCTCGCTGAAAAAGACGCTGTTTCGCCTGACGAACGATAAGCGTTACTATAACCGCTTGGTCAATCCCAGCGAGGATATTCAAACCTTCAAGTTTGAAATGAACACCTGGAGCGGCATCTATAGCCTGGACTTCCTGAACCGCTGGCATATCCGCCACAATGAGACCCCCGGTGCCTCCTATCAGGACAACGGTTTCTGGTTCCAGACCTTCTGCCGGGCCACCCGGGCCTGGTTCCTGGACAGGCCCTTCTATATGAACCGGCGGGACAACCCCAATTCCTCCATGTTTAACCGAAAAAAGCTGTACTGCGTCACCGATGAGTACCGGTATCTCTGGAACTGGATGAGCCAGGAGCCGGAGCTGCTGGAGAAGTTCACCCCCATCTTCTATGCCAAGAAGTTCTCCAACTTCATCGTCACCTACCGCCGCCTGGCGCCGGAGTATCAGCTGGAATATCTGCACCATATCTGTGACGAGTTCCGCCCGGCTCTGGAGGCTGGAGTGCTGGACGAGGAACTGCTGGGGAACACCTACTGGAAGCAGCTCCAGGAAATCCTGGCTGACCCGGACGCCTACCATGAGAAAATCAAGGTATCGGTTATTATGCCGGTCTACAACGCGGAGCGGTATCTCCGCCAGACCCTGGACAGCCTGCTGGTGCGCAACGAGACCGAGTTTGAAGTCATCTGCGTGGACGACGGCTCCACCGACGGCTCCCTGGACATTTTGCGGGAGTATGAGGCGAAGGACTTCCGGGTGCGGGTCATCACCCAGCCCAACGGCGGCGCCGGCGCCGCCCGGAACAACGGGATGCAGTACGCCCGGGGCGAGTATCTTTCCTTCCTGGATGCGGACGACTTTTTTGAGCCGGATATGCTCCGGTTGGCCTATGACCGGGCCCATACCCTGGGGACGGACATCACCGTGTTCCGCTGCGACCAGTATTTCGAGGCCACGGGAGAATACGCCGCCGCCCGCTACACCATCAATGATAATCTCCTTCCCATGGAGCAGCCCTTCGCTGGGACGGACATTCGGCAAGACATCTTCAAGGCGTTTGTGGGCTGGGCCTGGGATAAAGTGTTCCGGACGGACTTCGTCCGGGAGAACCACCTCCGGTTCCAGGAGCAGCGCACCACCAACGATATGCTCTTTGTATTTTCCACCATCGTCAAGGCCCGGCGCATCTCCACCATGAACGCCGTCCTGGCCCATCACCGCCGGGACAGCGGCTCCCTCTCCGTCACCCGAGAGAAGAGCTGGGACTGCTTCTATCATGCCCTGTGCGCCCTGCGCCAGCAGCTGAAGGACTGGAACCTCTACGACCGGTTTGAGCAGGACTTTGTGAACTACAGCGTCCACTTCGCCCTGTGGAACGTGACCACCCTCCGTGGCCCGTCCTATCATAAGCTCTATGAGAAGCTGACCGCCCAGTGGGCGGGCGACCTGGGCATCACCGCCCACGAGGAGGATTACTTCTATCACCCCGGCGAGTACCGGAAGATGCGGCTGCTCCTGTCCTCCACCTCTGAGGAGTTCCTGTTTGAGGAGCTGGACGCGGCGAAGGCGCAGAGCGCGGCGCTTCAGAAGGAAAAAGACCAGCTTCAGGGGGAGGTAGCCTATCTGGAGCGCAGGCGCGATAGCCTGGAGAACCGGGTCGAGCTGCTCCGGCAGGAGAGCCGGGAGCAGCGTGCCGACAAGAAGGCGCTGCGGGAGCGGAATCGAAGCCTGCAAAAGGAACTAAAGGCGCTGCAAGCGAAGAACAAAGCCATCAAGCAGTCCACTATATGGAAGGTGGGGCGTGTCGTCACCTGGCTGCCCCGGAAGCTGAAGCGGCTGCTTGCCGGGAAGCGCTGAGGCATGACAAAAAAAGGAGCAAACGAGCTATGAAAATTGCGATTGCCGGAACGGGTTATGTGGGTCTGGTCACAGGGGTCGTGCTGGCCCACCTGGGCCACAGCGTCACCTGTGTGGACGTGGACGAGAAAAAGGTGGAAACCATGCGTCAGGGCGTCTCCCCCATCTATGAGCCGGGGCTGGAGGAACTGATGGCCGCCAACATGGAGCGGCTGACCTTCACCACGGATTACGCCTCCGCCTATCGGGACGCCGAGGTCATTTATATCGGCGTGGGCACCCCGGAGAAGCGGGACGGCTCTGCCAACCTGACCTATGTGCAGCAGGTCATTGACCAGATCGCCGCCACCGTGGAGCGGGACTGCATCGTGGTGGTGAAGTCCACCGTTCCCATCGGCACCAACGACAAGCTGGAGCAGCGCCTGCGGGAGAAGCTGGCCCATCCTGTGGCGGTGGAACTGGCCTCCAACCCGGAGTTCCTCTCCCAGGGCACCGCGGTGAAGGACACCCTCCACGCCAGCCGCATCGTCATCGGCGTGGAGTCCAGCCACGCGGAGGAGGTGCTGCGGGCGGTCTACGCCGGGCTGGAGCAGCCCATCGTGGTGACCAACCGCCGCAGCGCAGAGATGATCAAGTACGCCTCCAACGACTTCCTGGCACTGAAAATCTCCTATATCAATGAAATCGCCAACCTCTGCGAGCTGCTGGGGGCCAACATTCAGGACGTGGCCAGGGGCATGGGGCTGGACCCCCGCATTGGCAACAAGTTCCTGAACGCCGGTATCGGCTACGGCGGCTCCTGCTTCCCCAAGGACACCAAGGCGCTGCACTGGGTCTCCAACTACTATGACCGGGAGATGCAGACCATCAAGGCGGCCATCGAGGTCAACGACCGGCAGAAGCTGCTGCTGGTGAAGAAGGCCCGGAACTACTATGACTCCCTGGAGGGCAGGAAAATCGCCGTGCTGGGCCTGACCTTCAAGCCGGAGACGGACGACCTGCGGGAAGCACCCTCTCTGGTGAACATTCCCATTCTGCTGGACGACGGGGCGGAGATTTACGCCTGGGACCCGGTGGGTGTGAACAACTATAAGAAGTTTTACCCCGATGAGATCACTTACTGCGACACCATCGAGGAAGCCCTTCAGGACGCCGACCTGTGCCTGATTTTCACCGAGTGGGCAGAAGTAAAGGCCCTCTCTCCGGACACCTTCCGCAGCCTGATGAAGACTCCCATCGTGCTGGACGGGCGGAACTGCTTTGCGCTGGAGCAGTTTGAAGGCAGCGGCGTGATTTATAACTCCGTGGGGCGGCCGACGGTGGAGTAGCACCAACTCTGAATGGCACAGCGCCATTGGACACAACGCAGGCAAGGCCAAAGCGGTATATGAGAACAGGAGGAGTGGCACTGTGAATCTGTTTTCAAGGTTAATTAGAAGGATTCCGCCTTTTCGGAATCTATACCGCCGAATCGACGCATTGAAAAAGGAAACTGCCGCTCTCAAAAAGACGGCGGCCGACATGGAAAAAGAATTGAATCGGCTCTCGAAACAGGTGAATAGTCTGCTTTCCACCCAGCATGAGATGACCGCAGCGATGGACGCACTGCAAAAACGCTGCCAGGCTGCTGTCGACAGGAATCAGCAAAACTACAGCAAACTGTCAAAACAAATGGGGACGAATCGATGGGAACTGTCCCGGGAGGATGAGTACTACTATTTCAAGGGACTGGAGCCGTCGCGGTATCCTGACGCACTGAAAGAGTGGTATTACCATAATACAGGCCATGAGTTGAATCTGGAGCATCCCCGCACCTACACGGAAAAAATTCAATGGCTCAAGCTGTACGACAGTACGCCGCTAAAGGGGGAGTTGTCGGACAAATATCTGGTACGGGACTATGTGCGGGAGAAAATCGGAAAGGAATACCTGGTGCCTCTCCTGGGCGTTTGGGACAGGGCAGAGGATATTCCCTTTGACGACCTACCGGAGCGCTTCGCTCTCAAGGTTACCCATGGCAGCAGCTGGAACATCATTGTTCACGATAAGAGTAAGCTGGATGTGGTGAACGCAAAGCGAAAGCTGAACAAGTGGCTCAAGACGGATTTCGCCTTTTATGACGGCCTGGAGATGCACTACCGATATACAAAGCCCCGCATTGTTGCAGAGGCGTACATGGAAAATACCGGTGGAGATATTGACGATTATAAGGTGTTCTGCTTTGATGGAAAGGCGCGGTATATTCTGTTTTTGACCGGGCGGCAAACCGCTCTAAAAAAAGCGGTTTACGATACGGACTGGAATCTCATGCCCTTTCTTGACGGAGGGACTCGGCTGGAAGAAGATGTGCCAAGACCGGCGCATTTGACAGAACTGGTTTCCCTGGCGGAAAAGCTGGCAGAAGGATTCAACCATGTCCGAGTAGATTTTTACTGTCTGAACACTGGGGAAATCAAATTTGGAGAGATGACCTTTACCCCTACTTCCGGGCAAAGCCTGTGGGAGCCGGCGGAGTATAACCTCATGCTGGGCGACCTGATTCACCTCCCCTGTGATGAGGGCGAGGTGCAGTAACCGGAAAAGGATGCAGATTTAAGCGAAAAAGAGAGGTAAAAAGATGGACGCACCGACGGTTTCAGTCATTATCCCGGTCTACAACGTGGAGCGGTATTTGGCTCAGTGCCTGGACAGCGTTTTGAATCAGACATTGGAGAACATTGAGGTCATCTGCGTGGATGACGGCTCTACAGACAGTTCTCCCGCCATTTTGGAACAGTATGCCCGACAGGATGGTAGGGTGCGGTTGCTGTATCAGAAAAACCAGTATGCTGGCGTAGCCCGTAATCGTGGCCTGGCTGAAGCACAGGGCGACCATGTGATTTTCCTGGACAGCGACAATTTTTTCGACAAGGAGATGCTGGAGAAAACCTCTCAGGCCGCCCGGGAGCGGAATGCGGACATCGTCATTTTTGGCGGGATGCGCTACGACAATGCAGCGCAAAAAGTAACGAAAAAGGGCGATTTTTTGCGCCGTGACCTTCTGCCCAAGGAACCGGTGTTCTCCCCGGCCGATGTGCCGGACACGCTCTTTTCTCTTGCTACCCCTGCGCCATGGTGCAGACTTTACTCACGCAGGTTCCTTTTAGAGACGGGACTGCAATTCCAGACATTGCCCAACTCCAACGATGTCTATTTTACCCTTGGTAGTATGGCTCTGGCGGAGCGAATCACAGTGGTGGACGCTGATTTCGTTTATTATCGGATGAACCGCATCGGCAACCTCCAGCAGGATAAGCACACATCGCCGCTCTGTTTTTTATCTGCATTGGATGCGCTCTATCAGGAGTTGATGCAGCGGAACCTGTTTGAACTGTTGCAAACCGCCTTCCGCCGGTATAGCCTCTCTACTGTTTTGTATAATTTGAGAAGTGTCCGATCCGATGAGGCACGGCTGCAAATTCTGGAGGCACTGGACAGCGAACCCTACTGTCGGCGTCCCCTCCAGGAGGTGCCGGAAACGGATAGTAGCAACGTCATAGTTCATAAGTATTCGCTCCAACTGTCTGCCGCCCGCGAATGGTACCGCCGCAGCAAGAAGATTTGCGTCCTGGCAGAGCAAGGCGGCGGCGTGTGGTATGGCGAAGCCCCTGGGACGGGTGAGGTTTCCGTTTCGGTTATTATCCCTGTTTACAATTCGGCACCCTATTTGGACGAGACATTAGAGTCCATTGCCAATCAAACGCTGAAAACAATCGAAATCATCTGCATCAACGACGGCTCCACTGATGAATCGCTGGAGATTCTGGAACGATGGGCTTCCAGCGACAGCCGTATCGTGCTTTTTTCGCGGCCCAATGGGGGGCAGGGCAGTGCGCGTAATCTGGGCGTTGCCCAGGCTAGAGGCAAGTTTCTCTATTTTATGGACAGCGACGACATTCTGGAGCAGGATGCCCTGGAGCAGCTGGCGGCTGTGATGGAGGAGAAAGCATTGGATGCCCTCTATTTTGACGGGGCGACCTTTTATGATAATGATGAACTGGCGGCAGAGTTTTCCAGTTATCAAACCACCTTCACTCGCAGCCACGCCTATGATGATGTCTACGACGGGGTCACTCTGCTGCGCAAATTCAGTGAAGAAGACAAATATACTGTAAGTGCTTGTCTACAAATTCTGCGCACGGACTTTGTCCGGGAAAACGCTATCTCTTTCTTGCCAGGGATTATTTATGAGGACAATCCCTTTACCTTTGAGGTTCTTCTGAAGGCAAAACGCGCTTCCCATCTCAATCGGGCGTATTTCCATCGCCGGATTCGGGAAGGCTCCACAGTGACAAAACCAGTCACTTTCCTCAACGTCTACAGCTACTACCGATGTTTCCTTGCCATGCTGCAAATCTATTATGAGGCAGCGCCTGACCTGACGCCGGAGAACCGCAACATCGCACTAAAGCGAGTCACGATTATTTTACGAAACGCGCAAAGCGACCACGCAAAAATGGCGCCGGAATACGTGGGCAGCGAATTGGGACTGCGAGAGAGTCTGCTTACATTTCAGACCTTCATTTGCAATGGCGGAAAGCGTCAAATCAGAGAGTTAGATGACAAACTCCGGCGGACCTATGCGGAGAAGTCTGAACTCAACCGCAAACTGCAAATCACCTACGGCGAGAAGTTTGACCGGGGCGTGCAAATCAAGGAATTGAAAAAGCGGCAGAACGAACTGAAGCAGGGTGAAGACAAGCTGAAGAAGCAGCAAAAAGCGCTGGAAAAGCAAATCTCTGCGCTGAAGAAGGAAAACGCTGACCTGAAGAAGAAAAATAAGGCGCAGATGAAAAAGCTGAACGCGTTGCGCAGCTCCAGCTCTTTCCGGATTGGACGAATCATCACCTGGCCCGTGCGGAAGCTGAAAAGTCTGCTGAAAAAGCACAGGGAATAGGACCCTATACGTCGGAAGTCTCCTGTCGGTTTGATACAGGGAGCAAGCGCAGTGCGCGTCGGGAAAGGAAAGATTACTGTGAACCGTCAAAACAGCCTATCATCCGTCCGTCAGGGCGATGAAAATCGTATTCTTTACTACGACTATCTGGAGAGCATCGCCATCTTCTTTGTGGTGAGCATTCACCGCCTCTGGCTGGATGAAACGGTTTTGAGCAATTTGTCCTATTTTCTGTGGCGGTCTGCGGTACCCCTGTTCTTCATGGTACACGGCGCGCTGCTGCTGGGGCGCGACCTCACCATGAGGCAAATCGGGCGGCGGTTCCTACGTGCGCTTTGTCAGCTGATTGTTTGGGAGACGGTCTACCTTCCGATTTCTCTGGTAGCGGGGCGCATCACGTTGGAGGACGTTACCCTGGGAGCGCTGTATCATTACTTTGTTGACGCAACGGATTTTGGCGGTATTTCCATCTATCATCTCTGGTTCACCTATGCTCTACTTTTTGTCTACCTCTGCCTGCCCATTGTCCAGGTTTGCCAGAAGCAGAACCCGAAGCTGCTATGGTATATCGCCGGGGTCTGCCTGGTCTTTTCTATTGGAAAGATAGAACTGAATACGCTTGGCACCTATTTGGGAGAATTGTGGTTTGGCTCCGCTGTCACGGTGAGTACTCTTTTCGATAAGCTGACCGTGTTCGGTCAGTACAGAATTTATCTGTTTTATTTTATCGTGGGCTATCTGCTGGCGCAGTGGGCGGCGAAGCAGCCCAAGGGGCAGACCCGCTATTTATTGCCGTCGTCGGCGGCCATCTGTGGTGGGCTAGCCCTCATGCTGCTGGAGTACCGGATGAGCTATGGTACCATCGCATATACCGGCAGCACACTGTCAGATGAATATGCACGCCTCGGTACAGCGCTGCTGTCCATAGGGCTTTTTGTCCTGTTTTCGCAGATTGATTTTCAGCATTGTCCATTGAACCGGGCGGCGATAGCCCTCTCCAAGCGGACGCTGGATATCTATTATCTGCACATGATTTTCCTGGTTCTGCTGGAGCCGTTTTACAAAGGCAGCCACTCGGAATGGGCTAGCGTCCCTGCCAACTATTTAAAAGCGGCGGTCATCCTGGTGATTTCCTACGGGGTAGGCTGTCTGCTGCGGAAGGTTCCAGGTGTAAGGAAGATCCTCTAGCGTGCTGGATGGCGGAGCAGGGATAGACGCAAAAGCATCTGCGGGCGTTCTTCATTCAAACGTTAATTATTATGCGAATAATGCTGAAAACTGGTTGACTTCTTGCATGAAAAGGGGTATAATCACAGTGTTCATCTACAGTGTTCATCAACTTATTCCAAGGAGGCATTACATGAAACGATACATACCCAGACGGGTGCTAGCCATGTTGGTTTCTGTTGCAATGGTGCTGTCCATGTTGTGCAGCGCTTTTGCAGTGGAAACGGATACGACCAGCACAGACCCCCTTCGATTTTTCTGATGTAAGCTCCACATCCGAAGAAGCGGAAGCAACAGAAGAGGAAGATGCGGAAGCTGGTTCAGAGGATGAACTGGAAGCGGAATCAAGTGAAGCGGCTTCTGAGAGTTTAACTGTTTCTTCTATGGAAGCAGAGGCAGAGGTTGAATCTTCTGAGGAAACAGATTCCAATGCAATCAGCTTGGAAGAGTCGGAGACGAGTACGGAAGAAACGGAAGAAGCTGTCTCCGTGGCATCGGATGAAGCCGAAAGCACCCTCATCTATGTGAACGGCGCATTGTACACCGGGTACTACATGGATGCTGATGGGATTCTGTACAGCGTGAAAAATGGTGTAGCCACTACTACCAGTGGCTATATGAGCGCTGGTAAGGAATATTACGATGCCAGCAGTGGCAGCTATATGACCATCTCCTCTGATGTGGTTTACATGAACGGCGTCCTGCTCACCGGCTATTACTACAACACCACCTGGAGCCGGATGTACACCTGCAAGAACGGCGCGTTTGAGACCACCAGTGACTACCTGTCCTCCGGCACTGTCTACTATATGTCGGACGGCACCAGTGCCAAGCTCAGCAGCGGCACTGTGTATGTGAATGGTAGCCTCTACACCGGCTACTTCATGAATAAGGGCAACGGCAAGCTGTATAAGTGTACCAATGGCACCAGCAGCGTGCTGGTTTCCGGAGTGCTGTCCTCCGGAACGAAGTATTACAAGGCCAGCAGTGGCAGCTATGTGACCATTTCCACTGATGTGGTTTACATGAATGGCGTTCTGTTCACGGGTTATTATTACAACACCACCTGGAGCCGGATGTACACCTGCAAGAACGGCGCGTTTGAGACCACCAGTGACTACCTGTCCTCCGGCACTGTCTACTATATGTCGGACGGCACCAGTGCCAAGCTCAGCAGCGGCACTGTGTATGTGAATGGTAGCCTCTACACCGGCTACTTCATGAATAAGGGCAACGGCAAGCTGTATAAGTGTACCAATGGCACCAGCAGCGTGCTGGTTTCCGGAGTGCTGTCCTCCGGAACGAAGTATTACAAGGCCAGCAGTGGCAGCTATGTGACCATTTCCACTGATGTGGTTTACATGAATGGCGTTCTGTTCACGGGTTATTATTACAACACCACTTGGAGCCGGATGTATACCTGCAAAAACGGCACCTTTACGACAACGGGTGATTATCTGCCCTCCGGTACAACATATTATATGGCGAGTGGTTCCAGTGCAAAGCTCAGCTGTGGTACGGTATATGTGGATGGTTACCTTTACACCGGCTACTTTATGAACAGCGGGAACGGTAAAATGTACACTTGTACAAATGGCACCACGATTGCATTGTATACCGGTACCCTCTCCTCCGGCACGAAATATTACAAAGCCGGCACCGGTTACATCACGTTGAGCGTAGATTCGGAATATGAGGACGGCATCTGCCTCACTGGCACCTGGAAGTTCAGCAACAACTACGCTTACTACTATGTGGGCGGCAAAAAGGTCACCGGCTGGTACTATATCGAACGCAACGGAAGTACCTATAAGTATTATTTCGCCTCGGACGGCCACTTGGTCACCAATCTGTACGCCTACTTCGGCTCCTCCTATAAGTACAAGCAGTGCAAGCTGGTAATCAACCTGAATACCCGCAATGCTTCGCTTTTGGGGTATGACAGCTCCACCAATTCCTACTGCATCCCCTTCTATAGCTTCATCATTGGCACCTCGAAGACAGGCGAGGGCCCTCAGGCCGGGAAAACCTATGTCCTCAGTCCCACCGTGCAGACGAAGTGGTTCACCTTTGCGGATAACGGCACGGATTATTACTATGCCTATGCCACGCTGATCACCAATTCAGGTGCGTACCTGCATTCGGAGCGCTATTCGACGAAATACAATCTGAACACCCTGGTTGCCTCCACTTACAACGGCCTGGGCACCAAGCAATCCTCGAAGTGCATCCGCGCGCAGCTCTATGTGGCAAAGCTGGTGTATGATGTACGGCAGTCTTACTCCGGCTCCATCAAGGTACAGGTGGTCAGCAACTCCACCTATGGACCCTTCGGCAAGATTACCCTGAGCAGTACGACCGGCAAGATTTCCAGCAGCACAAAGACTGATCCCACAGGCTCCGATAGCTATACGGGCTATATCAAGCAGACCGCAGAATAAGGCAGTCGGCTGAGGAAGCCCCTGAATCCTGTTGAAGCAGACCTTTCAAACAGCAATGCCTTAGGGCAAAGCCCGCAATACCCTCCCAAGCGTTCGGAGTCAAACCTTCCTGAGGTTTGATCTGGAGTTTGGGAGGGTTATTTTTATCGGCGAGGTGATGGGAAAATATTCCATTGTGTGACATTCCCTTGATTTTTCAGTATAATGGGCGATTTTTCTTCTATTTTATCTCAGATATTCCGAATAACCGGTTGCGTTCCGCCGGTTTTCCCTATATAATGAATTAAGGAACCTCTGAACAAATGCAACTGCGGTGCCTTACGGCAAATTTCCGCCATAAATGCGTTGTAAAATCTTGAAATCCGTCAGGATTCCTGCGCTTTTGCGCCTTTTATGACGCAAATTTCCTCGCAATTCGCTCTTGTTCATTTATTCAGAGGTCCCTTAAGAATCACCGTACTGCCCGTAGAAAAGGAGCTTCAGTTATGAATCGATGGAAACAAACCCTGGCCGGATTGCTGGCCGTAGCTATCCTGTGCGGCAGCCTGCCCTGTCAGACGCTGGCTGCGGATGTGGATGCCGCCGACCAATCCACAACGGAGGAGGACGCCGTTTCAGCATCTGCAGCGGAAGCGGAAGAAAGCGGCGCGGCTGCCTCGGAATCCGAAACGGTATCGGAGGACGCCAGTGCAATTGAGGCGGAACTCTCTGAGGAGGCAGAAGCCGACCAGGAAACAGAGAGTGCTGACGAAGCTGTGACGGTTAGTGAAGAAGATGCGGAGGCTTCCGATGATGCGGACGCCGAGGCCGAGGTCGAGGAAGAGCTGGTCTATGACCTGGACGGCTTGCTGGTATCCGACAACGGCGAGGAGGATATGAACAGCTGGCGCTATGAGGACGGCGAGCTGATTGAAGCGGAATCAGAGGACAGCAACGACGGCATTATGATCGTCTCCTCCGGTGTCACCGCCGACGACTCCGTTGCCTTTGGCATAGATGTGTCCAAGTGGCAGGGAGACATCGACTGGGACAGCGCCCGGGGCAGCATTTCCTTTGCTATCATCCGCTGCGGCTATGGCAGCAACCTGACCTCCAACGACGACAGTTACTTTGAACAAAACGTGGCGGCCTGCGAGGAGCTGGGCATTCCCTACGGCGTTTACCTCTATTCCTATGCCACAACCACCACCGAGGCAAAGAGCGAGGCAAACCACGTCCTACGGCTGCTGGATGGGCACACGCCCAGCCTGCCGGTCTATCTGGACCTGGAGGACTCCTCCATCACTTCCGCCTGCAGCAATTCACAGATTCTGGCCATGGCCAAGGTCTTTTGCAATGCCATCGAGGATGCAGGCTATGAGGCGGGAGTCTACGCCAATAAGAACTGGTGGACGAACTACCTGACCAGTTCTACTTATGATCAATGGGACCGCTGGGTGGCGCAATATAACACGTCCTGCACCTATACAGGCGGGGACTTCTCCTATTGGCAGTACAGCAGCACCGGCTCTGTCAGCGGCATTTCCGGTAATGTGGACTGCAACTATGCCATGAGCGGCTCACCCTTCTACAGTTCCTCTACGCCGAAGATTGCAAACGCAGACCTGCCCTCCGGCAGCATTGCGGCAACTGCTTACGCCATTTCCGGCATCGTGTCCAGCAGCAAAAAAATTACCAAAATCACGGTCAGCGTGCTGGATTCCAGCGGAACGACAGTGAAGACCGCAACGGTAAATCCCAACGGAAAGAGCTATGAACTGGCGGCCATGAACTTCTCTGTATCTACGGCGGGGCTGACTGCCGGAAAGACCTATACTTGTCAAGTCAAGGCCACCACCTCCAGCGGCACCAGCACTGTGACGGAGACAACCTTCAAGGTTGTAGCACCGCAGCTGTTCAGCGTGAGCAATGAGGCCACCGGTGTGAAGGTGGCTTGGAATGCCTATTCTGGTGCAGTGAAGTACCGGGTGTTCCGCAAGATTTCCGGCGGCTCCTGGGAGAAGGTGGGTGACACCACCTCCACCAGTTACACGGATACCACTGCTGTCAGCGGCACCACCTATACCTACACCGTCCGGTGCATCAATTCCGCCGGAACCGGCTACACCAGCGCCTATAATTCCGGCAAATCTATCACCTATGTTGATACGCCGGTGATCTCCAGTCTGTCCAACACCACCGATGGCGTGACGGTGGCCTGGGGAGCAGTCACTGGGGCGGAGAAGTACCGGGTCTATCGCAAGACCTCCAGCACAAGCTGGGTCGCCGTTGTCAGCACTACCGCCACCAGCTACACGGACACCACTGCCGTCAGCGGCACCGCCTACACTTACACTGTCCGCTGTATCAGCTCAGATGGGACGACCAAGACCAGCGGCTATAACTCTGGCAAAAGCATCACCTATCTTGCTGCCCCAACCATTTCCAGTCTGGAGGGTACCTCCTCCGGCGTGAAGGTGACGTGGGGGGCAGTGAACGGCGCAACCAAGTATCGCGTGTTCCGCAAGGTCTCCGGCGGCTCCTGGGAGAAGGTGGGTGACACCACCTCCACCAGTTACACGGATACCACTGCTGTCAGCGGCACCACCTATACCTACACCGTCCGGTGCATCAATTCCGCCGGAACCGGCTACACCAGCGCCTATAATTCCGGCAAATCTATCACCTATGTTGATACGCCGGTGATCTCCAGTCTGTCCAACACCACCGATGGCGTGACGGTGGCCTGGGGAGCAGTCACTGGGGCGGAGAAGTACCGGGTCTATCGCAAGACCTCCAGCACAAGCTGGGTCGCCGTTGTCAGCACTACCGCCACCAGCTACACGGACACCACTGCCGTCAGCGGCACCGCCTACACTTACACTGTCCGCTGTATCAGCTCAGATGGGGCGACTAAAACCAGCGGCTACACCTCCGGAAAGAGTATTACCTATATCGCCGCCCCCACCATTTCCAGTCTGGAGGGTACCTCCTCCGGCGTGAAGGTGACCTGGGGAGCAGTGAACGGTGCGGCCAAGTATCGCGTGTTCCGCAAGGTCTCCGGCGGCTCCTGGCAGCAGGTAGGGGACACTACCGCTACCAGTTACACAGACACCACCGCTGTCAGCGGCACCACCTACACCTATACCGTCCGCTGCATCAATTCCGCCGGAACCGGCTACACCAGCGCTTATCGCGCTGGCAAAACCATCGCCTACACCCTGAATTGACAGTTGATTGCCAGCACGAGACGTGCTAAAATAAGCGGGTATGTGGCGCCGCCGTCTTTCGACGGCGGCGTCGCACAGGAAAGAGGAGGTATCCGCGATGATATTTGGAAAGCACGTCAACCGGTACTACATCCGCAATGCAGGCTTTTTGCTTGTGGGGGTGCTGGCGCTGGTGCTGGTGGACTACTTCCAGCTCGAAATCCCGGAGCTGTACCGGATGGTCATCAACGGCATGAACACCGGCTACGTGGACGCAGGCGGGGGCCAGGTGGCCTTTGACCTGGATTTTCTGCTGGACGAAATCTGTCTGCCCATGATTTTCATCATCCTGGCCATGGTGGTGGGCCGCTTCCTGTGGCGGGTCTGCTTTTTTGGCTCGGCGGTGCGGGTGGAGACGGATTTGCGCAACCGGATGTTTGACCACTGCAAGGACCTGTCTCAGGAGTACTACCAGGTAAACAAGGTGGGCAACCTGATGAGCCTGTTCACCAACGACCTGGAGACCATTCAGGAGTGCTTTGGCGACGGCGTTTTGATGTTCTTTGACGCGCTGCTGCTGGGCGTCCTAGCCATTTACAAAATGTGGCGTATGAACGCGGTTCTGACCTGCCTCTCCATGATTCCCATGGCGCTGCTGCTGGTCATCGGCACCATCGTGGGCAAGACTATGGAAAAGCGCTGGGAAGTGCGGCAGCAGGCGTTTTCTGACCTGTCCGACTTCTCCCAGGAGGCGTTCTCCGGCATTGCCGTGGTCAAAGCCTTTGTGAAGGAGTTAAAGGAGCTGCTGGCCTTCCGGAAGCTGAACCAGCAGAACGAGGACACCAATGTGGACTACACCAGGGTATCCACCCTCCTGCAAATCCTGGTGACGCTGCTGACGGAATCCGTGGTCTGCGTGATTCTGGGCTACGGCGGCTACCTGGCCTACCGGGGTCGCTTTGACGCCGGGCAGCTGGTGGAGTTCATCGGCTACTTCACCTCGGTGGTGTGGCCCATCATGGCGGTGTCCATGCTGATTGAGAAGTCCTCCCGGGGGCAGGCGTCCCTGAAGCGCATCTCCCAGCTGCTGGACACCCGGCAGGACGTGGTGGACGGCCCGAACGTGACCCCCGCCGGTGAACTGCGGGGGGACATCGCCTTCCGGCACCTGACCTTCACCCACCCCGGCGGGGAGTACCCGGCCCTCCGGGATGTCTCCTTCACCATCCAGGCCGGAGAGAGCGTGGGCATCGTGGGCAAGACCGGCACGGGCAAGACCACCCTGGTGGATTTGATTCTGCGCAGCTACAACGTGCCGGACGGCACCGTTTTTCTGGACGGGAAAGATGTCAACACCATCCCCATCCGGGACGTGCGGGCGGCCTGCGCCTATGTGCCCCAGGATAACTTCCTGTTCTCCGACACCATCGCCCGGAACATCGCCTTCTCCCAGGACGAGGCAGCCCCGGAACTGGTGGCCCAGGCGGCCAAACTGGCGGGGGTCCATGAGGACATCTCCGCCTTTCCGGGCGGCTATCAGACCGTGCTGGGGGAGCGGGGCGTCACCGTGTCCGGCGGGCAGAAGCAGCGGATTTCCATCGCCCGGGCCCTGCTGAAGGAGGCTCCCATCCTGATTTTGGACGACTCCGTTTCCGCCGTGGACACCCAGACGGAGCAGGAGATTTTAGAGCATCTGCACACCAGCCGGGCAGGCCGCACCACCATCCTGATTGCCCACCGCATCTCCACGGTGGAGAAGCTGGACAAGCTCATCCTGCTGGAGGACGGCCAGGTGCTGGCGGTGGGCTCCCACGAGGAGCTGTACGCCGGGTGCGCCGCCTACCGGAAAATGGTGGATTTGCAGCGGCTGGAGGAGGAAGGAGGGGACAACCATGCGTGAATACTATCCCCTGCTGGTGGTGGGGGCCATCATCGGCCTGTTCTCCATCGTCCTCAGCGTAGCCTACGCCCTGATGAAGGACAAGCAGTCCGCCGTGGGCTTTGACCGCAACATGAAGGACGGCGAAATCGTCCGCCGCCTGCTGGTCTACGCCAAGCCCTACTGGAAGCAGTTCCTGCTGGTGGGCTTTGTCATGCTGTTCTCCATCGCCTATGACATCGCCTCCCCGCTGATCATCGGCTGGATCGAGGAGTTGATCGTGGGGGACTTTGCCCTGGGGCAGCTGTTTTCCGCCGTGGCCCTCTACGCCAGCATCCTGGTGGTATCCATGGTGTGCAGCTATGTTCAGGCCATCGTCCTGCAAAAGACCGGGCAGCGCATCATCTCCCACGTCCGGGAGGATTTGTTTGTCCACATCGAGTCCCTGTCCCACGAGCAGCTGAATGAGATTCCTGTAGGGAAGCTGGTGACCCGCATCACCAATGACACCAACGCCATCTCCCTGATGTTCACGAACCTCCTGGCCAACCTGGTGAAGAACCTGTTCGTCATCGTGGGGGTGTTGGCGGCCATGCTGTGGGTCAACTACGAGCTGACGCTGATGGTGCTGTGCTTTGTGCCCTTCATCCTGCTGTTCACCGTGATTTTTCGGAAGTTCTCCCGCCAGGCCTACCGCCGGGTGAAGGACTGCACCACTGACATCAACACCTACCTCTCCGAGAACCTGTCCGGCATCAAAATCACCCAGGTGTTCAACCGGGAGGCGGAGAAGATGGCGGAGTTTCGGGAGAAGAGCAACCGGCTGGGCCGGGCGAAGCAGCAGCAAATCTTCGTGTTCGGCATTTTCCGGCCCCTGGTCTATATGCTCTATATCAGCTCTATCCTGTGCCTGCTGTACCTGGGGGGCAAGGGGTATCTGGACGGGGCCTCCTTCTTGGGCCAGACCATCACCAGCAGCACCTGCGTCACCTTCTATATGTACATCTCCAAGTTCTACAACCCCATCCAGAACCTGGCGGAGCAGTTCAACTGGCTCCAGTCCGCCTTCGCTTCGGCGGAGAAGGTCTTTTCCGTCATGGACCTCCAGTCCGCCATTGTGGACGCGCCGGACGCCGTCGAGCTGACGGAGGTGCGGGGGGAAATCGAGTTCCGGGACGTATGGTTCGCCTACGTCCCCGGCGAGTGGGTGCTGAAAGGGGTCTCCTTCCATGTGAACGCCAGGGACACGGTGGCCTTTGTGGGCTCCACCGGCTCCGGCAAGACCACCATCCTGTCCCTCCTCTGCCGGAACTACGAGGTGCAGAAGGGGCAGATACTCCTGGACGGCGTGGACATCCGCACCATCAAACTCTCCTCCCTCCGCCGCCACTTCGGGCAGATGCTCCAGGACGTGTTCCTGTTCTCCGGCACCATCCGCAGCAACATCCTCCTGCGGGAGGAGGGCATCTCCGATGAGGAGGTCATGGAGGTCTGCCGCTATGTGAACGCCGACCACTTCATTGACCGGCTGGAGGACGGCCTGGACGAGCCTGTGCGGGAGCGGGGCAACAACTTCTCCGCAGGTCAGCGGCAGCTTTTGAGCTTCGCCCGCACCATCATCCACAAGCCGGACATTATGATTTTGGACGAGGCCACCGCCAACATCGACACGGAGACCGAGCTGCTGATTCAGGACTCCCTGGAGAAGATGCGCAGCGTGGGCACCATGCTCATCGTGGCCCACCGTCTGTCCACCATTCAGCACGCGGACAATATCATCGTCCTGTCCCACGGCGAGATTCTGGAGCAGGGCACTCATCAGGAGCTGCTGGCCCGGCATGGCCGGTACTACCAGCTGTACACCCTGCAATATCACCAGGAGCAGCTGCGCCGGGAGGGCGTGCAGGCAGGGTAGGCATTTGGCGGCGCAGAACGCCGAAGGAAAGAGGGATTTGCCATGACAAATGAGACAAAACGCACCTGGGCGGAGATTCATCTGGATCGCCTGGCGGGAAACTATCACTCCCTCCGGGCGCTGGCCCCTCACAGCCGGTTCGCCGGGCTGGTGAAGGCCAACGCCTACGGCCACGGAGCCGTGGCCGTAGGGCGGAAGCTGGAGGAACTGGGGGCGGACTACCTGCTGGTGGCCTGCCTGGACGAGGCCGTCCAGCTGCGGGAGGCGGGGCTGACCCGGCCCATCCTGATTCTGGGCTACACCCCCACCACCTACACCGCCGAGCTGCTCCGGTACGACCTGACCCAGGCGGTGTACGATGTGGCCCTGGCAAAGGAACACTCTGCCGCAGCCCTGGCCGCAGGCGGACGGCTGAACTGCTTTATCCAGTGCGACACCGGCATGGGCCGCTTGGGCCTCCTGTGCCAGGAGGGCACCATTGACCGGGCGGCGGAGGAGGTGGAGGAGATTTGCAGCCTCCCCGGCTTGGAGCCGGTGGGGCTGATGCAGCACTTCTCCGACGCGGACACCTGCCCCGCCTATTCCCGGCTGCAAATCGACCGGTACAACGCCCTCCTGGCAAAGCTGGCCGCCATGGGCCGCACCTTCCCCATCCGCACCTGCTGCGCCGGGGCCGCCACCCTGAACTACCCGGAGGTACACTATGACATGGTGCGCCCCGGCATCCTCCTCTTCGGCTACTCCCCCGACCACGCCTGTGACGGCATGGTGGACGTGCGCCCGGTGATGGAGCTGAAAAGCCGCATCGCCTCGGTGAAGGCCATGCCAGCGGGCAGTTGCATCTCCTATGGCCGCACCTACACCCTGGCGCGGGACAGCCTGGTGGCGGTGGTTCCCGTTGGCTATGGGGACGGGCTGTTCCGGCTGCTGTCCTCCCGGCAGGAGTTTTTGCTCCACGGCCAGCGGGTGCGACAAATCGGGCGGGTGTGCATGGATATGTGCATGATTGATGTCACCGACCTGCCAGAGACGAGTGTTGGAGACGAGGTCACTGTCTTTGGGGAGGAACTGCCCCTGACGGAAAAATCCGACGCCGTCGGCACCATCTCCTATGAAATGCTGTGCGACATCGCCCCCCGCGTCCCCCGGGTCTATGTGGAGTGAATACAACTGAATCACGCTGCCCCGCCGCCGGATGCCTTATGTGTCCGGCGGCGGTTTCTCTGTCGAAAGTTGCGGCATAGAATGTGGCAGTTCCGCCCGTCCAGACCGGTATATTTCCGGCCAAAGGGTGGGACAATTTAAGTACCCCCTGTTACATAAAGCGCTGCGCCCATGTGACGGGGGGAACAGGAATCTGCGGACGGCCAGCCGTCCGCCTGTACCACGGAGCGTGAACAAATTGGACAGCAGTGTAAGACGAGGAGATATTTTCTATGCCGACCTGAGCCCTGTTGTGGGCAGCGAGCAGGGCGGCGTGCGACCGGTGCTCATCATTCAGAACGACATGGGGAACCGGCACAGCCCCACGGTGATTGCGGCAGCCATCACCAGCCAGATGAACAAGGCGAAGCTGCCCACCCACATCGAGCTGATCGACCAGGACTGCGGCCTGACCAGGGATTCCGTTGTCCTGCTGGAGCAGGTGCGCACCCTGGATAAGCGCCGCCTGCGGGAGCGGATGGGCCGCCTGGGGGAGGAGCAGATGAAACTGGTGGACACCGCCATCGAGGTGTCCTTCGGCCTGAAGCCCCGGAAGAAGCTGGTGTAGCCAGCCGTTCATAAGGCCCCCAAAACGGCAGAAGGGCTGCCCGCCGAAGCCCCGGCGGGCAGCCCGTTTTGTCGGCGCGTCAGCGCCGCCGTGCCAGGAAATCAGCCGTTGGCGGGGGTGCTAGAGCTGACAGTCCCCTGCTCCCCGCTGCCGACGGCGTTCTCCACCGCGTCGGCGGCATCCTGCGCCGCGTCACCGATGGCGTCCCCGGCGTCGTCTACGATGTCACCCGCGCCACGGGCCACGTCGCCTACGGCGTCCCCGGCCTCGTCCAGGGCGTCCCCGGCATCCTGGGCCATGTCCCCGGCTGCGTCATCGGCAGCGTTGTCGGCCCGGTCTGTACCCGATGCGGTGCCCTCGTCCACCTGGCCCTCCGCGTCTGCGGCGTAGGAGCCGCTGTTTGCGGTGTCGGCGTCCTCAGCGTCGCTGCCGGTCTGGGTGTCGTTTTGGGCGGTGTCGTCCCCGCTGTCCGTCACGGCGGCGGACGTGTCGCCGGTGGTATTCCGGTCATTGCTCCTGCTGCCGCAGCCGGTGAGGGCCAGCGCCAGCATCAGAGCCAGCGCCAGAATGGTTGCTCTCATACTCGTTCCTCCCAAAGTGAAGTGCGTCCTTTGCAGACTGTGTTAGTCTGTGCGCAGGCTGGAGGAATAAACCTGACAAAGCTTTCCTCAGGAGCGGACTACTCGTGCAGATAGATGTCAATAGATATCTTGACCCACTTTCCCCGCAGTTCCTTTGCGTTGACCGTTCCAAACAGCAGCTTACCGGCGTCCATCAGCCTGGAAAACACAATATTGTCCTTTTGGGGTACATATCCAATTTTCTCGTTTGCTGCGGTTTTGATGACGATGGCGTTTGCATCGTATTCATTTTCCGTTTCCCTGAAAAAGTTTAACCTGTCCCCCACCTTGATACCCGGCTCCAGGGCTGCGATGTTCTCGATGTGAGAGGTGCCTGCGATGTAAGTGTCAAACAGGAGGATGTCTCTTTGAAAAGGCTTAAACTCTTGCAGCTCATTTTTCGCCCCATATTTCAGGGCGATGAGGCCCCCCGCCGATGTAGTCGTTAATTCGTTCATCTTGCTCCTCCCATGATATGTATATGATGCGGCTACTCCAGCCAGTGCCGGAGTGCCTGCTGGCACAGCGTTCCGTCAAGCCCTTCCGACTTGAGCCATGCCGCCTTCAACCAAATTTGATGGACATCCTTTCGCTTTATCCGAATCAAAAATCCATTCCCGTCCGGCGCATAGCGCACCTCATAGGAATCACAGAACTGCGGGTCGAACCTGGCATTGTACGCGCTGATGCCAAAAGACCAGTTTCCCAGTGCGCCGGTCAGAACCAGGGACTGGTCGGTTGTGTATTTATGGGGAAATCCCCGCCACTGTGCTTCGTTCTCGCTGTCACTCTGAAAGTAAAGTTCGTACCAACTGCCAGCATCTAGTCGTTCCGTCGGCAGGCAGATGTCAAACACCGTCTTTGTGGAAACGCGGCGTCCGGCATTGTCTCGATAGGTTACGCCATATCCTGCGGATTCGACGTTAAAAGGCTGCACTTCTTTGCCCATCCAGTTTGTTATATGAATGAAACCCACCGGAAGGTCAAGGCCAGAAAGCCGTTCTCCGGTGAAACACTCCGGCATCTCGAACCATTTGTCCGACCTCATACGAGCGTTGAGCAGAGAAAGCAGTTCTTCATCACTGCATCCTGCATCCAAATATTCCGATGTGATACTTCGTTTGCAGCTGATGTCCTGGTAGTATTCCAGCTTGATTTGGGGCGCTCCATCGCGATTTTCGATGAAAAGCGGCTTCAAGACCGGCCTGAGCCGATCTCTGTTCGTGTATACTTCAAAGTTCCAGCAAAGGTAGTTCTCATACAATAGAGTATGTAATCTTCCAGGTGTCATGCCGTTCTCCTATGGCAGATAGTCCTTTATCCGCGCCTTATACTCCTCCGCCTGCGCCTGATACCGTTCACACAGGGTCTCCAGCTCTTCCTTCCGCTGGAGCGCCTTGGCCTCATCGTCCAGAAACTCTTTCAGGGTATAAGGATAGGTCGTCTGTATCTCCGCCGTCCTTGCCCGAACCTGCTGGAGCTTTTGGACGAGCTGTTCCTTTTCCTTTTGATAGGAGAGCAGGGAAGCGTCCTCCTCGTGCAAATCGTCCTGCCTGACCAGTTCAAAAATAGCCTGCATCAGCTCCAGATTGCCATCCTGATAGGCTGTGACGGCTCTGGAAAACAGCCCCGCCTTCGCATCGGAGAACTCCGGGTGCAGGTCTGGGTGCAGGGCTTTGACGATTTTCCGATACATGGATTTCAGGGAGGCTGCATCCTCCTCCGTCAGCGTTTCCGCCTGGCTGCGGTCTAAAGCCTCGTTCATGCTCTGAATCAGCGCGTCAAGCTGCCGCTGATAGTCCTGGAACTCCTGGTCGAGAATCTTCTCCAACGCCTGGATGTCTACCGGCTCCTGCCGGTTCCGCTTCATAATCACAAGCTCCAGCTTGCGTTTATACCTCAGATATTGGCACTCCGCTTCGTAGGCTGCATATTCCAGCCCGCCGAACCGCAGCAGATAGGCCGCTTCGATATTTTTACACTGTTGCAGCCGCAAATCATCCTGCTCCAAAATGGCGGCGGACAGTTCTTCCCGCAGCTGTTGAATCTCCGCTTTCAGCGCATCATACTGCGGAAACGGTATCAATTTCTTTTCATCACACATAACTCTGAACCCTGTCATTCTTCCATACATGCTGTCAAAGCCCACAGCGCTCTGTCGGAACGGAATCTTGCGAAAAACGAGCGTCCGCCAAAGCCGATGCGCCCCCTGTCTTATCTACCAGTGTATAACAAATCCTGTCATTTATCAACATTTAGTTTTACTTTTGTACATTTATACAGCGCCTCCCTTGCAATTTATCCAAAAAGATGGTATGATACCACTAAGACAGTACAAGTAGGAGCGTGTAAGGGAACCCATGAATGCCAGGCGCTATTCCAGACAGCGGGAGTTGATTTACGAATACCTGTGCGGGACGACGGAGCATCCCACGGCGGAGATGATTTACGCCGGCTTGAAGCCGCAGTCGCCCCACCTGGGCCTTGGCACGGTCTACCGCAACCTGAGCCTCCTCTGTGAGGACGGGCGGGTGCGGCGGCTGCCCTTCCCGGTGGAGCGGTATGACGGGAACCTGTCGGAGCACGCCCACTTCTGCTGTCAGCAGTGCGGCAAGGTGTCCGACCTGTTTTTAAACGAAACCGCAGTCAGTGAAACGGAGGAAGCGGTGGCCCGGCACTATGGCCACCAGGTACATCACCACGAGCTGATTTATTACGGTGTCTGCGCCCAGTGCCTCAGCGCTCAGGCCGACACCTCGGAAGGGCAGGTGAAGCAGCATGAAAATCAGTTATCAGCCCAAGGGCGTTTGCTCCCGCCTGATGAACATTGAGGTGGAGGATGGCGTCATCCAAAATCTGGAGGTCATCGGCGGCTGCAACGGCAACCTGAAGGGCATTTCCGCCCTGGTGAAGGGGATGAAGGTGGAGGACGCTATCTCCCGGATGGAAGGCATCCACTGTGGCATGAAGTCTACCTCCTGCCCCGACCAGATCGCCCAGGCGCTGAAGCAGGCGCTGTAATGCGTGGACACACAAAACGCAACGCTCCCCTTATGAGATTTCTCATAAGGGGAGCGTTTTTTGCGGCGATATGCTTACTGCACGCCCTTGACCTCATAGCCCGCGTCGGTGACGGCGGCAGTCAACACCTCATCCGCCACTGGGGCAGCCAGGGTGACGGTGGCGGTCTTGGCCTCCAGGTCGACTGCGGCGGAGGTCACGCCTGCCACGGCGGACAGGGCCTTCTCCACATTGGCCTTGCAGTGGGCGCACATCATGCCCTCTACGGTCAGTACCTTTGTCATTGTGTTCACCTCGTTTTCGTTCATATCTGCTTCACTCCTGGGAGTGGGGACAGCACATTCGCCCGGCTCATAGCCGGCCTCCGTCACGGCGGCGGCCAGAACCTCGTCCGCTACGGCCGCGTTCAGGGTGATGGTGACGCTGTGGGCCTCCAGGTCGGCTTTGGCGGAGCGCACCTCCGGAAGGGCGGTCAGCGCCTCCTCCACCCGGCGGGTGCAGTGCTGGCACATCATGCCGTTGACGGCAAGCACACGGGTCTCCCCGTCATTCTGGGGCGCGGACAGGGGACAGGCCGGGGCTTCCTCCGGTGCTGTGGGGGAGGAGGTCGGAACGGCGGGGGCGCTGTGCTTCGGCTTGAAGAACCGCAGCCGCAGGGCGTTGGACGCCACGGAGACGGAGCTAAGGCTCATAGCCGCCGCCCCAAAGATGGGGCTGAGCTGCCAGCCCAGAAGGGGGTAAAACACACCGGCGGCCAGGGGGATACCCACGCAGTTGTAGCAGAAGGCCCAGAACAGGTCCTGCTTGATGTTGCGGATGGTGGCCCGGCTCAACTCCATGGCGGTGACGGCGTCAAACAGGCTGCTCTTCATCAGCACTACGTCGGCGGATTCCAGGGCCACATCGGTGCCCGCGCCGATGGCGATGCCCACGTCCGCCCGGGTCAGGGCGGGTGCGTCGTTGATGCCGTCCCCCACCATAGCCACCTTGCGGCCCTCCTGCTGGAGGGCGGAGATTTTCGCTTCCTTCTCAGTGGGCAGCACTCCGGCGATGAAGGAGGAGATGCCCAGGGTTTTCGCCACGGCGGCGGCGGTGCGCTGGTTGTCGCCAGTGAGCATGACCACCTCCACCCCCAGGTCACGGAAGGCGTCCACGGCGGCCTTGCTGTCGCTGCGGGGGACATCCGCCACGGCGATGATGCCCAGAAGCTGGCCGTCGTCGGCGAAGTACAGCGGAGTCTTTCCGGCCTCTGCCAGGGCGTCCCCCGCTCCGGCGGGAACGGCAACCCCCTCCGCCTCCATCAGGGCCTGATTGCCCGCAAGATACTGTTTCCCCTCCAGGGTGGCCCGCAGGCCCCGGCCCGGCTGGGCGGAGAAGTCCTCCACCGGCGCGGTGGCAACGCCCCGCTCTTTGGCGGCCCGGACGATGGCCTCTGCCAGGGGATGCTCCGAGGGGGCCTCCAGGGAGGCGGCCAGCCGGAGCAGCTCCTCCTGGGAAACGCCCGCTGCCGGAACCAGGTCTGTGACCACCGGCCTGCCCTCAGTCAGGGTGCCGGTCTTATCCACCACCACGGTGTTGACGTTGTGGAGGGATTCCAGGGCCTCGGCGGACTTGAACAGCACGCCCAGCTCCGCCCCTTTGCCGGTGCCAACCATGATGGCCACCGGGGTGGCCAGCCCCAGGGCGCAGGGGCAGGAAATCACCAGCACCGCCACGGCGGAGGTCAGGGCGCTGGAGACACTGCCGGACACCAGCATCCACACCACAAAGGTGACCAGGGAGATGCACAACACCACCGGCACGAACACCCCCGCCACCTTGTCGGCCAGCTTGGCGATGGGAGCCTTGCTGGCGGAGGCGTCCTCCACCAGATGAATGATTTGGGACAGGGTGGTGTCCTCCCCCACCCGGGTGGCCCGGAAGGTGAAGGAGCCGTTTTTGTTGATGGTGGCGGCGGAGACGCTGTCGCCAATCACCTTCTCCACGGGGATGGATTCCCCGGTCAGGGCGCTCTCGTCCACGGCGGAGGCGCCGGTCAGCACCACGCCATCTACCGGGATGGCCTCGCCGGGGCGCACCAGCAGGATGTCCCCCGGCTGCACCTCCTCCACCGGGACGGTGGATTCCGCCCCGTCCTCCAGACGGGTGGCGGTCTTGGGGGCCAAGTCCATCAGCCGCTCCATGGCCTGGCTGGTCTTGCCCTTGCTGCGGGTCTCCAGGAACTTGCCCACCGTCACCAGGGTCAGAATCATGCCCACGCTCTCCAGATAGAGGTGGTTCATGTGGTACTCCTCCGCCAGCTCCAGATCACCGTGCCCCAGCGCCCAGGCGACGACGAACATGGCGTAAAGGGAATACAGCAGGGAGGCGGCAGCCCCCAGGGCCACCAGCGAGTCCATGTTGGGGGCGCGGCGGAACAGGGCAGGGAAGCCCACCTTAAAATACTTATCGTTGACGTACAGAATGGGCAGCACCAGCACGAACTGGAGCAGGGCGTAGGTCATGCTGTTCTCCACCCCGGTGAGGAAGGCGGGCAGCGGCACGCCGAACATGTGTCCCATGCAGACGTAAAACAGGGGAACCAGGAAGCAGACGGAGATGATGAGCCGGGTCTTCATCCACCGCAGCTCCTTGTTCATCTCCTCCTTCCTGGCCTGTGCCTCCGCCTGGGCGGAGGAGACGGCCTTGCCCTTCTGCTCCTGCCCGGCTACGGTGGCACGATAGCCCGCCTTCTCCACGGCGGTGCAGATGTCCTGGGGGGAGAGGGCGTCCGGGTCGTAGGTCACTACCATCGTCCCGGCCAGCAGGTTCACCGCCGCGTCCTCCACGCCCTCCAGGCCGCCTGCCGCCTTCTCCACATGAGCCTGGCAGGCGGCGCAGCTCATGCCGAATACATTGAACTTTTGCTTCATAATAGTTCCTTTCTAGTCTGTGCTGCCCTATTTCAGCAGCTTTTGCAGGGTCTTTACCAGCTCCTCCACCTTCTCATCGTTCCCGGCGCGGATGTCCTCCGCCACACAGGTGCGGATGTGGGTGGACAGCAGCTCCTTGGTGAAGCTGTTCAGGGCGGCGGTGGTGGCGCTGACCTGGGTCAGGATGTCCACGCAGTAGCAGTCCTCATCCACCATCCGTTTCAGCCCCCGCACCTGGCCCTCGATGCGGCTCAGGCGGTTGATGAGATCCCGATGCTCGGCCTCGGAGCGCTCTTTTTTGCGGGTGCAGCAGCACTGCTCCTCCATGTGGGTCAACTCCTTTCTGTCAAGGGACCTCTGAATAAATGGACAAGAGCGGATTGCGAGGAAATTTGCGTCAGAAAAAGGCGCAAAGGCGCAGGAATCCTGACGGATTTCAAGACTTTGCAACGCATTTATGGCGGAAATTTACTGCAAGACGCCGAAGTGCATTTGTTCAGAGGTTCCTTATATACCCCTTGGGGGTATCTCTTGATACAACAGCAGTATATACCCGCCGGGGGTATTTGTCAAGGGGGGAAGCGCAAAAAAACTGCGCGTCAGCAAAGACGCGCAGTCGCTGGCCGGATGCCTCCGGCGATCACATCAGGTGGCGTGTTCCTGCCGAACGGTATCGTTGTCCCGGAAGAGCAGCGAGATGCACCAGATCGCGGCCAGCCCCACCAGCCCATAGACCAGGCGGCTGAGTACAGTCCCGGAGCCGCCGAACAGCCAGGCCACCAGGTCGAACCGGAACAGGCCGATCAGCCCCCAGTTCAGCCCGCCGATAATGGCCAGGGTCAAAGCGGTTTTATCCAACATGGCAAATCCTCCCTCGTTTCCGCGCAATGGCACGGTTGGTACGCCGTTACTTTGCCCAGTTCTGCGGGAAAAATGCCTGTGGAGGCTCAGAGGGTGAAATCTTCGTCGGAAAATTTGGAAAAATCAGGAACTGCCGGTTGAGGCGGCACCCGCTTCAGCGGGTCGTACTGAAAGCGGAAGCAGTGATAGCCGGGGGAGACGACCCCCTTCTTGGGGCAGGCGATTTGCCCGTCCTTCAACGGCTCCCCCTTGGCGCAGTATTGGCAGCGCGGTTCAATGTCCTTGCGAAACAGCATGGCAAAGGGCCTCTCTTTCTCTGAAACTGGCTGTCTCTATCATACCGCTTTTCCCCGAAAAAAGCTACCTTTTTTCCGAAAAAGAACGGCGATCCCCAAAACGCCGCACCAGGCCCCCAGTCCCAGAAGGGGCGGCAGGAGGGCGGCGGAGTATCCTCCAGTCACAGCGGCAGCGGAAGTCATCGTGCCGACCGCCCAGGGGAACCACCGCACCGCCGCCGCAGCCAGCACGAAGGAGAGGCAGCCGTGGAGCAGTTGGCCCTTCAAACACCACATCGGCGACAGCCCGCTGGCGGCCAACATAGAGGCGGTCTGGCAGAATATGGACAGCCCGCCGAAGCCCAGCAGAAAGGCAGTTACCGGCACGGCGTAATAGATAGAGGCCCCCTCCAGCAGGGCCACCCCGTTGGTCAACTCCACCACGCCGGACAGCAGCGCCTCGGCGCAGACCGCGTTCATCCCCAGCCCCTCCAACAGCCGGATTTCCGGCCGGAGCAGCCCGAACAGCCGCACCAGCCGCAAAATCACCGCGAACAGCACCACACAGGCGCAGACGTTCAGCGCAGACTGCACCGCGCTGCCGATGGCGTTGGTAAACGCCTGGGAGAATCGAACGCTGCGCACCGCTGGGGCGCTGCCTGGGGATTGGCGCACAGGCTCCGTTCCCGGCCTCAGCCAGCGCCCCAGCAGGCCGCAGCACAGGGCGCTGACGATGTGGACGCCCAGCAGCAGCCACCCCGCCTGCACGCTGCCCAATACGCTGGCCCCCGCCACGCTGAGGATGAAGGCGGGGCCGCCGTTGTTGCAGAAGAGCAGCAGCCGCTCCCCGTCCTGCCGGGAGAGCTGCCCCTGCTCATAGAGCTGGGCCACCGTCCTGGCCCCCAGGGGGTATCCCCCGATAAGCCCCAGCAGCAGCGCCGCTGCGCCGCCGCCGCTGACGCCGAAGACGGCCTCCATCGCCGGGCCGCACCAGCGCCCCAGGGCGCTGCCCAGCCCCAGCTCCGTCACCAGCGCCGACAGCACGAAGAAGGGGAACAGGGAGGGCAGCACCACCTGGGCGCAGAGGTTCAGACCGGTTTTCGCCCCCGCCGCCGCATCCGCCGGGCGCAGCACCAGCGCCAGGGCGAAGCCAACCAGGCAGAGGGCTACCGTCAGCGTGCGGAGCACCGGACGGCGTGCAGACATAAAAATCACCTCACGCAAAGGTATGCTTTGCGTGAGGTGAAAATACCTATCTTGTCCCTGGGAGCTTCCTTAGACAGGGATATTAAAGGGAAACAGGGCGTTTGCCTTTGCTAGGGCATGACCTCCTTAGATATGTGTCTTTCAATGTACAACGTTTTGCCCTCCGGGCGGGCCTGACTACCGCCCACTGACCCTTTACGGTATCCTCCTCGGACAGTGACCCTCGCCAGCATAGCTGGCATCGGTTTCCGGCTAAAAATGTGCCGCTGGCACATTTTTGGACGCCGTAAATTGCTCCGCCAAGAAATGGGGGAAAGAAGGCGGCTTAAGGGGAAACTCGGGGCCTCGCTCCCCCTTAAGAATCCCTCTCCTATCCCGCTGGGGCTTCGCGCTGTCCAACCCATTAAGTGGTCTGTCAGGCAACAAACGATGTGACTTGTTACGCACCAAAGTTGCCGCCGATGGCGGCTGGGTACGATTGCCGTTCCGCCCTGCCGGAGGCGGGCGGAACGAGCAATTTTATCATCCAACGGTAGATAACATCTGCCTGAACCGCAGGGTACAACTTCTAATCAAAAAGCGTAGTTATCTATCGCTTTTTATATTAGGAGCTGTAGCTTATACCCTCACAGTCAGATTTTAACGACCAAAGGGCAACAAAATTGCCGCCCGTTCCGCCGTAAGGCAGGAACGTGGGCGGCAATCCCCGCCAGCCGCCATGGGCGGCAGCTTTGGTGCGTAACAAGTCACATCGTTTGTTGCCTACGGAACCACTGAACAATAGAGACAAGGCGCAAGCCGCCAGTGGGATACAGGGAGATTCTTAAGAGGGACGCACGGCGGCCCTCTTAAAAGCCCGCCCTCTTTCCCCTATTTCTCGGCGGAGCGAGAAATAGGGCCCGCCGGGAGGGCAAGAACGTTGTTCCTTTATCAATCCTTATCTAAGGAATCCAACGTTCTGAACCAAATCCCCCTGTCCCCTCAGGGCGTGGCCGTCCCGTCCCACAGGACGACAGTCCCTTGGGCCAGGCTCTGGGGTACGTCGATGATGCGCTGATTCTCGCTGCCCCGGAACCGGAGGCGGATATTCTTCTCCGCCAGGCGGAAGTCCCCGTCCACCAGCACGTCCAGGCAGCTCAGCAGCTCCCGGGTGACGGCGGGGTCCCCCACATGGCCGGGGAGGAGGTCGGTCTCATAGTTGTAGCCGGTGTAGCACCAGACGGTCTTGTCCGGCAGCTCCCGGCGCACCCGGCGCAGCAGGGGGAGCAGGGCCGACTGGTTGGCGGGCTCGAAGGGTTCGCCTCCCAGCAGGCTCAGGCCGCGGATGTGGCCGGGGCGGAGGCTCTCGATGATTTCCTCCTCCACAGCGGGGGTGAAGGGCTGACCGTAGTGGAAGTCCCAGGCCTCCTGGTTGAAGCAGCCCTCGCAGTGGCGGGTGCAGCCGGAGACGAACAGGGCGGTGCGGCAGCCGGGGCCGTTGGAGATGTTGCACTTTTTGATGGCGGCATAATTCATAGTCATTCTCCCATCGGTCGGCTCAGGTCAAGTGCAGCACCCGGCTGTTGATTTCCTTGGTTTTGCCCACGTTCCAGAAGTTCTCCCCCAGATAACCGCAGGTGCGGCGCACCACGTTCATCTTGTTGTGGTCCCGGTTGCCGCAGCAGGGGCACTCCCAGACCAGTTCGCCGCTGTGGGCGTCCTCCACGATTTGAATCTCGCCGCTATAGCCGCAGCACTGGCAATAGTCGCTCTTGGTGTTGAACTCGGCGTACTGAATGTTGTCGTAAATGAACTTCACCAGGTCGGTCAGGGCGGTCAGGTTGTCCGCCATGTTGGGGATCTCCGCATAGCTGATGCAGCCGCCGCTGGACAGGGCCTGGAACTTGGCCTCCAGCTGGAACTTGCTGAAGGCGTCGATTTCCTCCCGGACATCCACATGGTAGGAGTTGGTGTAATAGCCCTTATCGGTGACGTTGGCCACGCTGCCGTACTTCTCCTGGTCGATGCGGGCGAAGCGGTAGCACAGGCTCTCCGCCGGGGTGCCATACAGGGCGAAGCCGATGTTGGTCTCCGCCCGCCAGCGCATGACGGAGTCCTTCAAATGCTGCATGACCTGGAGGGCGAAGTCCTGCCCCTCCGAGGTGGTCTGGCTCTGGCCGGTCATCAGGTAGGTCAGCTCATACAGGCCGATATAGCCCAGGGAGATGGAGGAGTAACCGCCATAGAGCAGCTTGTCAATGCTCTCCCCCTTGTCCAGCCGGGCGATGGCGCCGTACTGCCAGTGAATGGGGCTGGCATCGGAGGTGACGCCCTTCAAAGCGTTGTGGCGGCACATCAGTGCCTCCTTGCACAGCTCCAGCCGCCGGTCGAACTCTGGCCAGAACTTGTCCATATTGCCGTGGACGGCCAGGCCGATTTGGGGCAGGTTGATGGAGACGACGCCCTGATTGAACCGGCCCTCGAACTGGTACTCGCCCTGTTCGTTCTTCCAGGGGGCCAGGAAGGAGCGGCAGCCCATGGGGGAGAACACGTTGCCCTCATAGTTCTCCCGCATCTTCTTGGCGGAGATGTAGTCAGGGTACATCCGCTTGGCGGAGCAGCGGATGGCCAGCTCGGTCAGGTAGTCATAGGCCCCGCCATTCAGGTTGTTGTTTTCGTCCAGCACATACACCAGCTTGGGGAAGGCGGGGGTGACGTAGACGCCGCTCTCATTCTTGATGCCCAGCAGGCGCTGACGCAAAATCTCCTCGATGATGAGGGCGTTCTCCTCAATATAGGGGTCGTCCTCCCGCAGGTACAGGAACAGGGTGACGAAGGGGCTCTGGCCGTTGGTGGTCATCAGGGTGTTGATTTGGTACTGAATGGTCTGGACACCGTTGGACAGCTCGGTGCGCAGCCGCTCCTCCACCAGGTTGTTCAGCAGCGTCTCGTCCATCTCGCCCCCGGCGGCGGCGAGGATCTTTTTGCGGAACTTGTCCCGGCTGCGGCGGAGGTACTTGCCCAGATGGCTGATGTCCACGCTCTGGCCGCCGTACTGGTTGGAGGCCACGCAGGCGATGATTTGGGTGGTGACGGTGCAGGCCACCTGGAAACTCTTGGGGCTTTCGATGAGCTTGCCGTTCATCATGGTGCCGTTGTCCAGCATATCGCCAATGTTGATGAGGCAGCAGTTGAAGATGGGCTGGACGAAGTAATCTGCGTCGTGGAAGTGGAGGATGCCCTCGTCGTGGGCCTTGGCGATTTTCTCCGGCAGGAGGACGCGGCGGGTCAGGTCGCGGCTGACGATGCCGGCGATATAGTCCCGCTGGGTGGAGGCCACGGTGGTGTCCTTATTGGAGTTCTCCTCCGCCATCTCCTTGTTCTGGTTGTGGATGAGTTCCAGGATGGAGTCGTCGGTGGTGTTCTGCTTCCGGGCCAGGGAGCGCTTGTAGCGATAAATCATGTAGGCCTTGGCCAGGTGGTAGTTGGCTTTCTTGGTCAGCTCTTCCTCCACCATGTCCTGAATGTCCTCCACCAGGATACGCTCCCGGCGGAAGCACTCCTCACAGACGGCATCAGTGATATAGTCCACCATTTCCCTGGGGATGCGGTAGACAGGGGCCACGTCCTCATTGGCATTCTGGATGGCCTGCGCGATTTTTGTGCGGTCAAAGGGCACAAAGGTGCCGTCCCTCTTGATTACTTGCATAGTAAACGCCTTCTTTTCCTTTTTTCTGAGTTCTGAGTTGATATCCGGGTTGCTGCCGTCGTGGGGTGGAGTGGCGCAAGAGGAGGCGCTTGGTCAAAAGGGCAGCCTTTGCGGGGGATGCATCCCACACGAAAACAGTTTTCATCTGCGCCGCCTTCAGAGGGGCCGCGTCTCGAAAGAACACCATTATCATAGCAGGTTTCCGCGGAAAAATCAATATCTAGTAGGTGACAAAAATGACAAACACAAGAAGTTGTGTGTGAGAATCCGGCGAATTGCACAAAGGCGCGAAAAAGGTATCACGATAAACCGGTTTTCCCGCAGAGTGACAACATTTCCGCCCCAGGCGCATAGGATGGCAGAAAGGGGGCGGTTTTATGGCACGCGGGGAGCGGTGGAAAATTTTAGAGCAAACTGCGGACGCGCTTTCCCTGCCGCCGGAGCTGGCGCCGGGAACGCCAGTGCTGGAGCTGTACGGTAGCGGCCAGCTGCGGATGGAGAACCACCGGGGCATCATCGCCTATGGCAGTGAGGAAATCAGCGTCAGCGGCGGGAAGCTCCTGGTGCGCATCCAGGGGGAGGGGCTGGAGCTGCGCTCCATGAGCGCGGACGCCCTGTTCATCACCGGCAGCATCAAAAGCATCCAATTAGAATAATCAAACTGCGAATCAAGACGGTGGGTGACGTATGCAAAAGTGGGTCAATTTCCTGCGGGGGAGCGCACGATTGGAGATTTCCGGGCCGTTCCCGGAGCGATTTTTGAACCTGTGCAGTGTGGAGGGGTTAGGATTTTGGAAGGTCGAAGTCTGCTCCCAGACGGCGCTGCATCTGACGGTGGCCCTGTGGGATGTACGCCGGGCCGGACGGCTGGCGGAAAGGGCGGGCTGCACCGTCCGACGGGTCGGGGGCGGGGGGCTGCCGGTTTTCCTTTTCTCCTTCCGCCGGAGGTATGCCCTGCTGGCCGGGCTGGCCCTCAGCGTCCTGACGGCGGTAGTTCTGTCCCGATTCATTTTGGTGGTAAAGGTGACGGGAAATGACACTGTGCCGGATTCCGTCATTTTGACCGAACTGGAGGAGCTGGGCTTCGGATTTGGCACCTATGGGCCGACAGTGGATGAGCGGGATTTATCCAACCGAATGCTGGAGGCACTGCCGGAACTGAGCTTCCTGGCCGTCAACATCTCCGGGGTGTACGCCGAGGTGGTGGTGCGGGAGGCGGTGGAGTCGCCGGAGCTGCGGGACGAAGACACTCTCACCGATGTGGTGGCCGCCCGGGACGGGGTGGTGGTGGACGTGAACGCCTTCTCCGGCAGCGTCTCCGTGGCGGAGGGGGACGCGGTGCTGGCGGGGGAGGTGCTGATCTCCCATCTGTCGGTGTACGAACCGGCGGAGTGGAGCGACGGGCAGACCTTCACCAGCACCACCCACGCCCGGGGGGAGGTCTGGGCGCTGACGGAGCGCACTCTGACGGCGAAAACGCCCCTCCAGGCGGCCACCATCGACGCCGCAGCGGGCAGCAACACCGTTTACAGCCTGCGGCTCGGGAAAAAAGTCATTAAATTTCGTCAAAACAGTAGCAATTCCATGGGGAACTGTGATAAAATAAAAAGGACGTGGCCCCTGACCCTGCCCGGCGGCATCGTCCTCCCCCTGGCCTGGGAGGCGGAGACGGTGACACCCTACAGCGAGACAGAGACAGCCGTCTCCGCAGCCTCCGCCGAAGCCTACCTGAAGGCCCGGCTGGAAACCCGGCTGACCGCCATCCTGGGGGAGGGCCAGGTGCTGGGCAGGAACTGGACGGTGACGGAGGCAGAGGATACCCTGACGGTGACGCTGGCGGCGTCCTGCCTGGAGGACATTGCAAAGGAAGCGCCTGTGGCGGAAGAGACAGAGCCGCAGGAGGAAACGGAGTGAACCCATTTGATAGAACAACGGGTCAGCCTGGAGCGGATGGAGTATGCCGCCGGTTTGTTTGGCAGCTTTGACGAGAATATCCGGCTCATTGAGCGGGAGCTTTCCGTCCAAATCACCATCCGGGAGGAAGAGTTAAAGGTCAGCGGCGAGGGGGAGCAGGTGCTGCTGGCGGTCAAAACCCTGGAGGGCCTTTTGAACCTGCTCCAGCGGGGGGAGCCGCTGAACGAGCAGACCATCCGTTATGTCATCTCCCTGGCCCGGTCGGGCCAGGAGGACAAGGTGAACGAGCTGGCCAAGGACGTGATTTGCGTCACCGCCTCCGGCAAGCCCATCAAGGCCAAGACCGCCGGGCAGAGCGCCTATGTGAAGGCGGTGCAGAAGCACACCGTCACCCTGGGGGTAGGCCCCGCCGGTACCGGCAAGACCTATCTGGCAGTGGCGGCGGCGGTGGCCGCCTTTAAGAGCAGGCAGGTGAACCGCATCATCCTGACCCGCCCGGCGGTGGAGGCTGGGGAGCGGCTGGGCTTCCTCCCCGGCGACCTCCAGAGCAAGGTCGACCCCTACCTCCGGCCCCTGTATGACGCCCTGTTTGAAATGCTGGGCAGCGAGACCTTTGAGAAGTACCAGGAGCGGGGGAACATCGAGGTGGCCCCCCTGGCCTATATGCGGGGCCGGACGCTGGACGACAGCTTCATCATCCTGGACGAGGCCCAGAACACCTCCAAGGAGCAGATGAAGATGTTCCTGACCCGGCTGGGCTTCGGCTCCAAAATCGTCATCACCGGCGACATCACCCAAATCGACCTGCCCAGGGAGACGGCCTCCGGCCTGAAGGAGGCCATGCGGGTGCTGCGGGGGGTGGAGGACATCGCCATCTGCCGCCTGACCGGCGAGGACGTGGTGCGCCACGCCCTGGTGCAGCGCATCATCAAGGCCTACGAACTGGACGAGAAGCGGGCCAGCACGGAACGAAAAAAACATCAGGAGCGGTGAGACGGGATGGAACATGAAATTTTGCTGTCCTCCGATGTGGAGGGCTTCCCCTATGAGGGGCTGCTGAAACGGTGCATCACCACGGCGCTGGAGGCGGAGGGCGTGGCCGTCCCCTGTGAGGTGGACGTGCTCATTACCGATGACGCGGGCATCCACCAAATCAACCTGGAGCAACGGGAGGTAGACGCCCCCACCGATGTGCTGTCCTTCCCCATGTTCTACTTCACCCCCGGCACCCCGCCCACGGAGGAGGACGCGGAGACAGACCCGGAGACGGAGCTGCTGCCCCTGGGGGACATGGTGATCTCCTATGAACGGGCGGTGGCCCAGGCGGAGGAGTACGGTCACAGCGTGGAGCGGGAGCTGGGGTATCTCAGCGTTCATTCCGTGCTGCACCTGCTGGGCTATGACCATATAGACGGGGAGGACGGCCCCATGAAGCGCCAGATGAGAGAGAGAGAAGAGACAATTATGGCAAGCATCGGCATCCCGCGGGCATAAGCGGGGCATCCGTGCATAATCTCACACGAAAGGATTACTATCATGGACAAGGAAACAATGCAGAAGGACGAAGCCCAGCTGGAACAGACCGCGCTGGAGGCAGAGGAAGACGCGCTGACCGAGGAGGATGCGCCGGAAGAGGCCGAGCAGGCCCTGACGGAGACCGGAGCCGAGGAAGCGCTGACAGACGACGGGGACGACGAGTACGACGAAGATGACGAGGACGAGGACGAATATGAGGATGACGAACCCGCCCCCCTGGCCGTCACCACCAAGACCACCATTGACGGCGAGCTGCTGGACTTCATCCTCAAGGTGCAGCTGCGCCAGGCGAAGAAGAGTACCCGTCGGAATCTGCTGCTCGGGATGATTGCAGCGGCGGTGGCAGGCGTCGGTTGCCTGTTGTATGGTCGGGATATTGTCGGTATCGTGCTGGTGTTCGTGGCTTTGGTGCTGTTCCAGTCCTATTGGAACAGCAGTGAGCGCAGCGCCCGGAAGCGGCTGGAGCGGTCCGAGGGGCAGGTGTGGGATTACACCTTTGCTGAGGACGGCATCCATGTGGGCCCCAGCGTCTCCGCTCCCTGCATCACCTGGGACACAGTGGCCAAGGCGTGGCTGGAGGACGGTTACTATATCCTTGAGGTGAAGAACAGCGATGTGGTGGTGAAGGCGGCCAACCTGACGGACAGCGAGCGCAACACCGTGGAGCTGCTGATGCTGGAGCACGTCTCCAACTGCCAGCTGTAAAAGGAGCGGAGCCATGACCATACATTCGGAAACCGTCATTGACGAGGCGGTGGTAAAGAAGCTGGCGGAGATTTCCGTGGAGCGGGAGAACGGCAAGTATCCCCACCGCCGCCTGCTGCTGAACCTGCTGGCTGTGGTGCTGCTGGGGATGGCGGTCTGGTATCTCTGGTCCTGGATCGACAGCGGGATGTCGGACGATTTGAACGGCAACCCCCTGGTAGGGGTGATGCTGGTGGTGATGAGCGGTACGGTGCTGTTCTATGCCAACACCGACCCCATGAAGAACGCCACCGTCAAGCTGCGCAAGAGTCTGGGCACCCACTGGTACTATGACTTCTCCGAGGACGGCGTCCACGCCGCCTACGATGGGGAGGACGGCGTCTTCGAGTGGGACACCGTCACCAACTGGTGGGAGGAGAACGACTTCTTCTGCCTGGATGTCACCGGCAACCCCATCGTGGTGCCGAAGAAGCAATTCAACATGAAGCAGCGCAAGGCGCTGCGGGAGCTGCTGGACGCCAACGTGCGCATCCGCACCGACGATGAGGTGAAGGCGGAGCGCAGGGCGGCAAAGCGGAACAAACGAAAGAACAGGGAATCATAACGCTATGGAAATCAAAAGGTCAGGTATCATCACCATCGTCGGCCGCCCCAACGTGGGCAAATCCACCCTGCTGAACGCGCTGGTGGGGGAGAAAATCGCCATCGTCAGCCACAAGCCCCAGACCACTCGGAACCGCATCTGCGGCATCGTCACCAAAGGGGACAAACAGTTCGTCTTTACCGACACGCCGGGGTTAAATAAGGCGCGCAACCGCCTGGGCGAGTATATGGAGGGGGTCGTCCGGGCCTCCATCAACGATGTGGACGCGGCGGTGCTGGTGGTGGAGCCGGTGCCCACACCGGGGGAGCAGGAGAAGGAGTTGGTGCGCCGCATCAAAGCCATCGGCGTCCCCGCCGTGCTGGTCATCAACAAGGTGGACACGCTGGAGCAGAAGGAAAAGGTGCTGGAGGTCATTGCCGCCTATCAGGCCCTCCATGACTTTGCAGACATCGTCCCTCTCTCCGCATTGAAGCGAGACGGCGTGGACGAACTGCTCCAGGTGCTGGAGCGGTTCCTGCCGGAGGGGCCGGAGCTGTTCCCCCAGGACATGACCACCGACCAGCCGGAGAAGCAGGTCATGGCGGAGATTTTGCGGGAAAAAATGCTGATGAACCTGAACCAGGAGATCCCCCACGGCACCGCAGTGGAAATCACGAAATTCTCCGAACGGGACAGCGGCATTATTGACTGCGAGGCCACCATCTACTGCGAAAAGGCCAACCACAAGGGCATCATCATCGGCAAGCACGGGGATATGCTCAAGCGCATCTCCACCTCCGCCCGCATCGACATGGAGCGGTTCATGGGTACCAAGGTGTTCCTGACCACCTGGGTGAAGGTGAAGGAGAACTGGCGGGACGACCTGATGGCCGTCCAGAACTTCGGCTATCGGGACGAGTAGGCCCGTCGGCTGCCACAAAAGTTTCCAGCCATAGACCGCCGCCCTCCTGCACATCCTAACCGCAGCGGGAGGGGTTACTATGCTGGATGCGCAGCGGAGCTGGCGGCTGTTCCTGGCCACCGGCTTGCCGGAGGCCTATCTGTATGCCAAGCGGACGGAAAGGGTGGAAGGGTATGCGGCAGGTCGTACACGGAATCGTCCTGAGAGAGGTTGCATACAAGGAGTCGGACAAGATACTGACTGTTTTGACCGATAAAAACGGTCAAATGACGGTATCTGCCCGCGGGAGCCGGAAAAAGGGCGGCGGCGTCTCCGCCGCCGCTCAGCTGCTGATTTGGTCGGAGATGACCCTCAGCGAGTACCGGGGCCGCTGGACGCTGACCGAGGCCGCCACGGAGCGGGAGTTCCGCCGGGTGCGCAGCGACCTGGAGCGGCTGGCCCTGGGCAGCTATTTTGCGGAGCTGACGGAGCTTCTGACGGAGGAGGGCCTCCCCAATGAGGAAATGCTGGCCCTCCTGCTGAACAGCCTCTACGTCATGGAGGCCACAGAGCGGCCCCTGGCGCTGGTGAAGGCCACCTTTGAGCTGCGGGCCATGTGTATTTCCGGCTACCGGCCCAGGCTGGAGCGGTGCGCGGTCTGCGGACGGGAGGCGCCGGAGGAACCGGCCCTCCAGCTTCGCTCCGGCCTGCTCCATTGCAGGCACTGCCCCCTCCCCACGGAGGACGGGGTCTCTGCGGCACTGGATGGGGCCTCCCTGGCCGCCATGCGCCATGTGGCAGGCTGCGAGAAGAAAAAGCTGTTCTCCTACCGCCTCAGCCCGGAGGCCCAGGCCCGGATGAGCCGGGCCTGTGAGACCTTCCTGCTGACCCAGATGGAGCGCAGCTTCCGTACATTAGAATTTTATCGGCAGGTCGCCCCGGAGGATGGAGCAATATCATAAAGGAATCGAACGCTATATTATACATTCTGGGCGCACACGAGGAAAAAGAGGTATGACAGACTTATTTGAAAAATCTATCCGCACCCTGGAGCTGCCCCGGGTGCTGGATCTGCTGGCGGCCCAGGCGGTCAGCGCAGACGGCAAGGAGCAGTGCCGCGCCCTGCGCCCCTCGGTGGAGGAGGCGGAGGTGCTGCGCCTCCAGGCGGAGACCACCGCCGCCCGGAACATGATGGACTTAAGCGGCCCTCCGGCCCTGGCCAACGTGAAGCCGGTGGCGGCTTCCTTGCAGCGGGCAGACCTGGGGGGCAGCCTGAACCCCAGGGAACTGTTGGACATTGCGGCGGTGCTGCGCACCGCCCGGGAGGTGGCCGCCTATGACGGCGTGGGGGAGAACCCCACCGTGCTGGACGGTATGTTCCGCTCCCTCCGGGTGAACCGCTACCTGGAGGACAAGATTTACGGCGCTATCCTCTCCGAGGAGGAAATTGCCGACAACGCCAGCCCGGAGCTGGCGGACATCCGCCGCCACATCCGCCTCAGCACCGGCAAGGCCCGGGAGGTGTTGCAAAAGCTGATTTCCTCCAGCGCGGCGAAGTATTTGCAGGAGCCCATCATTACCATTCGGCAGGACCGGTTCGTGGTGCCGGTGAAGGCGGAGTTTAAGGGCAGCGTGCCGGGGCTGGTGCATGACGTGTCCGCCACCGGCTCCACCTATTTCATCGAACCAATGGCGGCGGTGCAGGCCAACAACGAGCTGCGGGAGCTGCTGACCAAGGAGGAGGTGGAGATTGCCCACATCCTGGCGGCCCTCTCCGCCGAAGCCGCCTCCTTCCAGGGGGATATTCTGCTGGACTACCAGCTTCTGGTGGAGCTGGACGTGATTTTCGCCCGGGCCAAACTCAGCACCCGGATGTGGGGCATGGAGCCGACCCTCAGCGGGGACGGCAGCTTCTCCTTCCAGAAGGCCCGCCACCCCCTGCTGGACCCCAAGACGGCGGTACCCATCGACCTGCGGCTGGGCAGCGACTTTGACACCTTAGTCATTACCGGCCCCAACACCGGCGGCAAGACGGTGACGCTGAAAACGGCGGGGCTGCTGACCCTGATGGCCCAGTGCGGCCTCCACCTGCCGGTGTCCGACGGCAGCACCTTCGCCGTGTTCCGGGAGGTGCTGGCCGACATCGGGGACGAGCAGTCCATCGAGCAGTCCCTCTCCACCTTCTCCTCCCACATCACCAACGTGGTAAAGATTTTGGAGGAGGCGGACGACCGGACGCTGCTCCTCTACGACGAACTGGGGGCGGGCACCGACCCCGTGGAGGGCGCGGCCCTGGCCGTGGCCATCATCGAGGAGTCCCGGGCCATGGGGGCGAAGCTGATTGCCACTACCCATTACGCGGAGTTGAAACAGTACGCCATGACAACGCCCGGTGTTCAAAACGCCTCCTGCGAGTTCGATGTGGAGACCCTCCAGCCCACCTACCGCCTGCTCATCGGCCTGCCGGGGAAGTCCAACGCCTTCGCCATCTCCCGGCGGCTGGGGCTGCCGGAGCACGTCATTGACCACGCCATGGAGCGGATGGACAGCCAGAACATCCAGTTTGAGGACATTCTCTCCCAGCTGGAGGGGCAGCGCCAGAAGATGGAGGCGGAGCGCCGGGAGAGCGAACGTCTGCGCCGCCAGATGGAGGCGGACGCCGCCGCCTCCGCTCAGTACCGGGAGAAAATCGAGCAGGAGCGGGCCAAGGTGGTGGACAAGGCCAACGCCGAGGCCCGGCAGATTCTGGCCGACGCCCGGGCTGCCTCCAATGTGGTGTTCCACGAGCTGGACAACCTGAAAAAGCGCCAGCGCCAGGGTCAGCAGGACTGGCAGAATGACAATGAGGAGCGTGCCGCCCTCCGCCATAAGCTGAACGAGGCGGAGGCTGCCCTGGGTCAGGGGGCGGCGCTGCCGGAGCAGCCTGCCGGTCGCCCGGCTGTCCAGGGGGACACGGTGGAACTGGTCAAGACCCACACCAGAGCCGAGGTGCTGGCCGTGAATAAGGACGGCACCCTCCAGCTCCAGGCCGGCATCCTGAACATCACCGCCAAGCAGGAGGACGTTCGGGTAGTGGAGCAGCAGAAGCAGACGGGGAAGCCCAAGCGCCCCGCCGGTCAGGTCCACGCCAACGTCCACGCCGCCCCCAGCCGCCAGGAACTGGACATCCGGGGCATGACGGCGGACGAGGCCCTGGCCGTGGTGGAGCAGTACCTGGACAATGCGGTGATGGCCCATCTAACCACAGTGACCATCATTCACGGCAAGGGCACCGGGGCGCTGCGCGCCGCCGTCCAGCAGTATTTAAAGACCTGCAAGTATGTGAAGCGCTACCGCCTGGGCCGCTACGGCGAGGGAGAGACCGGCGTGACGGTGGTAGAGCTGAAATAAATCATTTTCCATCCCAGATAAAACCGGACTGTGCAGCAGAATTGAGGTTGCACAGTCCGGTTGTTTTTACGACCTCCGATGGATAGAAATGGCGTCAACTTGGAATGAAATCCATCCTTCCGTTGAATGGAAAGCGTGGCGGGACAGTCAGATTTGCAAGACCGAATGGTACCATTAAAGTTTCCCAGCCGCCATCGGCGGCAGTTTTGGTGCGTAGGGATTACATCATTTCTAACGGAATAGACCACCTGATTGAGGGATAAGGCGCAAGCCGCTGACGGGATACAGTGAGATTCTTAAGAGGGGTGAGTGATAAACTAAAACTGGACATGGGGGTGCAAAAATTGGACACGGTGATATAATCTATGTACAAAGGAAATATCATTCTTGGACAGGCATCAGCATCCAGTGGACAGTCCAATGGTATGAAGTCAAGTAGGTAATTCAGGAAAAAACTGATTAAAATTTCGAAAAAAAGGCTTTGCACAAGGCAAAAAGGCAACACAAACCCAAGCCCTGCCCCTCAAATTTTTTTGAAACAGGGCTATTTCGTCAGAGCGGCAGGCGATGTGCTTAGCCCTCCGGCGCGATATACAGGCGGTTGTCCTTCAGCAGACGAAAGACTAACCGAACCAGCTTTCTGGCAGTGAGAGCGAG
>JAJQEV010000016.1 GCA_021201475.1 Clostridiales bacterium
TTTTCCTTTGTCTCGGAGATAGCTTCTGTCAGGAGCTTCTGTTTCTGTGTCAGCAGCGTGGTGTTGGTGGGGTCGAGCTTTAAGAGGCTATTGACGTCCTTTAACTGTGACTGCGTTGATTTTATTTCAGAGTTGACCGATTTTAAAGCGGTCTGCAGCTTGGTGGTATCGCCGCCGATCTCCACGGTAATACCCGCGATTCTGTTTGCCATGTAGCCCCACCCCCTTCACATTTAAAATTTTCTTGAACACCTCTGCGCCTATTGACTTCTGTGCTGATTGTGGTATAATAAGAGCATAATTAGCACAGAATTTTCGAGGTGTATAACTATGATGCAGCCGTTACCAAAAGTAATACCGATTAACGAACTCAAAAACACAGCGCAGATTACCCAGACCTGCAAAGAGAGCGATGTTCCTATCATCGTTACGAAGAACGGATATGGAGAAATGGTTCTCATGAGCATTCCGCTTTATGAAAAAACGATGGCAGAAGCACAAGCAGCAACGCTCGTCAACGAAGCTCTGGATGAAATCGATGCAGGCGCACAGCCGGTGGAAGGGCATTCTTTCCTTGCTTCCATGAAGGAGCGGTATGGAAAATAATAAATATGCTCTGAACATCTATCCACGGGCACAGGCAGACTTGGAGGATATCTTCCGATACATCTCAGAAGAACTCTGCAATCCAAGTGCCGCTGCTGCGCTGATTGATGACATAGATGAGTTTCTCGACCGTGTATGTCTGAATCCGCTTATGTGTCCGCTTGTCAGGAGCAGCCTGATTAAAGACAAAACGCTCCGCAAGCTCATCGTGAAAAATTACATTGTTTTCTATCGCCCAATCGAACAGAAAAGAGAAATTCAGGTTGTCCGTGTACTTTATGGGATGATGGATTACGAAAAAATCCTCTGATTTAAATACCCTCGGTTTTAAAGCCGAGGGTATTTCTCTCTTAAAATCTGTCCATCTGCTCCTGGGAAGCCACTGACGGGTAGTCATATTCATCGTTGTGGCCTTCCACGAACATATCGTTGACCATGTCCCCAGAGCTGCGCAAAGCCCACCAGAACAATGACCGAGCCGTCATGCAGACATATGGTTTCTCCGTGAAGGACATGACGGAATCCACCTGCGTGGCCGAATTGATGAAGATGTATCAGGCCATGGTAACACAGTGACTAAAAGTAATATCTCATAGCAAAAAAGGCGGCCTTTGTTTTTCAAAGACTGCCTTTTGCTATAGTTATACCGTTGTTCTCAATTCACAGATGTTCTATTATTGTAGTGCAGGTCATTTCTGCATCAAGGCTTATAACCCGACAGCCCCAAATGCCTGATCTAAATCCTGAATAATGTCCTCCGGTGCTTCAAGTCCGACGCTGAATCGGATAAAGCCCTTTCTGAATTTTTCTGGATACAGGTTGATCCGCTCATCATAACTCGGCTGTGGGAAGATCAGGCTTTCATCATGTCCAAGGGATACAGCAAAGGTGACAACTTTCAGCTTTGCGCAAAACCGTTCTACTGTTTTGTCGTCCGTATTTACGCCGAAAGAAATAACACCCCCGAAGCCGTTTTTCATCTGCCGTTTTGCCAGCTCGTACCCTGGATTGCTCGGCAAACCCGGATACGATACAAACGTAACATTTTTCCGCTGTTCCAGCCACTCAGCGATTTTCTGTGCAGACTGGTTGATCCGTTCCATGCGCAAGGGGAATGTGACAGAACCACGAAAGATCTGCCAAGCATTAAACGGACTGATGACTGCGCCAACATTGACCTGTGCTTCATAACGAATGCGATCCATAGTTTCCAGATCATTGGATATGATCGCGCCCCCTTGAGCGTCACCGTGACCATTGATAAACTTTGTAAGCGCATCTACCACAAAGTCAGCTCCCAATTCCAACGGTCGTTGGTTCAGGGGAGAGGCAAAGGTGTTATCTACGGACAGGACAGCGCCATTTTCATGCGCGATCTTTGCGATCGCCGCTATATCTGTCACTCCTACCGTCGGATTGTCAGGTGTTTCAATGTGAACCAGCCTTGTGCCGGGTGTAATTGCTTTCTTTACCGCTTCAAGGTCAGTCATATCTACCATAACTGTCTCCACACCAAATTTTCTGTTGAACAGTTCGTGGAACATCCTGTAAACAGCCATATAGCTGACATTCGGGTAGACCACCCTGTCTCCGGATTTCAAAAGCGTCCAGAACAGTGCGTGAAGCGCACCGACGCCGCTGGCGAGGACAATGGCATCATCTGCGTGGTATAACGCTGCGATTTTTTCTTCCAGCCAGTGCTGATTGGCGTTTCCGTTTCTGGAATACATCAAAAGATCCGTTGACGAGTAATTAACATTTGAGAGGTCATCCGGTAGTTTATAGCTGTTTGCCATGTGCAATGGCCTACGGACAGCGCCTGTCCCTTCATCGTAATCGGTTCCGGTATGCACGGCCTGCGTGGAAATGTCGTACTCTCTAAATTTGTTCTCCTTCTTTGACACTTTGGAAACCTCCTGATTTGAAAATATAATGTCATACTCTGTCCGTCACGAAACGGATGAATTCCTCCGTTTCCTCCTGTGTAGCCGCGTGAGCCGTGTACATCTGATTACCCATCTGGGCAACATTGATCTCTGGCATCCGCTCGCACATCACAATCCGTTCGCCGTACCGGTTCAAAATCTCCTGGTGGCTGTGCCGATAGGTAAAGCAATCCCTCTGGCTTGCATAGACACAAAAATGATCCTCGCCGCGTTCCGGCAGCAATCGACGATTTGCGGACACCATGTCCGCCCAGATCTGGTATACATCCGTGCTGTGCGCATAGTTCATCATATCCGGCGTGTAACCGCCAGCCGGACGCATATTCACTTCAAGTCCGACGAAATCTCCGACTTTTCCCAGCCCCTTACGCGCCTTTGTCAGCCGAAAGAATTCCATATGTACAAAGCGGCTCTTTGCGCCGAAAGCCTTCACCGTGGCTCTCCCCAGCCTGCGCAGTGGCTCCGGCATCTGTGCCGCCACATAGTAGGCAAGATCCCGCTGCTCCAGCACGATGTCCATGATCGACGGCGGCCATACGGTCATCGACTCAAAGAGCGGTGAACAGCCTGCGTCGGTGATCGCATCATAGGAGCAAATATCACCCTCGATGAATTCCTCCATCACATAGGGAGCTTTGGGGAGATTTGCAAAGAAATTGTCCAGTGCCCGCTCTCCATCCAGCCGCCAGGTGTCTGTTGCCCCCACGCCCACATCCGGTTTCACGATCACGGGATAGCCGACCTCACTGAGAAAAGCTTTTGCCGCTTCGATCGTCGTCACTTTATGGCAACGAGCGGTCGGCACGCCAGCCTCCCGATAGTATTGCTTCATTCCTGATTTGCTCTTGAAGCGACCGACCTCGTCGGCCTGCACACCGGTCGTAACGTGAAAATCCGTCCGAAGCCTTGCGTCCTGTTCAAGCCAGTATTCATTGTTGGATTCGATCCAATCAATCTTTCCATATTTGAAGGTAAAAAAGCCGATTGCCCGAAGCATCTGATCGTAATCCTCCAACGTGTCCAGACGATAATATTCTGTAAGTGAGCTTTTTAGCTCGACCGGCAACTCATCATAAGGCGTATCTCCGATCCCAAGTACGTTCACTCCATTTCGCTTCAGGCGATCACAGAAATTCCAATAGGTTCGTGGAAACTGCGGCGAAATAAACACAAAATTCATCTGTTTCAACCTCTCTCTTTTTTGATAACGTCATCATTTATGCTCTTCTTTATGTTTTTGCAGCCTTTCTATATTACTTTCATCTCAATCAGTTTTTCGTAAATGCTATTTGCGAGCGACATATGGCCGACTGGCGACAGGTGCTCGTTATCTATATCGCTTGCCACGGCAAAATCAGAAGCTGCCAGGAATGCTGTTCCATATTGTCTTGCGATGTGTTTATATTCTGATTTTAGTTGCCTGCAAGTCAGCACGGAATTTTTATCAAATTCAGGGTCTTTTCCCGGCCGCCAGACATCCTCTCCAAGGAAGATCGGAGAAGCCAGTAAAATTCTATCCGGCGGAATTTGGGGCGTTAATATATTTAAGCACTGGCATATCCCATTGCCTATCATTGAAACAGACGCCTTAAATTCAGACTTACAGTCGTTTGTTCCGAGCATAATAATGGCTACATCCACAGGAGCATACTTCACCAAAAGAGAAGGAAGCGCGTCCGTTCCCTTTCTTCCCGGACGAAGCCTGTCCTCAAATACAGTTGTCCTTCCACACAAGCCTTCTTCAAGAATACGAATATTACTACATCGCTCTTTTCCCTGTAGAATACCCGTCCAACGTATTTCCTGCGGATAGCGCTCAGAACTTCCGGGTATCAGCCCCCATGTGTTGGAGTCGCCATAAACGAGTATATTGTTCACAACATTCCGATACATCTTTTCTGTCAACTCCTGCTGTTACGTTCAATTATTTTATTCAGGAAAAATCTGAAAGTAGGAATACCGTCTGCTACGCCTGCCTTTTTCATTTCCGGTCTGATCCGTTCCGGATGCCATTGCACGGCATAGATCGGCAGCGTCGTGTGACAGATTCCTTCCACAACACCATCCTCAGCTGATTGTATGACCTCCAGACCGTCTCCAACGCAATCTACGGCTTGGTGATGATAGCTGTTTACAGAAAAAGTCTCCCCGTATATTTTTCCCAGCCAGGAGCCCGCCACTGCCTGGGATGAATGGATCTGATCCTCCGTTTCAGTCAGGCCCCAATGATCCCTTGCCGTTGCAATATTTTGGAGCAGCGTCCCGCCAAAATATACATTGACCAGCTGCAACCCCCTGCACACCCCCAATACTGGTTTCTGCTCCTGCACAAACAAGTCAAGCATTCGCATTTGGAGCGCATCCATGTCATGGTTCAACGCAATGCTGTCCGTGTTATACTGACCATAAAGCATGGGGTCAATGTCGGTTCCACCCGGAAGCAGGAGACCGTCGAAATCATCTGCGGGCTGCATCTCGTCCACTACCACAGGTTCAGCACCGAGAGCAGAAAGCACCTTTGTGTAGTTGAATACGCCTTGTTCGATTACTGGGATGGCGATCCGGCAACGATCTTCTGCTTTGCAATGCATTTCATCTACCTCTGCTTTTCCAGTGATTCCAGGAAATCAACGGCTCTCTGCGTACTCGGATGGGCAAAGAATTCTTCAGGAGAATTTTCTTCCAGGATTTTACCCTGATCCATGAATATGACTCTGTCCGCCACCCGTCTGGCAAAATTCATTTCGTGTGTGACGATTACCATAGTCATACCCTCGCCTGCCAGTTCCGTTATGACGGAAAGCACCTCTCCGATCATTTCCGGGTCAAGGGCGCTTGTCGGCTCATCGAACAGGATTGCCTTCGGGTGCATGGCCAGCGCCCGTGCAATAGCAACTCTTTGCTGCTGCCCGCCGGAAAGCTGTGCAGGAACTTTTGATGCCTGATCCGCTACACCGACCCGTTTCAGAAGGCGCATGGCCTCCTGCTGCGCCTCCTTTTTTGACTGATGCAGCACATCTACAGGCGCGATCGTCACATTTTCCAGGATCGTCTTATGGGCAAACAGGTTGAAGGACTGAAATACCATGCCGATCTGAGCGCGAAACTGAGCAAGTCTGCGCCCTTCCTGCGGCAGGGGTTCTCCGTCGATCAGGATCTCTCCGGAATCAATCGTTTCCAGCCGGTTGATCGTGCGGCAGAGCGTAGATTTTCCAGACCCTGATGGCCCGATGATCACTACGACCTCCCCAGGTTGAATGGACAGGTTGACGTCCTTCAGCACATGATGTTCTCCAAAATATTTATTGACATTTTTCAGTTCAATGACCGGCTGATCAGCCGACTTCTTTTCTTCCTTCATAATGTTCCCACAGTCCTTTCCAAAGCGTTGGCTGCCGTGCCTTTCGTCGCGCTTCGCTCTGCCAGCAGCACAGACAGTCGGTGCAACACATAATTGATGAGAATGTAGATGACTGCCACCACCAGGTAAACGGAAAGCAATGCATCGTAATTGCTGATTAGCACTTTGGCGTTCTGCATCAGATCCGCGTAACTTACCACATAGGCAAAGGTCGTATCTTTTAATACGATCACCAGTTCGGAGATCAGCGCAGGCACCACATAGCGAAGCGCCTGAGGAAACACGATCTTAAAAAACACGCTGCTCCATCGCATTCCGAGGGACTGCGCCGCCTCTGTCTGCCCCTTTGGCACAGCATTCACGCCGGAGCGGAGCACCTCTGCCACAACACCTGACGCTGAGATCGCGACTGGAGCTGCAATTTTCCAGAAGGCGGGCAATGTAATGCCCAGTTGAGGAACGACCAGAAAGAAAAAATAAATCAAAAGCAGCGTTGGGACGCCTCTGGTAAATTCGATAAGTGCTCGACTGATGCCGCAGAGCCATTTGTATTTGCTGATCCTGCCAAGCATAAACAGCATTCCAAGCACAAACGCAATGGCTCCGGATACAACCGCCACCGTAATGGTTCCAACAAGTCCCTGGCCTAAGAACCTCCAGGTCGTGTATTTTGTGAAGAAAGACCAATATTTTGCTGCTAACTGCCCATTGATATAAAACTGTCGGATAACTGCTACTACCAACATCATCAGCACAAGAATGGAAAGGATGGTGCCTGCCAATATGTATTTCCTTGTTCGTGGGCCGGGAGGCTCGTAGAGCGCATCTTTTATAGAATCATTCTTTCCGTTCATCTCAAGATCCTCACTTTTTTATCAATCCTGTTTCCAACAAATCCGATCAGTACAGCGGTCATGCAGTATAAAAATGCAGAGATCACAAATGCGGCGACTCCGCCCACAGAGCGTGTGTTGATATAGGAAACGATACCTGTCAGATCTGTCGGGCTTAGCGGCACCTGCGAGGCCAGGGATGTTGTCAACATGGTTGCTACCAGAAGATTAGTCAACGGCAGCACCGATGACCGAATCGCCTGTGGCAGCACTACATTTTTGATCATCTGAAAAAAAGTCATGCCAAGTGCGCGTGCAGCCTCGATCTGTCCCAGTTGAATCGTATTGATTCCCGCCATCAGATACTCAGAGCAAAAAGCGGATGGGATCAGGGAAACCGCGATCAATACACAGGCGAAATAAGACCATACGAGCCCCAAATAGGGAAGTGCGTAGACCAGGATGATCAAAAGTGCCGCCCCCGGTATGTTTCGGAATATTTGTACATAGAATTCACCCGCCATGCGGAGCGGTCGGATGGGGCATATGCGAAATACTGTAATGGCAATGCCTATGATAAGTGCCAGAAGAAACGCAAGGAATGTCAGTTCCCATGTCATAAGCATCGCTGAGAGATATTTTTCTCCATATTGTGATAGGAGTTCACTGATCGACATACTTTGCCTCCTCACATCTTGAAAAAGGACTCCCAGACACTTCTTCCTGAGAGCCCTTTTTCAAATCAAATTTATCCGGTTATTCGATAACGGGCGTTTCCGGAGCCGTTTCAATGCCTGTACGATCCCCTAAAGTGATATGCCACAGCTCTTCCCAGGTGCCGTCAGCAATGATGCTCTTCAAAAATTCATTGACAAATTCTACTCCATCCGAGTCAAGAGGCAGTCCAATCCCGTAATTATCCTCCGGGCCGAACACATCGCCTACGATCTCATAAGCATCCGGATTTTTCACAATAGCGTTCAAAAGCAGCGTATAGTCCGTCACATAGGCATCTACCCGTCCCTGTTCCAGCGCCGTGCGAGCTTCAGTATCGGACTCAAATTCCTGCACGATCGCGTCCGGAGCATACTCTTCCAGAATGGCCGGGCCGGTGGAGCCAGCCTGCGTTGCGACGGTCTTCCCAGCCAGGCTGTCGATCCCCGTAATTTCTGTATTCCCCGCCGCCACTAAAACGGCCTGCTGGGACGTATAGTAGGGGCCTGCGAAGGAAATGACTTCCTGACGCGCTTCCGTGATGGAATAGGTGGCTACTACAACATCCACCTGGTCACTCTGGAGGACGGATTCCCGTGTGCTGGAGTCTACCTGAGTCAGCTCGTATGCCGTCTCGTCGCCCAGGATATAGCGCGCTAAAAGCTGATAGATGCCTGCGTCAAATCCTCTCAGGCTGTCATCCGTTTCATCCAGCTGGCTGAACAGGTAGGAGGTTCTGGTGCCGCCCACACGCAGCACACCAGCTTCCTTTACTGCCGTTGCCCAGCTGCTGGAGGCGATTGTCTCATCATCTGCCACGGGTCCGGAGGCGACCAATTCATCATATGCGTCCTTATCCAGCTCGACACCCTCGACCTCGGTGGTTTCTGCTGTCGTCTCAGTCGTGCTCACTACGCCGCCTTCAATGACAAGGCTTTCCTCATAATCCAGACCATAAGTGTCCACAAGCGTCGCTTCATAATCCTCATGGAAGAATTGTTCCTCGCCCAGTGCTTCGATCTCTTCGTTCAGCCAGTCAAGGAGCGTGGAATTCCCCTTTGACACGGCAGGGGCGATCGTATCCTGACTGCCAAGGCTGGGGATGCCCACTGTATATCCTTCATTTTGAAGTGCAAATGCGATTACCTCTGTGTTGTCGTTTGCCCACGCAACGCCGTTCCCGTTCTCCAGGGCGTTTTTAGCGTTTGCGTATGTGTCATATTTCTGAAGCGTGATGTCCGGATAGTTCTCGGTCAGATAGGTTTCTGCTGTTGTGCCGGAAATAACGATGATCTCGTCCTCGGAGTTCCAGTCATCCAGGCTCGTAATGACGTTGGAATCCGGGGATACAACACCCAACGCCACACTCATGTATGGCAGCGCGAAATCCACTTCCTCTGCACGCTCTTCCGTTACAGTAAAGTTAGCGAGGATGATGTCGACCTTTCCTGTCTGCAAATACTCGATGCGGTTCGCGGCCTCTGTCGATACAAAATTCACCTCCACACCCAGGTCTTCGCCGATACGCCGGGCAAAATATACATCGTAGCCCTGATATTCACCGTTTTCGTCCACATAGCCGAACGGGTTCTTGTCAGAGAAAACGCCGATGTTGATGGTTCCGCTTTCCACAATCTCGTCCAGCGTCCGGTAAACGACCTCTGACGTCTGGTCCGTCTCCTCGCCTTCTGTGGTCGATGACTCCAATGCAGTCGACGATTCCGATGCGGACGATGATTCCGATGTGGACGAACCGCACGCAGCCAGGGATAAAACCGCCGCGACTGCAAGTAATAAAGCTAAAAATTTATTGATCTTTTTCATAATGTACCTCCAAAGCTCTGCTTTCATTGTATTTTATATTAGTAATGACATCAGGAGCGTTTCCGCTCAAATGTGAATGTTTGCAGAAATCTTTCTGCCCGTTCTGTTTTTGGATGGTCAAAAAACTGTTCCGGCGTTCCCTCCTCCACAATACCTCCATCATCCAGGAAAATGATCCTGTCGGCCACTGCTCGTGCAAACTGCATTTCATGGGTGACGATCACCATTGTCCGCCCCTGGTCCGCAAGACCTAATATGACCTCCAGCACCTCCCTGACCATTTCCGGATCGAGGGCCGCTGTGACCTCGTCAAATAACAGGATCTCAGGGTGCATACACAAGGCTCTGATAATGGCTACCCGCTGCTTTTGCCCTCCGGACAGTTGCCTGGGGAAGCTGTCTGCCTTTTCCTCCAGACCTATGCGTGCAAGCAACGAGAGGGCTTCCTCTTTCACTTCATTTTTTGGCCGCTTTTGCACCTTCATTGGAGCCAGCAGAATATTATCCAGCACTGTCTTATGAGGAAAGAGTTCGTAGTTCTGGAACACCATACCGATTTTCTGACGCATCTCTGCCAAATGCTTGCTGTCCTTCGAGATGAGTTCGCCGCGAAGCCGTATCTCTCCGCCCTGAATTTCCTCCAGGGCGTTAATACATCGGAGCAGTGTGCTCTTTCCGCATCCGCTCGGTCCGACGATCACGATGACTTCACCTTCGTGAATATCCAGGCTGATGTCACGGAAAACCTCAAGATCACCAAAACGCTTTGTCAGATGCTCTATCGTCAACACCGGTTCTGCCACACATTCTCACCTCCAACGCTTTTCAAGATACCTTGCCAGAAGGCTGATCGGCCAACAGGCGACAAAATAGAGGACGAATACCGTCAGATAAACCCCAAAGGCAGCGTTTGGACTGCTCATTCGGTTTGCCTCTATGATCTGCTGGGCGACCTTCATCACCTCCACAACGCCGATCATCAGAATCAGGCTGGTCGTCTTGATCATCCTTGTAATCAGATTGATCGACAACGGGATTAGTCTGCGTACCGTTTGCGGTAAAACGATATACCTGTATGTCTGAACCTTTGTCAGACCCAATGCTTCGGCGCTTTCGTACTGGTGAGCAGGGATACTGATAACGGCGCCCCGTACCAGATCACCCATCTCAGCCGTTCCCCATACGGAAAACACAATGACCGATGAGAGCTCTCCGGACAGGTTCCAGCCAAATGCCCGTGTCGTTCCAAAGTAGACGATAAACAGGAGCACCATCTGAGGCATGATACGGACAAACTCCAGATAACATCGTGTAATAGCCCTGCTGATTGGATTTTTCCAGGTCATCAAGATTCCAAGTACAACGCCAAGAGGAATACTGATTGCCACCGAAATCAGGCTGATTTCCAGGGAAACGCCGAGGCCCCCGAGGAGACGGGAAAGGTTTTTGCCCTTCAGCAGCACCTCAAGTCCCAAATCCGGCATAGCGCAGCCTCCTTTCCAGGACTCTTCCCAAAATGGAAACCGGAAGTAAAATCAGCAGATAGAACACGACCAGCAGGAACAGGCTCTCCGTCGTTTTATAGTACAACCCGATTAAGTCTTTCGCAGTAAACATCAGATCCATCAGACTGATGGCTGAAAACACGCTGGTTTCCTTCAACAGAAAGATCACATTCGCCATAAATGCAGGAACGCTGATGGCGAACGCCTGCGGCAGGATTACATACCACATCGTCTGCGCTTTGCTGAGCCCCAGACTGTAAGCGCTCTCTTCCTGCGAATTTGGGACAGCCTCAATGCCGCTGCGGAATGCCTCCGTCATATAGCTGCCGCCCAGGAATGCCAGACCGGCAACGCCGCAGGCAGTTGCATCCGTTTGGATACCGATTTTAGGTAATCCATAATAGATGAAAAACAACTGTACCAGCAGCGGCGTATTCCGGCTGACTTCAATATAAGCGGACACTACTGTACGCAGAAACGGCACCTTATAATACTGAACCATCGTGCATACCAGGCCAATCAGGATGGCGGCCGCGATTCCCGCGAAGCCGATCCGCACAGTCAGCACAGCTGCTTTCTGATACAGCGGCAGGTAGTTTTCGATAAACTGCCAGTTCAACGCGGCGCGCCCCCCTTCTCGGCAAACTCATTTTCTTATTGCTTCCGGTTTCGAACAACAAAAAACCGGAAGCCTGGAACAAGCTCCCGGACAAATGACTATAAGCCTGCTGATTCTTTAATCATGCATCTTATCGAGGCGACCAGTTATGACGCAATGTGCGCATGACTGCACCCCAGCCATATAATATGCCCGGGAGCTTAGCATTCGACAACACATGATGAGATTCGCTTTCTGAGAAATAAACTCGGCCATCACTTCCGCCTCCTTTCCTATCTGTTTCCCTATCGGCTTCAAATCCGATGAGGCTATTCTAACACCATTTACCTACTATGTCAATAGGTTTGTGGGTAATTCTGAAAAAATTTTTCGGTGCTTTGATTGGTCAACCTGCCCTGCGTTCTAATAGGCAAAACGGAAAGAGGGACTCCTGTCTGGCAGGCATTTGAGAAAAAGGTATACGCTTTTCTATGGGAAGGCCCGACTGGGTTGTTGTAAATTGTCGATTTTCCGGCTCCTCAGTTTGGCTCCTGCTGCGGAGTTCCCCCACCTTGACATTGACCCCGTTGTGGGTTATAATTTCCCTATTCACCTACATAGTTAGTAGGCAAATAGGAAATCGTTTTTGCAGAGGCGAATGTGAGGTATGGAATGAAAGTTGCCTTATTTCAAATGAGAATGGGAGCAGATATGGCGGAGAACTTGAAAAAATGCTTATCCGCTTTGCAGGATGCAGCTGAAAATGGCGCGGATTTGATTTTGTATCCAGAGCTGTCGCTGCTGCCCTTTTTCCCTCAGTATGAAAGACAGAGTGTATCTGATAAGGCCGTGAGATCGAATGCCGATGAGGTATTGAGCTTTCAGAAAGCCTGTCGGGAGAACCGCATATATGCAGTTCCCAATTTTTATTACGAGGAAAACCAAAAGCGTTATGACGCAAGTTTTCTTATCAGTGCAACGGGAGAGATACAGGGCATTCAGAAGATGGTACATATTGCGCAGGCGGCCAATTTTTACGAGCAGGATTATTATGCTCCTTCAGACGATGGGTTTCTGGTATTCCAGACCCCCTTGGGAAACCTGGGAATCGTAGTTTGCTTTGATCGCCACTATCCGGAGAGTATCCGAACCGAAAAACTGAAAGGTGCCGATTTGATCCTGATACCAACGGCAAACACCAAAGCCGAGCGGCTCACTATGTTTGAATGGGAGATTCGTGTGCAGGCGTTCCAAAACTGTATCCCCATTGCTATGTGCAATCGAACGGGAACAGAGGGCCAGATGGCGTTTGCAGGGGAATCGCTTGCTGTGGATGCTGACGGAAATCTTATAGTGAAAACAGATGACCGAGAGCAGCTTATCTATGTTGACATTGATATAGTTAATAATCGCAAGAAAGGCGATAGCCGCCCGTATATGTCGCTGCGCAGACCGGAGCTATACTCTTGAATTGAGGTGAACACTATGGTGCAGAACTTATCCATGAAATATCAAAAATTACAGGACTATCTGAAAAGTCTGGGGAGCGTTGCAGTTGCTTTTTCCGGCGGCGTAGATTCTACGTTCCTGCTATATGCAGCGAAGGAAGCTCTGGGAGATCAGGTAATCGCGGTAACGGCGTCCTCCTGCTCTTTCCCCAAAAGAGAGTTGAACGAGGCAAAAGCTATTTGCGATGAATTTCATGTGCGGCATTTCGTGGTAGCATCGGAGGAACTGGAAATCGAAGGATTTCGGCAGAATCCAAAGAATCGTTGCTACCTATGTAAGCGAGAGTTGTTTGAAAAAATTCTTGCCCTGGCAAAAGAGCATCATATTGCGGCAGTCGCCGAAGGGTCCAACATGGATGATAACGGTGATTACCGTCCTGGATTGATTGCCGTCAAGGAGCTTGGAATTGTCAGCCCATTGCGATATGCGGAGCTAAACAAAGAAGAAATACGCAGCCTGTCCAGGGAATTTGGCCTTCCAACCTGGAACAAGCAGTCCTTTGCCTGCCTATCCTCACGATTTGTATATGGAGAAACCATCACGGAGGAAAAGCTGCAAATGGTAGATAAGGCGGAGCAGTTATTACTTGATTTGGGATTCCAGCAGGTGCGTGTGCGAATCCACGGCAACATTGCCCGTATCGAACTCATGCCACAGGAATTTGAAAAGCTGATACAGGAAGATGTAAGAAAAACAGTTTATGCGGACTTCAAGTCTTTTGGTTTTTCCTATGTTACATTGGATTTGATAGGATACCGAACCGGAAGCATGAACGAGACGCTGGATGCGCAGAAATAACGGGAGGGCAATACATTGCTGAATCAGTTTTCAAGGACAGAGCTTCTGCTGGGCAAAGATGGAATGGAGCGCTTATCGACCTCCTGTGTTGCAGTATTCGGCATCGGAGGCGTCGGTGGGTACGCAGTGGAAGCACTCGCTCGAAGCGGAGTCGGTTCTTTCATGCTGGTTGACGATGATAAAATTTGTCTGACCAATTTAAACAGGCAGATCATTGCGACCAGAAAAACGGTCGGCCAGTATAAAGCAGATGTCATGAAGGAGCGCATACTCGAAATCAATCCAAATGCGCGGGTGGAAGTTCGAAAGTGCTTTTATCTTCCGGAGAATGCAGATGAATTTGATTTTTCACAGTATTCCTACGTTGTAGATGCAGTAGATACTGTTACGGCGAAGCTCGAAATTATCGAACAGGCGCAAAAGTGTGGCGTGCCAGTCATCAGTTGTATGGGAGCCGGAAATAAGCTTGACCCCACAAAATTCCAAGTGGCAGATATTTATGAGACAACGATATGTCCGCTTGCAAAGGTGATGCGGCATGAATGCAGAAAGCGTGGAATACGCGCACTGAAAGTGGTATATTCCACGGAAAAAAGCATTCGCCCTCTGGACGATATGGAGATCAGTTGCCGAACGCACTGCATCTGTCCACCTGGAACAAAACGTAAATGTACGCAGCGGAGGGATATTCCAGGAAGTGTTGCGTTCGTTCCGTCTGTAGCCGGTCTTATCCTGGCTGGAGAGGTTATAAAGGATTTAATTAAATCGATTTAAAGGAAAGTTGAGGTATCAATCATGTGCAAAAAAGCAATGCGGTATTTCACAGGAGTCATTGCAGCAGTTATGGCGATTGTTATGGTCGGTTGTTCTTCTGAAGCGGAGTCAGTAGAAACACAGGAAAATACATCTGACACAGCAGACGCAGGAATCGAAATCCGTGTTGAAGATATAAATGCCAGTGCCAGTTATTATGATACGATAGTTGAAGGAACAACTGTTGAGATTTTTGCGGTTCTCGCTTCTGACGGTACAGTGCGACTCGCAATGAATACCTGCCAGGTTTGCAACGGATCTCCCTACGCTTATTTTGAGCAGGATGGCGATGACTTTGTCTGCCAAAACTGTGGAAACCACTTTTCATCTGATGAAATTGGTCTTACAAGTGGAGGTTGCAACCCCGTTCCGATCACGGAGGATGATTACACCGAAGAAAACGGAATCATTACAGTTTCCGACTCTTTTTTGGAAGAAAACGCATATCGTTTTTCTAACTGGAAGCAGTTTTAAAGGGGCATTCTGTGAGTAAAATTATTTTTCACGTTACGGGCATGACCTGCTCCGGTTGTGAGCGCCGACTGGAAAGAACAGTATCGTCACTTGAAGGCGTGCAATCCGTAACCGCAAATCACAGTAGAGGTGAATTGACAGCTGAGTTCAACCCACCCTGCACAGAAAGCGCCATCATTGAAACAATTCAAAAGACTGGTTACGGAGTTGCGAAAAGCGCAAAAAAAGTCCGTGATACTGTGGCTACTCTAATTATTATTCTGGGAGTCTATGTGATCGCTCGGCACATGGGATGGCTGGAGATATTCCAGAACATCCCTACAATCAGTGAAGAACGGATGAGCTATTTTGCCCTGTTCGTGATTGGCCTGTTGACCAGCGTCCATTGCATTGCTATGTGTGGAGGATTAAATCTGGCTCAAAGCATTTCTTCTGGAAATATAAAGCCCTTGCGCCGCGGTATCTTATACAATCTCGGACGGCTGTCCAGCTACACTTTGATCGGCGGTATTCTGGGTTTTATCGGCGAAAAAGCTGCCATCACCTTACAGGTAAGGGGTGTGATCGGCCTGATTGCCGGCGGGTTTATGCTGCTCATGGGCATCAATATGCTTGGAGGCATTTCTCTGCCTGTTCGTCTTTTCCCGAAGCTGTCAGGAAATCTGTCTGACAAAATACAAAGTGTGGGGAAACACAGCTCCTTTGCAGTAGGTCTGGCAAATGGGTTGATGCCCTGTGGGCCACTGCAATCCATGCAGGTCTACGCCATCGCCAGTGGCAGTATGCTGGCCGGAGCCCTATCCATGTTTTCCTTTTGCCTGGGTACGATTCCTCTTGTCTTTTCCTTTGGTTTGGCGGCGGGGATGCTGAAAACGCATTGGCGGCAGCGTATGCTACAGGTTGGCTCTATCCTGTTGGTTATCATGGGTATTTTCATGATACAAAACAACCTTGTCCTGACAGGCTTTACTGTCTCATCAAAAAGTACAAATACGGATGAGGCTGTCGTTTCAACCATTGATGGAGATGTTCAGTATGTGACAACAACTCTTCACGCCAATGGCTATGACGATATTCAAGTCACTGCGGGGATTCCTGTCGTTTGGACGATAGAGGTAGATGAGAAAAATCTGAACGGCTGTAATAACGAAATTGTACTGTCGGCGTTTAATCAGCAGGTAAAACTTACCGCAGGTGAAGTTGTAATAGAGTTTACACCGACGGAAGAAGGAACGTATACATATTCCTGTTGGATGGGAATGCTGAAAAATACGATTACAGTCGTTGAAAGCTAAGTCGCAAGCAGGGTCTTTGTCTATACAAAGTCGAAAAAACCGCCATTCCGCCCTCCGGCGGTCTGACGGTTTTTTGCTTGTTGGGGCATATCCCCAATCCCCTTTTTTTGAAGAACACCACTGGCGTGGTGGCTACGCATTCCTGCGGAACGCTGAAAGGTCGAAGGACAAAATAAAAGCAGTCTTATAGGTCATTTTCTTTATTCGTTAATGTCATTTTCAATCTCCCGGATGACCCTGGCCGGTACGCCTCCGACCACACAGTTGTCTGGCACATCCTTTGTGACAACAGCACCTGCCGCCACAACCACATTGTTTCCGATGTTGACGCTGGGCAGGATGGTCACATTTCCACCAATCCATACATCATTCCCGATTGTCACGGGCTTTGCGATTCCCAAATGCTTTCTCCGGCCAGCCGGATTCATTGGATGATTTACTGTAGAAATCAGCGTGTTAGGGCCAATCATCACATAGTCTCCAATCGTTACGGGCGCAATGTCCAGAATCGTCACGGGGTCTATCCTAAATTCTGTGTAAACCCAAAATCATCGGGCAAAACAGAGCAAA
>JAJQEV010000052.1 GCA_021201475.1 Clostridiales bacterium
ACGCCGCCCACCACATAGAAGATGGTGGTGCCGATGCCGCCGGTGGAGGGCAGGGAGGAACCGGCATTGTTGATGACGGTTACATCATTGGTGCTGCTGGTGGAGGAAACGAGGTCGTTACCAGAAACGGTCACAGTGCCATCAGTGTTAATAGTGATGGTCACGCTGGAGGTCAGCTGGTTGTAGCCTTCGGGAGCCTCAGTCTCGGTCAGGGTGTAGGTGCCAGCGTCCAGACCGGAGATGTTGACAGAACCAGCCTCGATGGTGGTTGTAGTGGTAACCTCTTCACTGGCAATCTCATCAGCGGTAGCCACGCGATAACCGCCTTTAACAGCGACGAAGTAAACAGGGCTGCTCTCGCCGGAACGGGTCAGAGTGAACTTAGCGGTCAGGGTGTTGCCAGAGCCGTCTTTCTTGCTCAGATCGATGTCATAGACATAGGTCTTGGTGCTGTCTTTCTCGGATTCAGAGCTGTTACCATAAGTCACATAGGTCGTGTTGGTATTGGCATCGGTATAAATGTCAGCATCGCCATTGACAGTGGCGTTGTAGGTCACGACGATGGTGCTGGTGGAAGTAGCCGCAGCCAGAGTCTCGGAGGTGGACAGGAAGGTGATGGTGAAGCCAGTGGAGGAAGTTACAATAGTGTAATCGATATCCTTGACCAGAGTGGTGTCGTCCAGAGTGGTGTCGTCCAGCGTGACCACGATGCTGTTCTCATTCAGGGTCAGGCCTTCGCTCAGGGTATCGATCAGTTTCAGGTTCGCGGCGTCAGCCACATTGCTGATGGTGGACTGGAAGTACACAGTGTCGCCAATCTGAGCATAGGTGTCGCTGTCGCTGTAGTTGGACGCGGTTTCGCTGGCTTTCTTGTCAACAGTAGGCTCAGCGTTCTTGTCTGTAATATTAACGCTGTCAGCAGAGGTATTGATGCTGACCACAGAGCCGGTGGTGGTGGTCACAAAGTAGTAACCGGCCTTAGAAACGGTGATTTTTGCGCTGCCATCCTCATCCGGGGTGACGGTGCCAGCAACGCTACCCTTCGCACCGACGGAAACCAGATAGGCAATAATAGCGCTATCAACTTCATCCTCATGACCTTCTTCTCCATCATTACTTGAATCTCCATCTCCGACCCAAGTAACCTGATAGAGGCCATCAGTGCCAGTCTCAACCAAGGTGAACAGTTCGGCATAATCACTGGCTTCTTTTTGTTCGTCCGAAGCCAGGTTGCTCATAGCAACGATGTAGTCCCAATAAGCACTGGTATTAGAGTCGATGTAGTAGGTGACACCGCCGCTGTCACTGGTGGTCGCGGTGAAGATCAGGTAGGCGTTGTAGGTTTCACCAGCGTTGGCGTTGGTGATGGTGATGTCCGCCGCAAACGCGGTGCAGGTCAGGCCCAGGGCGAAGACCAGTGCGAGCAGCAGGCTGCCCAGTTTTTTCAGTTTACTCATGGTGTGTTCTCCTTTACATAAATATAAATTTGAGAATGGGGTGGATAGGGACGGGTATTTGCCTGCCTGAAACGGCATCGGGGGACGGTTCATCCCGGCTTATGGTTTTGGTTTGTTCATTCCTCCTTCACCGTCTCAGGGTTTTATGCAACACGCAGGGTGCGCCTTTGGCGCTCCCGCAGTTGTATACGATATGAAATGTGTGGGGGCTACCGAATCAGGGAAAGATGATTCAGCGGCCAGATCCGGAGCATGACCTTGCCCACGATTTGGTCTGTCTCGATATAGCCGATGGCGGTACTCCGGGAGTCGATGGAGGTGGCCCGGTTGTCGCCCATGACGAAATAGCGGCCCTCCGGTACCTGTACCGGATAATCCCTGTCGGTCTCCCCCAGGGCCTTCTCGGTGACGTAAGGCTCGTCCAGCAGTTCATCGTTGACGTAAACGTTGCCCTCGTCGTCGATGTCCACGATGTCCCCCGGCCCGGCGATGACCCGCTTGAGGAGCAGCTTGTTCTGGTAGTAGAACCCCACCAGGTCGCCGGTCTCGAAGTCGCCGGACTTCACCAGGACGATAACGTCCCCGTCCTCCAGCGTCGGCTCCATGCTGGTGCCGGACACCTGCAGCACCGGCAGGAACATGGTGGCAATCAGCACCGCCACCGCCGCCACGACAATCAGGGCGTAGACCGTGGTCTGGAGGGTACGGCGGTACCGCTGCCGGTATTGCAGCCGCTCCCGCTCGGCGGCAACCTCCTCCTCCGAGGGGATGGCGGCGGGGGCCGGTACGGTGTAGTTTGTTTGTGATTCCTGTCTGTTCAGCTTCATTTCAACGTCTGCTCCGGCGATTGGGCCGGAAGGTACTCCTGATAGTACCAGTCGATAAAGTCCTCATGCAGTTCCTCCGCCATCGAACGCGCCCTGATCGCCTCGCTCTTGTCCCTGTACAGGCCCAGCCTGTACCGCTTCTTTTGCAGGGTGATGTAGGCCGCCCATTTCTGCTCCCGGGAGAGGAAGCAGACGCCGGTCTTGCCGCTGCCGTTGTCGGCGCGGAGGGTATCCCGCCCGGTCTCTAGCCGGAGGACGGAGGTGCCGTCCACCAGCTTCATACTGTCCAGCAGCCGCTCCCTTTGCAGGCAGCCGCAGCTTTGGGAGCTGCCGTTTTGCAGCTCCGTCTGGCCGACGACGCCGGTTTTGCCGCAGTCGCAGCGGCACTTCCAGTAGTTCATGGTACCGGCGAGGCCCAAGTCCTGCGCGGTACCGGCGTACTCCAGCACCGTCCAGCGGCCGAAGCGCTTCCCGACGTAATCTTTCAAAGGGGGATTGGAAAGGCAGCCGCAGGAGCGGGCCTTGCCCCGCACCAGCCGCCGGGCGGAGACGTCGCACTCCCTGCCGCAGTCGCAGACCGCGTGCCAGACCACGCTGCCGTGGTCGGTGCGCTGCTTCGTGGGATACAGCACTTTCAGCTTGCCGAAGCGCTGACCGGTCAGGTCGTTGGCCCCGTGGCCGACATGGGTGGTGCAGCCGCAGTCGCGGCGCTTGCCGTCTTTCAGCTCCTTCGTGCTGGCGTTGAGCTCGTTCCCGCAGTCGCACCGGCAGCGCCAGACGGCGTAGCGGTTCTTCCGGAGGCCGGTGTCAGCCTCCACGGTCAGCTTGCCGAAGCGGCGGCCGGGGGTGATTCTGTCAATTTTTCCTGCCTGGGGCATCTGCGGTCACCTCGCTTCGGCGGGAACCTCCGCGGTTGGAAGGGCTTGCGTTGCAAAACCTCCGCAGTTGGAGGGGCTTGCCAGGGGGTTCCGGCCGCTCGTACAGTAAACCCCTATAAGAAGGAAAGGCCGAAAAGCCCTGAAAAATCAACGTTCCCTATCTGACCTGACCACGATTTTGACCACTGACGCCGCTCCGCGCCGCGCCTCCGCGTCCCCCGCCGAGGGTCAAAAAAAGGAACCCGTGGTCAGGCGTTTCTGACCACGGGTTTGACCACCGTCGGCGCGTCTCCCGCGCAATCTTAAGAAATTCTTAAGAAATTCTTAGGGCGTGCGAACCGGACAATTCTACAAAATTTTACACAAATTGTCCAAATTAGCGGTTGACTTCTCCGGCACAATGCAGTAAAATGGAGCATGAAAAATGATTATTTTAATGATGGGTAAGTATCCCAATACCCGAACGGCTGCTCTTATAGGGGTTTACTTTAGGATACGCCCGATGCAGGCGATTCGCCCGCGCAGCCTGGACAGGCAAAGCGCCCATACGGTACAATATCCTGTACCGTATGGGCGCTTTTTTTTGCGCCGCCGCTCAGCCCTTCCCCTGGCCGTAATAGGCGTTGGGGCCGTGCTTGCGCAGGAAGTGCTTCTCCTGCACGCACCGGGGGGCGGGGCCGGCGGTGGGGCTGGTCTGCTCGGTCAGGAGGGCCATCTTCGCCACCTCCTCCAGCACCACCGCATGATACACCGCCTGGGCCGCGTCCGCGCCCCAGGTGAAGGGGCCGTGGTTGGCGCAGAGGACGGCGGGGACGTATACCGGGCTGATGCCCCGGCTCCGGAAGGTCTCGACGATGACTTTGCCGGTGTTCCCCTCGTAGTCCCCGTCGATCTCCTCCGGCGTCAGGCTGCGGGCGCAGGGGACGGGGCCGTAGAAATAGTCGGCATGGGTGGTGCCGTAGCAGGGGATGTCCCGCCGGGCCTGGGCCCAGGCCACGGCGTAGGTGCTGTGGGTGTGGACGATGCCCCCCACCTCCGGGAAGGCCCGGTACAACTCCAGGTGGGTTCTGGTGTCGGAGGAGGGGTTCAGGTCGCCCTCCACCCTGTTGCCGTCCAAATCCAGCACCACCAGGTCCTCCGGCTTCAGCGCGTCATACGCCACGCCGGAGGGCTTGATGACGAGGAGGCCCCGCTCCCGGTCAATGCCGCTGGCGTTGCCCCAGGTGTAGGTCACCAGGCCCCGGCGGGTCAGCTCCAGGTTGGCCTCACAGACCCTGCGTTTCAGTTCCTCCAGCATTGCGATACGCTCCTTCCTGCGGCTTCCCGCCGGTTTTGACTCACAGCGCCTCCACGGCGCTCCGCTCCACGGTCAGGGCGGCCCGGTAGCGGGCCAGGTAGCGGTTAAAGCCGTCCACGTCCGCCGCCTCCGGCTGGAGGGTGGTGCCTGCCACCCCGGCAAAGACCCTGCCGGAGAGGAAGCCCTCCAGCGTCTCGCCGTCGGCCCGGTTCGCCCGATAGGAGGCCAGCAGGGCCATCCCGTAGGGGCCGCCCTCCCCCGCCGTCTCCATGCAGGTGACGGGGGCGTTGCAGGCCGCGGCCAGGTACCGCTGCCCCACCACCGGCGTCTTGAACAGGCCGCCGTGGCCGGTGAGGCTGTCGATAGCCACCTGCTCCCGGGCCAGCAGATCCATCCCGATTTTCAGGGTGGACATGGCGGCGTAGAGCTGCGCCCGCAGGAAGTTCGCCAGGGTGAAGCGGCTGTCCGGGCGGCGCAGGACCAGGGGGCGGCCCCCGTCCAGATGGGTGACGCCCTCTCCGGCCAGGTAGTTGCAGACCAGCACGCCGCCGCAGTCCGGCTCGCCCTCCAGGCTCTTTTCATACAGCTTCGTGTACAGCGCATCGGCGGAGGCGCCGCCGCCGAACAGCTCCGCCGTCTCCCGCAGGACGGAGGCCCAGGCGTTCATGTCGCCGGTGCAGTTGTTGCAGTGTACCATCGCCACCGGGCTGCCGGTGGGGGTGGTCACCAGGTCCAGCTCCGGGTAGACCCGGCTTAACGGCTTCTCCAGCACCACCATGGAGAAGATGGAGGTTCCGGCGGAGACGTTGCCGGTGCGGGGGGCCACCGAGTTGGTGGCGGCCATGCCGGTGCCTGCGTCCCCCTCCGGCGGGGCCACGGGGATACCTGCGGGCAGCAGGCCGCCCAGCAGGGCGGCGCCCGCCTCGGTCAGCGCGCCCGCGTCCTCCCCGGCCGACAGCACGCCGGGCAGGATGTCCCGGATGCGCCAGGGATAGCCCTTGTCCGCGATCAGGCGGTCAAATTGGTCCAGCATGGCCCGGTCATAGTCCAGGGCGGCGCTGTCAATGGGGAACATACCGGAGGCCTCCCCGATGCCCAGGGCGTTCGCCCCGGTCAGGGCGTGGTGGACGTACCCGGCCAGGGTAGTGATGTGGGCGATGTCCTTCACATGGGGCTCGCCGTTCAGGATGGCCTGGTACAGGTGGGCGATGCTCCACCGCTGGGGGATGTTGAACCGGAACAGGGCGGTCAGCTCCTCCGCCGCCGGGCCGGTGATGGTGTTCTGCCAGGTGCGGAAGGGTACCAGCAATTTCCAGTCCCGGTCAAAGGCCAGATAGCCGTGCATCATGGCGGAGACGCCCATGGCGGCGAGGCCGTCCGTCGGGCCGAGGCCCTTCAGGGCGGTTTTCAGGCCCGTCCAGACCTCGTCCAGATCGTAGGTCCAGACGCCGTTTTCGCAGCGGCTGGCCCAGGTGTAATCGCCGGACTGCACCGGCCGGAAGGCTTCGTCGATCACCACCGCCTTGATGCGGGTGGAGCCAAGCTCGATGCCCAGGCACTTCTTTGCGCTGCCCATGCCTGTTCCTCCCTGTCAGCCCCGGACGAAGGCCCGGGCCACTTCGGCGATATGCGACCCGCAGAGGCCAAACTGCTTCAGCAGTTCGGCGGCGGGGCCGGAGTACCCGAACACGTCCTGCACCCCGATGCGGCGCATGGGGGTGGGCTGCGTTTCGCTGAGCAGGGCGGCCACCGCCTCGCCCAGGCCGCCGATGACGCTGTGCTCCTCACAGGTAATCACCTTGCCGCACTCCCTGGCGGCGGCGACCACCAGCTCCTCGTCCAGGGGCTTGATGGTGCAGAGGTTGATCACTCTGGCGGAAATACCCTCGTTTTTCAGCGCCTGCGCTGCCAGCAGCGCCTCATAGACCAGCAGGCCGGTGGCCAGGATGGCCACGTCGTTGCCCTGGGTCAGCACCTCGCCTTTGCCGATTTGGAACGTAAAACCGGCCTCCTCGTGGAATACCGGCACCGCCAGACGCCCGAAGCGGAGGTACACCGGCCCGTCCCATTCATAGGCCGCCCTCACGGCGGCTTTGGCCTCCACGTCGTCGGCGGGGCAAAGCACCGCCATGCCGGGGATGGTGCGCATCAGGGCAAAGTCCTCGCAGCACTGATGGCTGGCCCCGTCCTCGCCCACGGAAATGCCGCCGTGGCTGGCCCCGATTTTCACGTTCAGATGGGGGCTGCCGACGGAGTTGCGCACCTGCTCATAGGCGCGGCCCGCCGCGAACATGGCGAAGCTGGATGCGAAGGGCACCAGCCCCATGGCCGCCATACCGGCGGCCGCGGCGATCATATTCTCCTCGGCAATGCCGAAGTTGAAGTGCCGCTCCGGGAACACCTTCTGAAAGATGCAGGTCTTGGTGGCGGCAGCCAGGTCTGCGTCCAGCACTACCACGTCGCTGTGGGCCCTGCCCAGCTCCACCAGGGTATTGCCGTAGCTCTCCCGGGTGGCGATTTTTTTCACGTCGCTCATTGTGCCGCCTCCAGTTCTGCCAGGGCGGCGGTCAGCTCATCCATGGCGATTTCATATTCCGCGTCGTTGGGGGCCTTGCCGTGCCAGCTCACCTGGTTCTCCATATAGGACACGCCCTTGCCCTTGACGGTGTAGAGCAGGATGGCGGTGGGTTTGCCCTGGCCCTGGCAGCCGTGGAAGAAGGCGAAGGCGCTCTCCAGGGCGTCGAAGTCGTGGCCGTCCACGGACACCACGTTGAAGCCGAAGGCTTCCAGCTTGGCGTCCACCGGCTCGAGGTTCATCACGTCCTTCGTCGCCCCGTCGATTTGCAGGCCATTCAGGTCGATGAGGACGCAGAGGTTGTCCAGCCTGTAGTGGGCGGCAAACAGGAACGCCTCCCACACCTCGCCCTCGGCGATCTCGCCGTCGCCCAGCAGGGCATAGATGTTCGCGCCGTTGCCCAGGTACTTCGCCGCCTTGGCCATGCCCGCCGCGCAGGAGACCCCCTGCCCCAGGGAGCCGGTGGACATATCCACGCCGGGAACCGTGTTCATGCAGGGATGCCCCTGAAGGTAGCTGCCAATGTGCCGCAGGGTGAGGAGATCCTCCACCGGGAAAAAGCCCCGATAGGCCAGGGCGGCGTACAGCCCCGGCGCGGCGTGCCCTTTGGAGAGCACGAAACGGTCCCGGTCCTCCCACTGGGGATTCTTCGGGTCGATGCGCAGCTCCCGGTTGTACAGGTAGGCAAACACCTCTGCCGCGGACAGGCTGCCGCCGGGATGCCCGGCCTTCGCCGCATGGGTGGACATTATAATGCCTATCCGTACCTGGCAGGCGGCGACAGCAAGCTGGTGCTTTTCTTCGTTTGTCATAATCTTTCCTCATTTCATAGTTTGGGAGCCTCTGAACAGAGAAACTCCCCCATATCCTGATACGCGGCAGAAGCAGCGCAAACCCGCTCCGTCCGCAAAGGACCCTCTGAACAAAGTATACAGGATTTGAAAAAAAAAGCAAGACCCTTATCTGAGGAACTGCCGCCCTGAAAGGGTCTTATCGGGGGAGCCGTCCCTCCGCCGGCTGACGCCGGTCCTTCCCGCCGGGGCGGCTTCTCTTCCCCAAAGCACCCTCTCCGTACAAATTTTCGCCTCATAGGAAATATTTTGCTTTACAATCGGGCAAAACTGTGGTATGCTTGTTACGCTTGAATTGCAAGCGCCCGCCTGACCCACAGGCGGGAACCAAACGCACTCCCACAGCTCAGTGAAGGGCATTTCGCGGCGCACCGCCGCAGCCACCGGCCCTCGCTTAGCCGGTCGGGACGAATTTCAGAAAGGTGGAACCAACCATGATCCGTAAGGACGAAAAGACCGCAATCATTGAAGAGTACAAAACCCACGAGAACGACACCGGCTCCCCCGAGGTGCAGATTGCCATTCTCACCGCCCGCATCAAGCAGCTCACTGAGCACCTGAAGGAGAACCCCCATGACAACCACTCCCGCCGTGGCCTGCTGAAGATGGTCGGCAAGCGCCGCAAGCTGCTGGACTACCTCATCAAGGTGGACGTGGAGCGGTATCGTGCCATCATCGCCAGGCTGGGCATCCGGAAGTAATCCTGCCCCGCTGGCGCGGCGGCGCGTTTTGCGCCGCCATCCCGATGCGTCTCTGACAGGGCGGTGGACTCCTCCGCCGCCCTGCTTTGATTGCAACTTCACCCGGCGGACAAGCGAATCCTCTTTTTAGTATTTGAACCAGCTGCGGAACAGCGTTCCGCGTCCGTTTCAAGTGCTAAAGAGATGGCCCTGTCCGCCCAACACAAAGGAGGACAACCATGTCTTATTCAACTGTTATCACCCACCGCACCTTCCCCAACTACCGGGAGTACAAGATGGACCTGTGCGGCAAGCCCCTGACCCTGGAGGTGGGCAAGGTGGCCGAGCTGGCCAACGCCGCCGTGGTGGTCAAGTACGGCGAGACCACCGTGCTCTGCACCGCCACCGCCTCCCCCCGCCCCCGGGACGGCATCGACTTCTTCCCCCTGAGCGTGGACTTTGAGGAGAAGCTGTACGCCGTGGGCCGCATCCCCGGCTCCTTCCTCCGCCGTGAGGGCCGCCCTGGCCTGAACGCCGTGCTGGCCTCCCGGTGCATTGACCGGCCCATCCGCCCCCTGTTCCCCGGCGACTTCCGCAACGACGTAGCCATCATCTGCACCGTCCTCTCCGTGGACTATGACTGCTCCCCCGAGGTAGCCGCCACCATTGGCACCTCCGCCGCCCTGGCTATCTCTGACATCCCCTGGAACGGCCCTGTGGGCTGCATCAGCGTGGGCCTGGTGGACGGCGAAATCGTCCTGAACCCCAACCAGGAGCAGCGCCATAAGAGCGACATGGCCACCACCGTGGTGGCCACCGGCAAGAAGGTGGTCATGATCGAGGCCGGTGCCAACCAGGTGGACAACGCCACCATGCTCAAAGGCATCAAGATGGCCTTTGACGAGATTCAGAAGCAGATCGCCCTCATCAACCAGATGGTGGCGGAAATCGGCAAGCCCAAGTTCGACTATCCCCACGCCGACTTCGACCAGGAGCTGTTTGACAAAATCGTGGATTCCTCCTGGGACGCCGCCTGCGCCGCCATGGATACCGACGACAAGAACCAGCGTGAGGCCGACTGGAACAAGCTCATCGACCAGTGGCATACTGACTTCCTGGCCGACTATCCCAACATGGATCAGTACCTGGAGGAAATCACCTACAAGTTCCAGAAGAAAATCGTCAAGAAGTGGCTGCTGGAGGGCCACCGGGTAGACGGCCGCGCCTCCAACGAGATTCGGCCCCTGGCCGCCGAGGTGGGCGTCCTGCCCAAGGTTCACGGCTCCGGCCTGTTCACCCGTGGCCAGACCCAGGTGCTCAGCGTCTGCACCCTGAACACCCTCTCCATGAGCCAGAAAATCGACTCCATCTGGGAAGAGGAGTCCAAGCGCTATATGCACCACTACAACTTCCCCGGCTACTCCACCGGCGAGGCCAAGAGCGTCAAGAGCGTCGGCCGCCGGGAGCAGGGCCACGGCGCCCTGGCCGAGCGGGCGCTGGTGCCCGTCCTGCCCTCTGAGAGCGACTTCCCCTACTCCATCCGCGTGGTGAGCGAGACCCTCAGCTCCAACGGCTCCACCTCCCAGGGCTCCATCTGCGGCTCCACCCTGGCCCTGATGGACGCGGGCGTGCCCATCTCCGCTCCGGTGGCCGGCATCTCCTGCGGCCTGATTCAGGACGACAATGGCGGCTTCCAGACCTTTATCGACATTCAGGGCGTAGAGGACTTCCACGGCGAGATGGACTTCAAGGTGGCCGGCACCAAGAAGGGCATCACCGCTATCCAGATGGATTTGAAGAACGACGGCCTGACCATGGAAATCATCGAGGAAGCCCTGGACAAGACCTATGACGCCCGCTGCCGCATCCTGGATGAAATCATGCTCCCCGTTATCTCCGAGCCTCGCCCGGAGGTCAGCCCCAACGCCCCCAAGATGGTGAAGATTAAAATTCCCACCGACAATATCCGGGACGTGATCGGCTCCGGCGGCAAGGTCATCCAGAAGATTCAGGCCGAGTCCGGCGCAAAGGTGGACGTGGAGGAGACCGGCGAGATCTTCATCTCCGGTCCCAACGCCGCCGCCTGCGAGGCCGCCAAGAAGGCCATCGAGACCATCGTCTTTGTCCCCGAGGTGGGCAGCCTGTACTTCGGCAAGGTGGTGCGCATCCTGAAGTTCGGCGCTTTCGTGGAGCTGGCTCCCGGTAAGGACGGCATGGTGCATATCTCCAAGCTGTCTGACCACCGCATCGGCCGGGTGGAGGACGCCGTCAACATCGGCGACATGATTTGGGTCAAGGTCACTGACATTGACGAGAAGGGCCGGGTCAACCTGTCCCACATCGACGCCATCCGGGAAATCAAGGCCAAGAAGCAGGGCGGGAAGTAAATCTCCCTCCCCTCCTATCCCATCCCTTCCGCGCCGGGCCCCTGTGGCCCGGCGCGTTTTCTGCCCCCGGCAGTGCTGCCGGGGATGCGTCTCCTCTTTTCCCCAAGGCAACGGCACTTCCTTTTCCCATGAATCTGTTGTAGAATGATGTAAACAGAGGAGGGAAAATGCAAATACGAACCGAATCATTCCATACGCTGACAGACAGACTGCTGTCCCTGCCGACAGGTAAGTGCTGTTGCCCTGATTTGTATATAACTTTTGATTGACAATTACAAAAATCAGAGGTATAATAATTTCGGTCAGTGGCTTGATTGCGCATTCATTCCGCTTTGCATGATAAGTGGGTGTCTGCCCCGATTTTGTTGTGTAGGATTATCCTGTCAAGGGAAGCTTCGACTTGGGAAAGAAGCGACATTTTCCCGATTCGGAAGTATGCGATATCTAAGGAACCTCTGAACAAATGCACTTCGGCATCTTGCGGTAAATTTCCGCCATAAATGCGTTGCAAAATCTTGAAATCCGTCAGGATTCCTGCGCTTTTGCGCCTTTTTCTGACGCAAATTTCCTCGCAATATGCTCTCGTCCATTTATTCAGAGGTTCCCTAAAGGATATGCTTCTGGCTGCTGGATTTCGCCATTGATAGATTATACAATAATGATTTTGTAGATAACAAACCACTATGATAAGAAAGGTATGGGGATGTAAAAATGAACGCATTTAGAATGGACGGAAAAGTAGCGCTTGTTGCAGGGGCAAGCTCAGGAATGGGTGCCGGAACCGCTAAAATTCTCGCTGAGGCAGGGGCAAAAGTCTTTATCCTTGCCAGACGGGAAAGCAAATTGTTAAATGTCCAAAAAGACATCATAGACAAGGGCGGCATTTGCGAATATACGGTTTGTGATACTTCCAAGGAAGAAAACTGCAAAGCCGCCATAGAGGCGTGTATCAAAGCGTTTGGACGGTTAGACGCATTAGTTTACTGCGCTGGTATAGAGGGTAGCTCCACGTTGTATTCTCCGATTGAAGAACAATTTGACGCAGATAACCTGCAAAACGTGATGAGCGTTAATTTCAACGGAATCTATCAGATGGTGAAATACGCCTATCCCGAAATGGTGAAAGCAGGCGGCGGTTCAATCGTTGATATATCTTCCGTTGCTGCCATTAAATCGGGCATGAGTTCTGTAGCATACGCTTCTTCCAAGGGAGCAATGTGGAGCATGGTAAAAACCCTTGCCAGAATGGTAGGGCCGCAAAAAATACGCGTGAATTCTATCCTGCCCGGAATGGTCGAAACGGAAATGACCCAGGACTATATCAAAGACCCGGCTTTCTTAGAGCAATTTATTCCTACGATTGCTTTACGGGATTCCGGAAAGGTTGAAGATATCGGAAATACGGTCTTATTCCTTGTTTCCGATGCCTCCAGATACATTACAGGACAAGACATCGTTGTTGACGGCGGTATGACTTGCTGAGCGATACATATCGTCTCAAAAGGCGGAAACAAATGGTTTCCGCCTTTATTTTTTCAACGACCGGCTTTTTTCGCTCCGCCACACGGCGTTTGAACGGTTTCATAATTTCTTCCGAGCAAACCTATAATTCATCAGGCTTCACGAATGATTTATCTTCTCCCTTTTCTGTTGCTCTGCCTTTTTCCAAAAAAAAGTTGACAAACCCACCGAAAGCTGATATAGTATAAAAGCCGCTTTGAACAGGTCGTAAGCCGTGGTCTGCCCCGCACCTGCAAGAGCGAGTCCGTTATTAAGGAAAGAGGTGCAACGCAAATGACCGCAATCATCGTGACCGGCGGCAAGCAGTACAAGGTTGCAGAGGGTGACACCCTGTTTATCGAGAAGCTGCCCGTAGAGGCCGGAGACACCGTGACCTTCGACCAGGTTCTGGCCGTTATCGACGGCGACAACGCCACCATCGGCACCCCCGTGGTGGAGGGCGCCAGCGTGGAGGCCAGCGTCGTGAAGAACGGCAAGGGCAAGAAGATCCGTATCTTCAAGTACAAGCCTAAGAAGGGCTACCGCAAGCGTCAGGGCCATCGTCAGCCCTACACCAAGGTTACTATCAACGCCATCCACGCCTGATGACCACCGTAACCTTTCATTCGGAGGAGGACCGCATCATCGGCTTTGACCTGCTGGGTCACAGCGGCTATGCCGACGAGGGCAGCGACATTGTGTGCGCCGCCGTCTCCAGCGCGGCAAACCTGGCAAACGCCGTGGTGAACGATGTGCTGGGGCTGTGCGCCAGCGTGAAAACCGACCCGGAGCGGGCGGCGTTATCCTTCCGAATCCCCGGCGGCTTGTCCGAGACGGACGAGGCCACCTGCCAGAATCTGCTGACGGGAATGATGGTCTATCTGTCCGAGCTGGCGGGGGAATACCCCAAGTTTTTAGCAGTAAAAGCGGATTTCCCGGAGGAGGATGCGGCGGAGGCCGCGTTCCTCTCCTCCAATGACTAACGTGTATGGAGGTGTAACTTAACTATGCTGATTTCCATTCAGTTCTGCGCCCACAAGAAGGGCGGCGGCTCCACCCGGAACGGCCGTGACTCCGAGTCCAAGCGTCTGGGCGTCAAGCGGGGCGACGGTCAGTTCGTGCTGGCCGGCAATGTGCTGGTCCGTCAGCGCGGCACCAAAATCCATCCCGGCACCAACGTGGGCCGGGGGAAGGACGACACCCTGTTCGCCCTGAAGGATGGCACCGTCAAGTTTGAGCGTTACGACAAGGACCGCAAGCAGGTATCCATTGTCGAGCAGAGCGCGCAGTAAGGTTGAGAGACGCACCGGACATAACCCCTATGTTCGGTGCGTTTTTCTGCGATGTGACAGAAGGAGGGACGCACGATGGCAGCAGCCTTTGTGGATACGGCGAATATCACCGTCCGGGCCGGGAACGGCGGCAACGGGGCGGTGGCCTTTCACCGGGAGAAGTACGTCACCAACGGCGGGCCGGACGGCGGCGACGGCGGCCGGGGCGGCAGCGTCGTCTTGGTGCCGGACAGCAACCTGTCCACCCTGATGGACTTCCGCTATAAGCGCAAGTACCTGGCGGAGAACGGGGCGGACGGCACCGGCGGCAGGAAGTCCGGCCGGGACGGGAAAGACCTCATCATCCGGGTGCCGGAGGGCACCGTGGTGCGGGACGCCGCCACCGGCGCAGTGATGCAGGACATGACGGGCTGCGACCGGTTCGTGCTGGCCCGTGGCGGCCGGGGCGGCTGGGGCAACCAGCACTTCGCCACCCCCACCCGGCAGGCCCCCCGGTTCGCCAAGGCCGGACTCCCCGGCGAGAGCCGGGAGGTGACGCTGGAGCTGAAGCTGCTGGCCGACGTGGGGCTGGTGGGCTTCCCCAACGTGGGGAAGAGCACGCTGCTCAGCGTGGTGTCCAAGGCCCACCCGAAAATCGCCAACTATCACTTCACCACCCTGATGCCCAACCTGGGGGTGGTGTATGTGGAGGAGGGAACGTCCTTCGTTATGGCGGACATCCCCGGCATCATCGAGGGGGCCAGCGAGGGCGCTGGCCTGGGCCACGACTTCCTGCGCCACATCGACCGGTGCCGCCTGCTGGTGCATCTGGTGGACGTGTCCGGCAGCGAGGGCCGGGACCCGGTAGAGGATTTCGAGACCATCAACGCCGAACTGCGGCAGTATTCCCCGGAGCTGGCCGGGCGGCCCATGCTGGTCTGCGGCAACAAGTGCGACCTGTGCTATGATCGGGAGAACATCGACCGGCTGAAAGCCCATGTGGAGGCGGCGGGGTATGAGTTCTTTGAGCTGTCCGCCGCCGCCCATCAGGGGGTACAGCCCCTGGTGCAGAAAATCGCCCAGCGCCTTTCCGCGCTGCCGCCGGTGAAGGTCTTTGAGGCGGACTATGTGCCCCCCATGCCCCAGGTGGACACCACCGCCGAGGCCACCATCGAGCAGGAGGATCACTACTGGTTCGTGGAGGCCCCCTGGCTCCAGCACCTGCTGGCCTGCACCAACCTGGAGGACTTTGAGAGCCGCAACTGGTTCGACAAGCAGTTGCGGGAGAGCGGCCTCTTTGATCGGCTGGAGGCTATGGGCATTGAGGACGGGGATACCGTCGTCCTCTACGATATGCAGTTTGAATACCGGAAGTGAAGGGCGCACACTGTGTGCCCCTACTAGAACGTGAAAACTAAAACTTCGTTTTGTTCGGCCGTCACAAAATACCAACGGAACTGCCTGTGATACTGTTCATACGGACAAATTGTTCCGATTTTTGCAATCGTCTGTGTAGGGGCGGCCCTTGGCCGCCCGAAGTAAGCAGGTGGGTTCCACGGGCGGCCAAGGGCCGCCCCTACAAAAAAGTGAAGATTTAGGCTTCACATCCTACTACGGAGCGGAAGAACCGCTGGCAGTCACCGGAAACCTGATTCCTGTTTTTCCTGTTTCCCCCACCTTGACAATCCAGCGGGATACATTATAATAAACTCATAAAAACAGTCAAATCGTGTCCCCTTGCAGCTTCGCCCCGTGAACGCCGGAGACAGATGGAGGTGGTTTTTTATGCCGAATTATTATGCCCACCTGACCTTCGGCCAAGCCGTTCGGGACTGCCTGGAGCCGGACGCTCAGGCGGCAGTGGACGGCCAGCGCCAGGGCTTTGACTGCGGCCTGTACGGGCCGGACCCCCTGTTCTTCTACCATAACGGCATTCCCAGCCCAATGGAGCGGGAGGCCCACGCCCTTCACCACGGCCCGCCCCAAACCGCCCTGGAGCGGCTGCGCCGCCCCATTGAGGAGGAGGTTCCCTTCGCCCTGGGCTACGCCCTGGGATTTTTATGTCACTACTTACTGGACCGGAGCTGCCACCCCTTCGTCTACGGCAACGCCAGCGCCAACGGCATCAGCCACATGGCCATGGAGGGGGAGTTTGACCGCTTCCTGATGGGGCGGGACGGCATCGACCCTCACCGGGTCACCCCCATGAAGCGCCCCACAGACCCGGGGGTGTGCGCTGCCGCCGCCTACGCCTACGAAAGCGTGGACGAGCGCGGCTTCCGGGTGTCCATGGCGGGGTTCTATCGGGTGTCCCACCTGCTGACGCTGTTCCAGGGGACGGTGTTCTGCGCCCCCTTTGACCTCATCACCTGCAAGAGCGACTCCGCCGCCCGTATGCTGCTGCACAAGACCCCCGCCCCGGAGACGGCGCGCACCAACCCGGCGCTGCTGGCCCTGCTGGAGGGGGCCGTCCAGCCGTCCGCCGCCCTGGTGGAGCAGGCGCTGAACGCCTACGAGACCGGCGGCGCCCTGGACTTCCTGCCCCAGGAGAACTTCCAGGGCAGGCCCCTGGCGGCGTTGGGGTGAAGCGGGTGCCGTTTGACAAGCATATCCTTTGCCGTTATAATAAATGGGAAGCGTCTGACGCTTCCCGTTTTTCTGTGTTTATGCCCGCAGCGGAACTGCCGCTTCGCTCCCAACCCTGAAAGGCAATGTCATCAAATTAAGGGGATTGTGCTCCTTAGACAAGGATACTATAAGGAAATAAAGCGTCTGCCCTCCCGGCGGGCCCCATTTCTTGCTCCGCCAAGAAATGGGGGAAAGAAGGCGGCTCAGGGAGGGGCTTCGGGGCCTCGCCCCTCCCTAAG
>JAJQEV010000110.1 GCA_021201475.1 Clostridiales bacterium
CTTCTTTCCCCCATTTCTTGGCGGGACAAGAAATGGGGCCCGCCGGGAGGGCAAGCCGTTGTTCCTTCAAAGAACCACATCTAAGGAGGAACACCCCTCCGCCTCCTTCGGAGGCACCTCCCCTTTCAGGGGAGGCAGGAAGTTGTTGTAATCTCTACATCAGTGGCTCCGCCGTCAAGCGGCATTTCTGCTGCGCTCCCTACCCTGAAAGGAAAGCCGACTGAGGGATGGGAAGGCCAGAGCGAGGGGGGCCTTAATTGAAAACCTGATTTCCGTGCAAACCCGCACCATCACCTTGACGCAACCCCATTTATCCTTTATAATTGTAACAACATTTTGCGATGATATGGCATCGTCCATCGAAAGGATATGATACTATGTTCCCCCGCTCCAGCGGCATCCTGCTGCACCTGACCTCCCTCCCCGGCGACTATGGCATCGGCTCCATGGGCCGGGAAGCCCGGCACTATGTGGACTTCCTCCAGAAGGCCGGACAGAGCTACTGGCAGATACTCCCCCTCGTCCCCCCGGGAGAGGGCAACTCCCCCTATATGTCCCCCTCCTCCGCAGCGGGGAACCCGCTGCTCATCGACCTGCCCACCCTGGTGGAGGAGGGCCTGCTGCAATGGTCCGACCTGGCCCCTTATCACTACTATGACGTGGACCGGGTGAACTACGGCTGGGTCAATGAGATTCACGGGATGCTGCTCCACCGGGCCTATGAGATGGCCCGCACCCGTCCCGACGTGATGGCCCAGGTGGACGCCTTCGCCGCCGAACAGGGGGACTGGCTGCCCGACCTGGCCCTGTTCCTGGCCTGCGGGGAGAAGTTCGGTTGCAAGCTGGTGGACTGGCCGGACGAGGATTTGGTGGCCCGTCAGCCGTCGGCGCTGGCGGCGTACCGGGAGGCGCTGGCGGAGCCAATCGGCTATCATGTGTTCTGCCAGTACCTGTTCCACCGCCAATGGCGGGCCTTGCGGCGGTACGCCAATGAGCGAGGCATCAAACTCATCGGGGACATCCCCTTCTACGTCTCCCCCGACTCCGTGGACGTGTGGGTACATCCGCAGCTGTTCCAGGTGGACCCGCAGACGCGCCGGGCCACCTTCGTATCGGGAGTTCCGGCGGATATGTTCTCCGCCACCGGCCAGCTGTGGGGCAACCCGCTGTACAACTGGCCCGTCCACGCCGCCGACGGTTATCAGTGGTGGTGCAGCCGCATCCGCCGCACCAGCCGGTTCTATGACGTGATACGCATCGACCACTTCCGGGGCTTCCACACCTATTGGGAGATCCCCGCCACGGCGGAAAGCGCCCTGGAGGGCCGCTGGCGGCCCGGCCCCGGCATGGCGCTGCTGGACGCCCTCCGCCAAAACGTGCCGGAGGCGGAGTTCATCGCCGAGGACTTGGGAGACATCAGCGAGGAGGTTTACCGCTTCATCCAGGGCTCCGGCCTGCCCGGTATGCGGGTGCTGACCGACGCCTTCAACGATGTAGGGGGCGGCAGCTCCTTCCTGCCCCATCACTGCGTCCCCGATGCCGTCATGTACACCGGCACCCACGACACCCCCACCTTCCTCCAATGGCTGTTCGACCAGGCCAATGACGACCAGCGCAGCTACGCCTGGCGCTACCTCCGCCTGCGGGAGGACGAGGGCCTGAACTGGGGCGTCATCGCCGGAGCCTGGGGCAGCGTCTGCTCCCTGGCTATGGCCCCTTTGCAGGACGTGCTGGGGCTGGGCGGGGACGCCCGGATGAACACCCCCGGCACGGAAGGCCCCCACAACTGGAGCTGGCGGGTGCGGATGGAGGCGCTGAACGATGAGGTAGCCTGGAAGCTGCGGGAGCTGACCTGGCTCTATGGCCGCCTGCGCTGAGATGAAGATTCGCCTGCTGGCCGCCCGCCCGAAGGAGGGGGAATCCCTTCACCAGGCCGCCCACCGGCTGCTGGCCCTGGCGGCGGAGGCGGCGGGGCTGCCTCCTGACCTTCCCCTGGGCCGCACCCCGGAGGGAAAGCCTGTTTTCCCGGACGCGCCGGGGTTTCACTTCAACCTGTCCCACGCCGCCGGATGGGCGGTGTGCGTCGTGGCCCCCTGCCCGGTGGGGGTGGATTTGGAGGGGGAGCGCCCTCTGCGGGCCAACGTGGCCCGGCAGTTCTCCCCCGCTGAGCAGACCCAGCTGGCGGCGCTGCCCCCTTCCGCCTTCTTCGACCTGTGGGTGCTGAAGGAGGCGGCGGCGAAATGCACCGGCCGCTGCGGGATGCGGGGGGTGCTCCACGGTTCGGAGGTGACGCTCCGCCCCCTTTCCGTGGGGGTGGACGGCGTCGGGGCGGCGCTGGTGTCCTTCCCGGAGGAGGGGCTGCACCTGGCGGTGTGCGCCGCCACGAAGCTGCCGCTGGAACCGGAGCTGACTATACTGGAACGCTGAAAAAGCCGCTGCATTCGCGCAGCGGCTTTTTTAGGGAACCTCTGAATAAATGGACGAGAGTGGGTTGCGAGGAAATTTGCGTCAGAAAAAGGCGCAAAAGCGCAGGAATCCTGACGGATTTCAAGATTTTGCAACGCATTTATGGCGGAAATTTAC
>JAJQEV010000042.1 GCA_021201475.1 Clostridiales bacterium
CTCGCCCCTCCCTAAGAACCCTCCCCCTATCCCACTGGCGGCTTCGCCTTGTCTCGCAATCAGGTGGTCTATCCCGTTAGAGACGATGTGACTTCTCACTGGTGAGACTGCCGCCCATGGCGGCTGGCAGGGATTGCCGTTCCGCCCTCCGCCGTCAAGCGGCATTTCCGCTTCGCTCCCTAGCCGTTGGCGGGCGGAACGTGCAATTTTATTATCCAACGATGGATAACATCTGACTGTACGGCTACGTTATTCCCTTCAACCCAGAATAGGTTCCTTTAAGTTGATGACATTGCCTTTCAGGGGCGGCAAGAAGTTGTCATGATCACTACGTCATTGGCTCTGCCGTCAAGCGGCAGTTCTGCCCCCAGACCGGACACCCCTCCGTCAAGCGCATCCCCCGCCGCTGGAAAAAAATTCCTGAGAAATTTGGGAAATTTGGTAAAGAGGGGTTGCAATCCTGCCTGGAAATATGTTAAACTGTACGATACAGGAGAATGCAAAATGGGTATTTCGGTTGTAATCACATCGGGAAAAGGTGGAACGGGAAAGACGACTGTGACCTGTGGCATTGCCTCCGCTCTGGCAGAGCTGGGGAAGCGCGTCCTGTGTGTGGACGTGGATATCGGCCTGCGGAACCTGGACGTAATGCTGGGGCTGGCTGACCGCGCTCTGATGGATTTCAGCGACGTCATTGCCGGGCGCTGTCCGCTGGAGGCGGCGGTGTGTGAGCATCCCACCCTGAAGGGGCTGTACCTGCTGAACGCACCGGTGACGCTGCCCGCCGCCCGGGTGACGGAGCAGGGTATGCGGGAGCTGATTGGCAGCGCCCGCCTCTGGTTTGACTATGTGCTGATTGACTGTCCCGCCGGCATCGGCTCCGGCTTCCGGCTGGCGGTCTGCGCAGCGGACCAGGCCATCGTGGTGACGACCACAGAGCCCACCTCCCTCCGGGACGCCCAAATGGCGGTGGCCCAGCTGCGGGAGTATGAGATTCCCATCCACCTGACGGTGAATCGGGTGAACAAGCGGCTGATGCGCAGGCTGCGCACCAGCATTGACGATGCCATGGACACGGCGGGGCTGCCGCTGATCGGGGTCATCCCTGAGGATGACCGGGCAATCGAGCTGTGCGCCAGGGGTGAGCTGGTGATTCTCCACAGCCGCAGCGGCGCAGCCAGAGCCTATCGCAACATAGCAAGCCGCCTCACCGGGCGGCGTACCCCGCTGATGCGGATATGACGGAACAGTTGAAGCATTCTCCCTCACCGGGCCGGAAGAAAGGAGCCTATCCCAATGAATATTGCCCTCATTTCAGATGAAAATAAGCAGGAGTTGATGGTGCAGTTCTGCATTGCCTACTGCGGTATCCTCGCCAAGCACACCATCTGCGCCACCAGCACCACCGGACGCATGGTGGCGGAAGCCACCGGCTTGAAGGTGCAGCGCTTCCTTTCCCATGACCAGGGGGGCTGCCAGCAGATCGGGGCGCGTATCGCCTATAACGAGCTGGATATGATCTTTTTCTTCACCGGACCGGACAATGATGACTATCTGGATGATTTGAAATATATTTGCCACCTTTGCGACATCAACAACGTACCCGTCGCCACCAACATCTGTACTGCCGAAATGCTGATTCAGGGCCTAAACCGGGGCGATTTGGATTGGCGGGAGATGATGTATCCCAGGACAAAGAACGTGCTGGCCTGATTGCCGACAAGAGAAAAGCCTCAGCTTGCCAAGGCAAGCTGAGGCTTGAATACTGCTATGGAAGCTGCGGCAGGCGGCGGCGTGCTATCACAGACACGCCACAATGCCAATGACCAGCAGCAGACTGCCCACGGCGCACAGCGCCCAGTCCGCTGTCCCATCGGCGGAGCACAGCCCCAGCGACCAGCTCCACCGCAAGGGATACAACAGCCGCACCCCCTTCCTGTTGAACAGGTCCAGGAGGATATGGGAGGCCATGGCCACGAAGAAGGCGGCCGCCAGCGGCTCCGCCCCCCGCCAGACGCAAAAGGTCAGCAGGGCCAGCCCGGCCAGAGAGTGCATGAAAGAGCGATGGGGCTGGGTGGTGCCAAAGACACACAGCCCCAGAAACAGCACCGCCCAGGCCGTCATCTCCCTCCCCCCGGCGTACCGCAGCAGGAATCGCTCAATGTGCAGCTGGAAAATGGTGTTCAGTGCCCAGCCCAGGAGCAGGGCGGCCCCTGCGGTGGAGACGATGCGCACCAGCTCCCTGTGGGAGGCGGAGGTGGTCACGTCCACATCGGGGATGACGCTGCCCACCGCCGCCGCGCCCAGGCACAGCACCAGGGTGCGCGGAGCGGCGGGGTGGAGCAGGCAAAGAGCCAGCGCCTCTCCGCAGACGAGATGAGTTTTTCCGGTCATGATGGCGACCTCCCTGATACAAACGCCCTTTTTATGCGGATTCAAACAAATCCGGCTGAAAAAGACAGGGGTATTTCAAACAAGTGAAAAAATGCATTTTCCAATAAACCGGTTGCAGCGCCGGGAAAAATGCTATATAATGGGGCAGGTCGCCACAGGCAGCGCGCCGCTGCCTGGAAGCTGAACGGAGACGAAAGGATGTAAAAAAGTATGAAACTGAGCCCTTCCATACTTTCCGCCGACTTTGCCGCCCTGGGCGCGTGCTGCCGCACCGTGCTGGACGCAGGTGCGGATATGATACACTATGACGTGATGGACGGTCACTTTGTGGAGAATCTGAGCTTCGGCCTGCCGGTGCTGCAGAGCCTGGACAAGGCCCTGCCCGACGCAGTGTTTGACGTCCATCTTATGATAACCAACCCCCGGCATTATGTCAATGCCTTCGCAGAGGCCGGAGCGGATTGGATCACCTTCCATGTGGAGGCGGAGGACAGCATCCCTGACACCATCCGGGCCATCCGGGCGGCAGGCTGCAGGGTGGGGCTGTCCTGCTCCCCGGACACGCCGGTGGAGGCCATGCTGCCCTGGCTGAGCCAGATCGACCTGGCCCTGGTCATGGGGGTGCAGCCCGGCCATGGGCAACAGACCTTCCTGCCAGAGAGCGAGCGAAAAATTGCCGCCATCCGGGCAGAGCGGGACCGCCTAGGCTTGGCGCTGGAGATCAGCGTGGACGGCGGCGTGAACCTGGACACCACCGGCCCCCTGTGCAAGGCCGCCGGAGCGGACATCCTGGTGGCCGGCTCCGCCGTGTTCAACGCGCCGGACGTGGCAGCGGCTGTGCGGGCCTTCCGGGCGCTGTGAGGTGGCGCAATGATACACACCGTACTGTTTGACATTGACGACACCCTGTACAGCTATACCAAAGCGGACGCAGCGGCCTTCCCGGCCCTGGCCGCTTACGCCCGGGAGCGGTTCGGCGTCTCCTACGACCGCTTCTATGACCTGTACTGGGAGGCCTACCGGGAGCAGATTCGCCGGGTGGGCCATGAGTGCGGAGCCACCCACAGTCGGGTGCTGCGGTGCCAAATCATCCTGGAGTGGCTGGGGCTGCCCCTGACCTTTGCGCGGGAAATGGAGGGGCTGTACTGGAACACCCTGTTGGACGCCATGGAGCCGACCCCAGGCATGGAGGACTGCCTGAAAACATTGAAAGCCCAGGGCGTTCGCCTGGGCATCGGCACGGACCTGACCGCCGGCTGGCAGTTGGCCAAGCTGGAGCGGCTGGGGTTCCTGCCCTACTTCGATTTCATGGTGTGCAGCGAGGAGGCCGGGGCGGACAAGCCTGCCCCCCGGTTCTTCGCCCTGTGCCTGGAAAAGGCAGGGTGCGGGCCGGAGGAGTGCCTCTTTGTGGGGGACAACCTGCGCCGTGACGTGCAGGGCGCCGACCGGGCGGGAATGCACGGGGTCTGGTTCCAGCCGGACGACGGGAAGGCAGCCGGTGTGGACGGGGTGCGCCGCATCCGGTCCATGGCTGAGCTGCCCGCCCTTGCGAAGGCCCTTTGATGCGGGGCCGTTCACCCGCCCCTCCCTGACGCAGCCGAAGGGAATGGAATAAAAAGTTGTGAAAACACGTTGTTATCAGCGGATGTATCCACTCTTTTCGAAAAATGGGAAAGGCAGCCATTCGTTGTTTTTTGCCAGAACACAGTTGCATTCGTTTTTTCTTTTTGTGAAAATTTTTTCGTACATTTCTTGCAAAAACGGTCGGATTGTGTTATGATAAGTGCGCTGAGGGTGAATCGGCTGTGCGGGTTCTGCAATCGCATTACCAGAAACACAGAAGGACATCTTCTTTTTGAAAACGCCTGAGTGATGCATTCAGGCGTTTTCTTTTTCTGCTTGTTGCAGCGCTCCCTACAGAATCATGACGGCGGTGACCACCGCCACCAGAATCATGGCAGCGGAGGCTGCCAGGTCCAGGCTGTCCCGCAGCCGGACGAGGGTGTGCCGCCTTCCTGCGGGGGCGGTGCGCTCCTCCTGAGGGGCGGGCGCTTCCGGCTCCTCCGGCTCCGCCAGCAGAGCCTGCTGGGCGGTCAGCTTTTCCCTGTATTCCTCAAAATCAATGACATTATCTTCATGGCGGATAAAACTCCGGGTGGTAAAATAAATGGTTTCCATGGCAGGTCCTCCAATCCGGTTCGATAAAAGAACATTTGTTCTATTCCTTGGCTCTTATAATAGCACATACGTTCGATTTGCGCAAGCGTTTTTTTCGATTTTTCGATAAATTTTCGGCTAGGCGGCATCCTCCTCCAACTCAGCCAGCGCCTCGCCCATGCTGTCGGCGGAGAACAAAAACGCTCCAAACTGATCGTACACTTCCACATGACCTCTGACATAACAGATTCTTACTTGCATGGCGGTTAGCCTCCTTTTATTTGATGAGACCAGTATAGCATGGCAGGTGTCCAATAATCTGGACAGTGTTGTGCTTTGGGAGGCGTTTTTAGGGCAAGCTGAAAAAAAGACGCTGAACAAATGCAACTGCATTTGTTCAGCGCTTTTCTGAAAACCGACAGGAAACAACCCTTGCGTCCTTCGGTAAAGGGAACGGACCGGCAACCTGGACCGCTCCCTTTTTAACTGTCTGCGACGGCTCACACGTTGTACAGCCAATCCGCCTCTTCCGGCGTGAGGTTCAGCTCCGCAGCGTCCAGGCTCTGCCCCAGCATCTCCGTGTCCTGTGCGCCGACGATGGCGACCACAGGCAGACGATTGAAGATGATGTGCGCCAGCCCCACCGCGGGGATGAAGGCGTGCTTTTCCTCCGCCATCTGCTGCACCCGGGCTAGGCGCTTCATGTTCTCTGCGGAGCCGTAGGACTCCCGCAGATCGGCAGGCATGGCGTCCAGCCCCTGGGCGGCCACCCGGGCAAAGAAGCCCTGGGCCTGGGAGCTGAAGGCAAAGACGGGGATGTGCTTCTCCTCATAATAGGCGTATTTGTCCGGGGTCATCATCAGGGAGCCGAACTGCACGAAGTACTTATCCTCCGATGCGGCCAGGGCCATACCGATCTGACTGCCGCCGATGATGTTGCTCCCTTTGCCCTCGGCGTACTCCACCGCCGCCTTCACGCGGTAGGTGTCGTAGTTGGAGACGCCTACCCGCCGCGCCTTGCCGGACTTCACGATGTCCTCCATGATGTCCACGATTTCCTCAATCGGCACCTCCGGGTCATCCTTGTGAATCCAGTACATATCCAGATAGTCGGTGTGCAGCACCTTCAGGCTCTGCTCCAGGTCGGCCATAATGCACACCCGGTTGACCCGCTTCACATCGGGGGCACTCTGCATGGGATGACCGCCCTTGGAGCAGATCATCAGCCTGCTGCGGTTGCCCCTGGACTGGAGGTACTCGCCCACCATCTCCTCGGAATGGCCGTCGCCGTAGGCTCTGGCCGTGTCGATGGTGTTGCCGCCCCGGTCGATAAAATAGTCATACAGCCGGAACTTTTCCTCCGTGGAGAGCATCTCCATGCTCATGGACGAACCCATGGCGATTCTGGAGAACTTCATGGTTTCGCCGTTCGCGTCCTTCAATTCAATGTAAATCATAGCAGTTTCCTCCTTATTTTGTGGTGTTTTTGCAGCGGTGGGTCGTAATCACAACAGGAAGAACCCGAATTACATACCCTGCTCCCGACGGATTTCCTCCAACTCAGGCTCAAACTCCTTGTGCTTCTTGTCCAGGTCATAGAAGCTCATGGCAACGAACATCAATGCCAGGCTGAGCAGAGGGAGGCCGCCCCATACGAAGCTGATGGCGCTCATGGCGGAAGCGGTCTGCGTCGCCGCGCCGCCGAGATAGCCGGAGGCACCCAGAACGCCCGCAATCAGGGAACTGGCAACGCCGGAACCGATCTGGCAGGCCAGGGAGAAGCTGGCCATGATAACACCGGCGTTGATGGTCCTCGTCTTAACCGTCAGTTCATCCACAATATCCGGCTGGGTGGACTGAATCATGCACCCAATAAAGCCGCTGCCGAAGCCTGCAATCGCCATGCCGACAACCAGGATGAAAGCAACGCTGGGCGCCAGGAACCGCAGGGAAACGCCAACCGCCGTGATACCAATACCAATCAGCGCAATGGGACGCTTTCCCAGCTTGATGGCCATAGCAGGCACAACCAGAGGAGAAATCAGGCCGGCAACACTGTAAGAGGTCATTGCCAGGGCCATGATGGTGAAGTTGCCGTTCATCTGGTAGGTGATGTAATAGACCATGGTGGACATCAGCGAGATAGTGTAGAACAGGTTGCCGAAGCAATACAGCAATTCTACGACAAAGTTCTTGGTGGTGATGTAAGTTACCAGGTTCTTCAGCAGGGAGCCATTGCTCTGGGGCTTCGCAGCCGCTTTTTCTGCCTGCTGTCCGGGGTTTTCCTGTGCTTTGGTTTCGGAGACTGCCGTATTACCGGCGGCCGTCATGACGACCATGACGATGCCCAGGAGCAGGGCGGTGCGCAGATAGCCGACAGCGTCATTGGATGCGCCCAGCAGCGCTACCAGAGGCGTCACCACGCTGCCAATCACACTGGTACCCAGGCCGCCGGTAATGCCCCGGACGGTGGCCAGCATATTCCGTTCCTTCGGGTCGGTAGTCATGAAGGTCATCAGGGAGCCTTCCGGGATGTTGACCATTGTCAGGCCGGTGGTATAGATCACGTAAGCGAAATAGGTGAAGGCTATGGTTGCGGTGATAGAGGAGCCGTCAAAGAGGGTCGCGGTTCCGAACAGCAGCAGGAGACCTGCCAGAAAGACGATGCAGCCGCCGTAAATCCAGGGGCGGGCGCGGCCAATTTTGGTGTGCGTCCTGTCCACCAGGGCGCCGATGATGAAGTCGCTGCAGGCGTCGATTACCTTGCAGACAAGGAACATCAGGCTGACCGCCGCTGCGGCCTTGGCGTAATTGGTCTCATCCAGGCCGCCGAACACAATGTTCAGCAGGTAAGCGGAAAGGTAAGTGTCCGCCAGGGACTGGGCGATTTGGCGGCCAAAATCGATGGAGCCAAAGCCGATTCTCTGCTTCCAGAGGGCCCCTCTGGAAAGGGTGATTGAAGTGTTTGCCATGTTTGATTCCTCCATTAGTGATCAGGTATTTTTCTTCAGGTCTTTCGCTGAGACGCAAGCCGGCGTTTGCTTCTGACTACAGAATACCTGTTTCACCGCCGTTCTGCAATTCCGTTTTAAAATGTGAAACCTCAAAATGGAATCGGAACTACCGGAGCAGGTTACAGGAAAAAGACCCAATTATAGGTTTCTTCAAAAGCAAATTGACACTTCTTGCGGAAATATGCTATAATAAAGCTACATTTTCTGTTGACAATAGGGGAATTGCCGCAAGGCTGTCGCAATTCCCGGAAACGGAGGTTGCCATGAAAATTGAATACCTGGAAGAATTTGTCACCCTTGCGGATATGCAGTACTATCATACGGCGGCAGGCAAGCTGTTCATCTCCCAATCTGCCCTGTCCAAGCACATCCAGGCGCTGGAGGCGTCCATGCGTGTCCAACTCTTTGAGCGGGGGGCCACCGGTGCAGTTTTGACACACTACGGCCAGGAATTTTTGCCCTATGCCCGCAGCATCGTCAATCAGTATAAGGAGGGGAGCGACAAACTCAATCAGGAGGTCACCGGTTTTACAACCTCCGTCTCTATCGTCTCGGAATTTGACATCTTCCCGGATATTCTGGAGTTTTGCGCCTCCAACCCCAAATATCGGATGGCGTTTGAGGAGAAAATCGCGGCCAGCGCGGTCTATCACGATTTGAAGCAAAACCATTGCGATTTAGTTGTCCTGCTGAACGGGGAAAACGAATATTCCGAGCTTAACAGCTACCCATACCTCACCGACCGCTTTGTGGCAGTCGTGCCGCGGACGCACCGCCTGGCGGAGCAGCGGCTGATTTCCCTGTCCGACCTCTCTGAGGACAGGTTCCTCCTGCCCACCAGAGACACTGTGGAGTACCACATCATTACAAAAGCCTGCCAGAAGGCAGGTTATGAGCCGAGGTCGGCAGGAAGCGGCTTCACCTTCCAGCAGCGTGTGATGATGGCCGCAAAGGGGCTGTGCGTTTCCATTGTCCCCAAATACATCACCTTTCAGATGCACGACGGAATGTACCCGAGGGAGGCGTTGGACAGCATCTCTGTGCTGGAACTGAGTGCGGACATCCAGATTTCTGCGAATCTCTATTCCCGGAAAACGGATATCCTCCGGCCGGGCGCTGCGGCGTTCCTGGAGTTCATTCGTCAGAAAACGCAGAAAACCGAACTTTAACGGGTTCAGGGCGGCGCTTCCTAGGAAGCGCCGCCCTGTGTTTACTCTAAAATCGCCGGGTTATAGGTGATGGCCGCCTGGCCTGCGACGTGCTTCTTCTGGTGGGGTACTGGGGAGATGGGATTGTATTCGTCGGTGTCAGCGCCGGTTTGCCCCGCCGCGATTTCCCTGGCGGCCTGCATTTCATCCTGCATCAGTTGGTGGCTAACCGGCTCTGTCCTGTGGCCGTGGTAGACGGCGGTATCGGCGTAGATGGCGCTGAGGAAGCGCTCGATTCCGTCCGCCATTTCCTGAAACTCTGCCAGGCTTTTCAGGGAGGAAGCGGGTACATGGTCGCTGAATGCGTCGCCGCTGAACACAAGGTTATCCAGGCGGTCATAGACCGCGATTTCCCCTTTGGAGTGACCGGGCAGCTTCAAAATTTCCAGCGTGATACCGCCCAAATCAAAGGAATCGCCCTCATCCACGTTTTTGCTGTGGAAGCCGCTGCAATCCAGAATGTGTTCTCTTGCGTAAGCCAGAACTTCTTCGTTCCTGTGGGAGAACATTCCCGTGTCAAACAGCCGCTTCTCCGGGGCCAGACGGCCCACCTGGTCTAAATCCCGCTCGTTAAGATATACCTCGTCAAAAAGGACGGAGCCTGCAATGTGATCCGGGTGGCCGTGGGTGCAGATGCAGAGGACCGGCTTGTTCGTCAGCTTTTTCACTTCCTCGTAGACGCCAGGGCCGAACACGCCCATACCGGAGTCGATCAGCGCCGCCTTGCGCGTTCCGACGATCAGCCCCATGACCAGGGAGGAATCCTCCGCATAATGCTCCTGAATCAGCCAAATATGGTCCTTCAGCTGCGTGTGGGAAAAGTATTCCATATTGGCCCCTCCTTACCCTTCGTCAAACGTAATGCAGGCGCAGCTTGCCACCCCAAAGCAATGGGACGCATAGCGCAGCGTGCCGTCCGGGAGAACCGCCCAAATCTCAACGCTGTCGTTGTCGTTCCCGTCGAAACAGAGGAAGCGCCCATCGGGGGAGAAGGTTGCGCCTCGCGGAACCTTGGTGTTGAGGGAAGCACGCTGCATCAGGGTAAGCCGCCCTGTCTCCGGGTTTACATCAAACACCATCACCATGCCAATCCCCCGGATAACATCGTAAAGCCTGGTCTCGTCCCGGTTCAGCAGAATTTCGGACTGATTGTCCTTCTGGCGGTTCATCGTATATCCCTCCGGCAGAACCGGATAGTCCGCCACAAATTCCCTGCGCACTCCGTCGACCAGGAATTGAGAAACCGCGCCCTTGCTCTCATAGTTGCAGTACAGGTACGGCAGCTTCCGGGCAAAGATCTCGTGCCTGGGGCCTGCGCCCGGCTCACAGTCCAGCTTCCCCGGAACCGGAACCAGCTTGCCCTGCTCCCGGTCGATGCGGAAGAAGCCGATATATCCGCCGGTGAGGTTGCCGTAGGAATAGATGTCCTGCCGCTCACTGTAGAACACCTTGTGGACGCAGGAGGAAAAATCCGGAGACGCTTGCGGTACCACCATGACATCCAGCAGATTCCCCGGCGTACCGTCCTCGCCAATGTCGAACAGGTCGATCAGGCACTCCGGGAACACCTTTTGGGAACTCCAGCTGCCGTCTGCCTCCTGCGTGACCTTGATGCAGGGCTGAAACTCAATAGAAAAGTGGGCGACCAGCATCCAGCCGCTTTTTTCATCAAAGACGATGCCCGCCGGCTTGCACCCCAGGGTGCGCACTTCCGCCACTCTGTTCAGCATCCCGGTCTGCCGGTCGATGCGGAAGGCGACGATCCGGCCGCCGGGCGCTCCGTTGACCGTGTCCACCTCGTCCGTGGCATATAGCATGCCGTTCCTGGCGACCACGCAGCCCGCATTCAAATCCGGCGCTGTATGCCCCTTCGCGGTCATGGTTCCGCTTTTTTTATCATACTCCAGAATCGTGATTCCGTGGGTTCCCTCATAGTGGAATCCGCCTGCATAGGCAAACATAGAAAAGACCTCCTTCACAGTTTTGCAAACCATCGTTGTACATCAATATATAAAACATAATTTGCTTTTTCGCAATTCCGATTTGCCGTTCTTTTTCCCAAAACAGAATGGCGACAGATGTAAAATTCAGGTTGTTCGGACCGCCTTTCCTCTGTGGGATGCAAATTTGTCAAAAAGGGAGCCGTCCCTGCCAAAAGGGGCGGCTCCCTCTATCCATTGTCAGCCTTCTTTATAAAGCAAGCCTGCCTGCTCCAGCGCCTGACAGACCCGCCGGTAGGCGTCCTCGTCCGGGCAGCGGAGAGTGTGGAGGTGGATACCGTCGGTCAGCTCGCTGAGGGCATGAGCCCGCTCCGCCTCCAGCCGGGCGGCAAACTGCCCCACGTCATACCGGGAGGAGAGCTGGAGTTGCCCCACCAGCTGGCCGTAGACGGGGTGCTCCACCACCACGTCCAGCACGGCGCAGCCCTGGTCAACGCACAGGTTCAGCTCCTCTACCATGTCCTCCGCCCGATGGATGCAGGCCACCTGCCGGAGGATGCCGCCGCCTGCCGCCCGGGCCAGCACATAGCCCCGCGGGGTGGCGGCGATGTCCGCCCCAGCGGCCCGGAGCAGGGCCACGTCTCCCACGATGATCTGGCGGCTGACGCCGTACTGTTGGGCCAGGGCGGAGGCGCTGACAGGGGCGGTCTCCTGCTGTAGGGTGGATAGGATAGCGGCGCGGCGCTGTTCGGAACGCATGGTGGAACCTCCTTGCTTGAAAGAATGATAGCTCTTAGTTTCTGGCCGTTAGTGATGGCAGCTGAAACCGCCGGGTTTTCCCTCATCCGGTAGTAGAACATGAAGTCTAAATCTTCACTTTTCTGTAGGGGCGGCCAAGGGCCGCCCGCAAAAACCGCCTGCTTATCCAGGGCGGCCGAGGGCCGCCCCTACAAAAAAAGTAAAATTTTAGGCTTCATACTCTAGTAGGGCGAGGCGCAACTCCTCCCTCAGACCCGCACCATATCCCTGGTGATGTCCGCCAGACAGGTGGCTCCGCACATCTGCATGGCGTCCTCCAGCTCTCCGGCCAGCTTGGCGATGTAGCACTGGACGCCTTCTGCGCCGCTGCCGTAGACCGCAGTGACGAAGGGGCGGCAAATCAGCACGCCGTCCGCCCCCAGGGCCAGCGCCTTGAACACGTCGGTGCCGGTGCGGATGCCGCCGTCCACAAGGATTTTCATGCCGCTGCCTGCCAGGGCGTCGGCAATCTCCGGCAGCACCTCCGCCGTGGCGGGACACTGATCCAGCACCCGCCCGCCGTGGTTGGAGACGACGATGGCGGCGGCCCCCGCCTGCTGGGCTTTCAGCGCGCCCTTCACGGTCATAACACCCTTGACGATGAAAGGCTTGTCCGTGGCCGCCACCACCTGGGCCAGCTCCTCCACGCTCTTGGCTCCGGCGGGAGGCGTCATCCCCTTCAGGAAGGGAAGGCCGGCGGCGTCCACGTCCATAGCCACGGCGAAACTGCCGGAGGCGGCGGCCAGGGCCATTTTCTCCCGGATGGTGTCGATGTTCCAGGGCTTGACGGTGGGGACGCCTACGCCCCCGGCGGCGGCAATAGCCTGGGTGGCGGCCTGCATCACGTTGGGGTCGGTGCCGTCGCCGGTGAAGGCGGCGATGCCCGCCTGGGCGCAGGCGCTGACCAGGGTGTCGTTATAGGTCACATCGTTGTACTTCTCGCCATAGTGGAGGTTCACCGCCCCCACCGGCCCGGCAAAGAAGGGGTAACGGAAGGTCTTGCCGAACAGGGTCAGGGAGGTGTCCGTGCCGGTATTGGCAAACAGGGTGTCCATATTCAGCCGAACGTCCTGCCACTTCTGATAGTTGCGGATGGCGGTATCCCCCACCCCTTTTGCGCCGGGGCCGGGGATGCTGCTGCGGCAGGCCACGCCGTTGCACACGGGGCAGGCTTTGCAGTACTTCCCCATGTGGGGCCGGGCGGCGTCTAAAAGCTCCTGATAGGTCATGTAGAGCTGACTCCTTTCTCCATATGTATATGATAGGCAGAAGCCTTACAGCAGCGGAATCCCCGCCTCGCGGCAGGCGTCCACGGTTTCCCTGTCCCAGATGGAGCACTGCACCTCGCCGATGTGGGCGGAACCCAGCAGCAGCATACACAGGCGGCTTTGGCCGATACCGCCGCCGATGGACAGGGGCAGCTCGCCGCTGAGCACTCCCTGGTGGAAGGGCAGCGCCTTCCGCGCCTCGCACCCGGACAGGGTCAGCTGCCGCTCCATGGCCTCGGCGTCTACCCGGATGCCCATGCTGGACAGCTCATAGGCGCACTGGAGGGTGTCGTTCCACAGCAGCAGGTCGCCGTTCAGCGTCCAGTCGTCATAGTCCGGGGCGCGGCCGTCGTGGCGGATGCCGCTCTTCAACGTGCCGCCGATTTGCATCAGAAAGACGGTGTGATGCTCCCTGACGAAGGCGTTCTCCCGCTCCTTGGGGGTCAGGTCGGGGTACAGATTCTCCAGCTCCTGGGTAGTGAGGAATACGATGTCCGGGTCGGTCTCCGGGTGGCCCATCAGGGCGGGGAACAGGTTGCGCATGGTCTTTTCCGTGGTAATGATAGCCCCAACGATTTTCCGCACCGTGTTTTTCAGGAAGTCCACGTTGCGGTCAGAGTAGGTGATGACCTTCTCCCAGTCCCACTGGTCCACATAGATGGAGTGGAGGTTGTCCAGCTCCTCGTCCCGGCGGATGGCGTTCATATCGGTGTACAGGCCGGTACCGGGCATGAAGCAGTACTCCGCCAGGGCGTACCGCTTCCACTTGGCCAGGGAGTGTACCACCTGGGCGTCGGTGCCGGTGGCAGTGATGTCAAAGGAGACGGGCCGCTCCACGCCGTTCAGGTCGTCGTTCAGGCCGGTGCTGGCCTCCACGAACAGGGGGGCGGACACCCGGCGCAGGTTCAGCTGGGCGCACAGGCTGTCGGCAAAGAGCCGCTTGGTGGTGCTGATGGCCAGCTGGGTCTCGTAGGGGTTCAGCATGGGGGCGTAGCCCTCAGGGATGTAGCAATGATTCATAGCAGAAAAACCTCGTTTCCGGTACAGATTGGTTCCTCTGCATTGTATCACATTTTGCAGGAAATGAGAACGGGAAATTCAAAGTCAATCCATATTTTTACAGGACAGACAGTGAATTTTCCGCTCCGGCGGCACAAAACATCGGAAAGGCACTTCCCTTTTCCACCGTTTTTTGCTATACTACGTTTAGTATATTCATTTTGCCGGAAGGGAAGTGCCGTCCACCGGGCGGAGATGCTATGAGCTACGTTTTTTTGACCTTGAATGGAACCAGGGGTACCCCCGCTCAGAGGCGGACAGGCTGGATGAAATCATTCAAATCGGGGCCTACCGCCTGGATTCCTGGCAGGACGAAGGGGCGGCCTTCTCCGCCTACGTCCGCCCCACCATCCACAAGAAGCTGCATCATCATGTGAAGAAGCTGTTACCCCTGGAGTTCAGCGACCTGAAAAAGGCTCACTCCTTTCAGACGGTGATTCAGGACTTCTTCCGCTGGTGCGGCCCTGACCCTCAGTTCTTCACCTGGGGCAACAGCGACGCCAGGGTGCTGGACATGAATCTTTGCTGGTACCGGATGGAGGAGTATCTGGATCTGGAGATCTACGACCTCCAGCACGCCTATGACCTGCTGGTGCTGGGCAGCAGCCAACAGGCGTCCCTGAAGGACGCGGTGGAGCGGCTGGGGCTGGTGAACGACGGGCGGGAATACCACGACGCGGGGAACGACGCCTACTTCACCGCCCGCATCGGCCAGGCCCTGGTGGCCCGCTACGGCAGCCTGCCCGACCCGGAGACGCTGCACCGGATGGACGGCGCACTGCGGGAGCGGGTGAAACAGGAGGCCATGCAGGAGGCCGTTGACGGCCTGAACCGCATCCTGGAGGAAGGGGAACCGGCCTTCACCCGCATCTGCGCCCCCAGCCGTACCGAGGAGGAGCAGCTGAAAAGCCGGGCCACCCGGGTGTTCCGCTGCCCCAAGTGCGACAATGTGCTTTGCAACGGCAACTGGTACCAGGTCAACAACCACTATCTGGCCCGGAGCCGCTGCCTGGAGCATGGGCGGTACTACACCTGCCTGACCCTGAAAAAAATCGAGCATATCGGCTGCACGGCGGAGCTTCGGGTGTACGACGCCGACCACTTTGACCCCGACCTGTTCCACCAGTGCAAGGTGGGGGGCAAGGCCATCATGGTGGCGAAGGTACCCAGGAAGCGGAAGCGCTCCCGCTCCCGGAAGCCGAAGAACACCCCCAAGCTGAAAGCGGAATAAAAATCGAACGCTGCACGCGGAGCCAAAGGCTTCTGCGTGCAGCGTTTTGTCTGTTCTGTTGCCTCCCATCAAACCCAATGCCATCAATTTAAGGGGATTACGCTCCTTGGGCAAGGATACTATAAGGAACTAAGGCGTTTGCCCTCCCGGCGGGCCTGAGTACCGCCTGCTAACCCTTTATGGTATCCTCCTCGGACAGTGACCCTCGCCAGCGTAGCTGGCATCGGTTTCCGGCTAAAAATGTGCCGCTGGCACATTTTTGGACGCCG
>JAJQEV010000027.1 GCA_021201475.1 Clostridiales bacterium
TAGGTGGTCTATCCCGTTAGAGACGATGTGACTTCTCACTGGTGAGACTGCCGCCGATGGCGGCTGGCGGGGATTGCCGCCTCGTCCCTTGCCTTACGGCGGGACGGGCGTCAATTTTGTTGGCCTTTGGTCGATGAAATCTGACTGTACGGCTGTGTTATTCCCTTCAACCTAGGATAGATTGCTTTTTAAGTTGATAACATTGCACTGAAAGAGTAGGAACGCAGGTCACACGTCGGCCCAGTTGATGACCTCTTTGTTCTTCACAAAGTATTCCACCCCGGAGTACACCGTAGTCACCAGCATCACCAGGTTGCACAGAAAGTCCAGAATCGTGTTGTCCGTCACCGCCAGCATCAGGATAATGCACACCATAGTGGAGGCGGTTTTCACCTTCCCCGACCAGGCGGCGGCAATCACCTTGCCGTTGTCCACCGCGATGAGCCGCAGGGCGGAGACGGCGAACTCCCGCGCCAGGATGATCAGCAGCACCCAGGCCGGGGTGCGCCCCCAGCCCACGAACATACACAGAGCCGCCATCACCAGCATCTTGTCCGCAATGGGGTCCATGAACTTGCCGAAGTCCGTGACCATATCCCGGCTCCGGGCCAGGCGGCCATCCACATAGTCGCTGAGGCTGGCGATAATGAATACCGCCAGGGCCGCCAGCCGGTGATAGGGAAAGTCCAGATAGCAGAGTATCACAAAGACGGGTATCAGGCAGACCCGCGCCATGGTGATTTTATTTGCCAGATTCACAGCTCATTCCTCCTCGCTGTCGGCGGCCTCCCCCATCAGGTCGCCCTCCACCGTGCCGGTGAGCAGCACCGGCAGGAAGGTACCCGGTTCCGGCCGTCCGGCCACCGTGAAGTAAACGTGGCCGTCAATGTCCGGGGCGTCAGCATAGGTGCGGCCCACATAGCAGCCCATGTCCGGGTCGAAGCCCTCCACCAGCACCTCCACCGTCTCCCCCAGGCGGCTTTCGTTGTACTCGTCCATCACGTCGCTCTGCACGTCCACCAGCAGGTTCAGGCGGCGCTCCTTCTCCAGGTCGTCCACCTGGTCCGGCATCTGTGCCGCCGGGGTGCCCTCCTCCGGGGAGTAGGCGAACACCCCCGCCCGCACCAGCTTCTGCTGACGCAGGAAGGCGCACAGCTCCTCAAACTCGGCCTCGCCCTCCCCTGGCAGGCCGGTGATGAGGCTGGTGCGGAACACCACGTCGGGTATCTTGGCCCGGATGCCGTCCAGCAGGGCGACGATTTGCTCCTCCGTCCCCCACCGGTGCATGGACTTTAAGAGTCTGCCGTTGCAGTGCTGGAGGGGAATGTCCAGATAGTGAAGGAGCTTCGGCTCGGCGGCGATGGTGTCAATTAACTCCTCCGTCAAATCGTCGGGGTACAGATAGTGGAGCCGTATCCAGTGGAAGTCCATCCTGCACAGCGCCCGCAGCAGCTCCGGCAGCTTGTGCTCCCGATACAGGTCGGTGCCGTAACGGGACACGTCCTGGGCGATCAGCAGCAGCTCCTGCACGCCGCTGTCCGCCAGCACCTGGGCCTCCGCCAGAATGTCCTCCATCCGGCGGCTGCGATAGGGGCCGCGCATCCTCGGGATGGCGCAGAAGGCGCAGCCGTTGCTGCACCCCTCCGCCACCTTCAGATAGGCCATATAAGGGGGCGTGGTCAGCACCCGCCGCCCCTCTTCGTCAGTGTGGCGAATGTTGCCGTAGTACTCCGGCATGGTGTCAGCCATGACGTCGTTGATGGCGGCCACGATGTCAGTATAGCTGCCGGTGCCCAGCAGGCCGTCCACCTCCGGCAGGCTCTTCTTAATGTCCTCCCGGTAGCGCTGGGAGAGGCAGCCGCTGACCAGAATCTTTTTCAGCACGCCCGCCTCCTTCAGCTGGGCCATCTGGAGGATGGCGGCGATGCCCTCCTCCTTGGCGGCGTCGATGAAGCCGCAGGTGTTGATGACGCAGACGTCCGCCCCCTCTGCGGGGTCGGCCACCAGCTCGTGGCCGGCGTCCTGCACCAGGGCCATCATCTGCTCCAGATTGATGCGGTTCTTGTCGCAGCCCAGGGAAACGAAGGCCACTCTGTAGTGATTTGTCATTGCATATCTCCTTGTCAGGGGTTCCGTCTGCTTTGCCGCCGCCGCTCACCTTTGCGTCTTGCAGTAGATATAAATCATTACAAAAATCATAAAAATGATGTGCATGGCGCTGCCTCCTTGGATGAGGGGAGTGGTTAGTGGCTGGTGGAACGTGAAGTTTAAATCTTCACTTTTCTGTAGGGGCGGCTTCCAACCCCTCCGCCTCCTTCGGAGGCACCTCCCCTTTCAGGGGCGGCAAGAAGTTGTCATAATCTCTACGTCATTGGCTCCCCTGAAAGGCAATGTCATCAATTTAAGGGGTTTGCACTCCTTGGGCAAAGATACTATAAGGAAATAAAGCGTTTGCCCTCCCGGCGGGCCTGACTACCGCTTGCTGACCCTTTACGGTATCCTCC
>JAJQEV010000044.1:0-10013 GCA_021201475.1 Clostridiales bacterium
CGAGGCGGATACCGTAAAGGGTCAGCAGGCGGTAGTCAGGCCCGCCGGGAGGGCAAGAACTGATTTCCTTTATCCATCTTTCTCTAAGGAAAAAACCTTAAATTGATGACATTGCCCTGAAAGGGGAGGTGGCGCGGCGTGAGCCGTGCCGGAGGGGTTCACACGAAAGTCTAACAGAAAGAATAGCAGCTAATCCATCGTTTCCATCGCTTATTTCACATAAAATTTTAGGAGGAACTTACTATGAAAGTCGGTATTATCGGCGCAGGTACCATGGGCCAGGGCATTGCCAAGGCCTTCGCACAGTGCGGCAACGAGGTCGCCCTGTGTGACATCAAGCAGGAGTGGGCCGAGGGCGGCAAGGCCAAAATCGAAAAGGGCTACGCCCGTCTGGTGACCAAGGGCAAGATGACCCAGGAGAAGGTGGACGGCATCCTGGCCGCCATCACCCCGGGCCTGAAGGAGGATTTGTGCGCGGACTGCGACCTGATCGTCGAGGCTGCCTTTGAGGACATGGGCGTGAAGCAAAAGACCTTCTCCGAGCTGGACGCCCTGTGCAAGCCGGAGTGCATCCTGGCCTCCAACACCTCCTCCCTGTCCATCACCGAGATCGGCAAGGGCATCAGCCATCCCGTCATCGGTATGCACTTCTTCAACCCCGCCGACCGCATGAAGCTGGTGGAGGTCATCGCCGGCGCCAACACCAGCGACGAGACCGTGGCCGCCATCAAGGCCATCGCGGAGCAGATCGGCAAGACTCCCGTTCAGGTCAACGAGGCCGCCGGGTTCGTGGTGAACCGCATCCTGATTCCCATGATCAACGAGGCCGCCTTCATCAAGATGGAGGGCGTGTCCGACATCGAGGGTATTGACTCCGCCATGAAGCTGGGCGCGAACCATCCCATGGGCCCGCTGGAGCTGGGCGACTATGTGGGCCTGGACATCTGCCTGGCCATCATGGACGTGCTGTATAAGGAGACTGGTGACAGCAAGTACCGCGCCTGCCCCCTGCTGCGCAAGATGGTGCGGGGCGGCCAGCTGGGCGTTAAGAGCGGCAGAGGCTTCTATGTCTACAACGCTGACCGCACCAAGACCCCTGTGGATCAGCTGTAATCGCACACCCCACCGGGCTGCGGCCTGAATTTGGCCGCAGCCTGGGCCATATATTTTGATTGGAGGATACAGTTTTATGGATTTTAGTCTGTCCAAAGAGCAGCTCCTGGTTCAGAAGATGTACCAGGAATTTGCTCAGAACGAGGTCAAGCCTCTGGCGCAGGAAGTGGACGAGGAAGAGCGGTTCCCCAAGGAGACCGTGGAGAAGATGGCCAAGCTGGGCATGATGGGCATTTACTTCCCCAAGGAGTACGGCGGCGCAGGCGGCGACGTGCTGAGCTACGTCATGGCCGTGGAGGAGCTGAGCAAGGTCTGCGGCACCACCGGCGTTATCCTGAGCGCCCACACCTCCCTGTGTGCCGCCCCCATCTTTGAGAACGGCACCCCCGAGCAGAAGGCCAAGTATCTGCCCAAGCTGTGCTCCGGTGAGTGGCTGGGCGCTTTCGGCCTGACCGAACCCGGCGCCGGCACCGACGCCCAGGGCCAGCAGACCACCGCCGTGCTGGACGAGGCCACCGGCGAGTGGGTGCTGAACGGCTCTAAAATCTTCATCACCAACGCCGGTTACGCCAACCTGTTCATCATCATCGCCGTCACCGGCACCGTGCTGGACAAGCGCGGCCGCAAGAGCAAGGAAATCTCCGCTTTCATCGTGGAGCGCACCGACCCCGGCTTCTCCGTGGGCAAGCACGAGAAGAAGATGGGCATCCGCGGCTCCTCCACCTGTGAGCTGATTTTTGAGGACTGCCGCATCCCCCAGGACCGTCTGCTGGGCAAGAAGGGCAAGGGCTTCGCCCTGGCCATGAAGACCCTGGACGGCGGCCGTATCGGCATCGCCTCCCAGGCTCTGGGCATCGCCGAGGGCGCTATCGACGAGACCGTGGCCTATGTCAAGGAGCGTAAGCAGTTTGGCCGCCCCATCGCCCAGTTCCAGAACACCCAGTTCGAGCTGGCCGAGATGAAGGCCCGTGTGGACGCCGCCAAGTACCTGGTCTACAAGGCCGCCCTGAAGAAGCAGGAGGCCATGGACGGCGCGAAGGTGCGCTACAGCGTGGAGGCCGCCGAGGCCAAGCTGATCGCCTCCCGCACCGCCAGCGACGTGACCCGCCGCTGCCTGCAGCTGTTCGGCGGCTACGGCTACACCCGTGACTATCCCATGGAGCGCATGATGCGGGATGCCAAAATCACCGAGATTTATGAGGGCACCAGCGAAGTCCAGATGATGGTCATTTCCGGCGACCTGCTGAAATAAAGGAGGACTTTGACAATGAAAGCGATTGTTTGTGTAAAACAGGTTCCCGATACCTCCGGCAAGGTGGCCGTGAAGCCGGATGGTACCCTGGACCGTGCCTCTATGGCCACCATCACCAACCCGGACGACCTGTCCGCTCTGGAGGCCGCTCTGGAGTTGAAGGAGTCCACCGGCTGCGAAGTCATCGCCGTCTCCATGGGCCCCTTCACCGCTGAGGGAATGCTCCGGGAGTGCATCGCCCGGGGCGCTGACCGCGCCGTGCTGATTTCCGGCCGTGAGTTCGGCGGCTCCGACACCTTCGCCACCTCTCAGATCATCGCCGCCGCCATCAACAAAATCGGCGTGGAACAGGGCGACGTGGTGTTCTGCGGCCGCCAGGCCATCGACGGCGACACCGCCCAGGTGGGCCCCCAGATTGCCGAGAAGCTGCACCTGCCCCAGGTCTCCTATGTGGCGGGCATTGAGCAGGACGGCGACAGCCTCATCTGCAAGCGTATGCTGGAGGACGGCTATATGATGGTCAAGGTGCAGACCCCCTGCCTGCTGACCTGCATCAAGGAGCTGAACACCCCCCGGTATATGTCCGTCCCCGGCATCTTCGAGTGCTATGACAAGCCTCTGGAAATCATGGACTATGAGGCCCTGAAGGACGAACCCCTGATCGAGACCGACACCATCGGCCTGAAGGGCTCTCCCACCAACGTGTTCAAGAGCTTCACGCCTCCCCAGAAGGGCGCAGGCACCATGGTAAAGGACGCCGCCGAGCTGGCCGGTATCCTGGACAGCAAGCATCTGATCTGAGAGAGGAGCATATAGAATGTCTGAATACAATTTCACCGATACCGCCGCGTTCCACGGCGTTTGGGTACTGTGCGAGCAGCGGGATGGCGTGATTCAGTCCATTAGCTACCAGCTGCTCAGCGAAGGCCGCAAGCTGGCCAATGACCTGGGTGTGGAGCTGTGCGGCGTCGTCCTGGGCAGCGACATTCCCGAGCAGTATATCAAAGCTCTGGGCGGCTACGGCGCTGACCGGGTGTATTACTGCAACCACCCCCTGCTGAAGGACTACACCACCGGCGCTTACACCAAGGCCCTGTGCGACCTGGTGATGGAGAAGAAGCCGGAAATCATCCTCATTGGCGCCACCAACCTGGGCCGCGACCTGGGTCCCCGCTGCGCCGCCCGTCTGCACACCGGCCTGACCGCCGACGCCACCCATCTGGACATCGACACCGGCAAGTACGTTCAGTTCCTGACCGAGAGCTCCTCCCTGGACATGAGCAAGCAGACCTTCAACTATGAGGACCGCAACCTGAAGATGACCCGTCCGGCCTTCGGCGGCCACCTGATGGCCACCATCATCTGCCCCCGGTTCCGTCCCCAGATGTCCACCGTTCGCCCCGGCGTCATGCAGACTCAGGAGTTTGATGAGGCCGGTGCGGCCAAGACCGTGGTGGAGAATGTCGCTGCCGACCTGAAGCCGGAGGATCTGGGCGTGGAAGTGCTGGAGATCAAAAAGGCCGCCGGTAAGCTGGTGGATCTCATCGGCGCGGACATCATCGTCTCCGTGGGCCGCGGCATCGGCAAGGATGTGGACAAGGGCCTGGAGCTGGCCCAGCAGCTGGTGGACGCTCTGGGCGGTGGCGTGGTCGGCGCGTCCCGCGCTGTGGTGGACGCAGGCTGGCTCTCCTCTGACCATCAGGTGGGCCAGACCGGCAAGACGGTGCATCCCAAGATCTATGTGGCTCTGGGCATCTCCGGCGCCATCCAGCACACCGCCGGTATGCAGGACTCCGAGACCATCATCGCCATCAACAAGAACGATTCTGCCCCTATCTTCCAGGTGGCGGACTACGGCATCGTGGGCGACCTGTTCACCGTGGTGCCTCAGCTGGTGGCGGAGATCAAGGCTGCCAAGGCCAAGAAGTAAGCCATCCCCCCGCACTGTTCAGCCGCGCCGCGGTACGCCGTGGCGCGGCTTTGCACAGCAAAAACCGCTCCGTGAACAGGTTTCACGGAGCGGCTGCTTTTTATGATAATATTATGTCAGGATGCGGCGCACGGCTACGATGCGGCTGGTGTTCACCGAGCTGATAACGATGCCGTATTTCTCCCCCAGGGCGCTGACCATCTTGCCGCTGCCGATGTAGATTCCCACATGGCCGCTGTAGCAAATCAGGTCGCCTTCCTGGGCATTGGCGTAGGAGACGCCTACGCCGCAGGAGGCCTGAGAGCCGGAATAGTGGGGCAGGGAGTAGCCGAAGTGCGCGTAGACCTGCATGGTAAAACCGGAACAGTCGCAGCCGTTGGTCAGGCTGGTGCCGCCCCAGACATAGGGGTTCCCCACAAATTGCAGGGCATAGGCTACCACATCGCTGCCGGTAACGTTGGAGGAACCGGAAGAACCGGAGGAATCGGAAGTGCCGGAGGAGTCGGAGGAGCCGGAAGAACCGGAGCCGGTGTCAGAGGAGGCTTCCTGTGCAGCGGCCTCCTGTGCAGCGGCCTCCTGTGCAGCGGCCTCCTCAGCAGCGGCCTGGGCGGCGGCCTCCTCAGCAGCGGCCTGGGCAGCGGCTTCCTGTGCAGCGGCCTCCTGGGCGGCGGCTTCTTCGGCGGCAGCTTGGGCAGCGGCTTCCTCAGCGGCGGCTTCCTCGGCGGCGGCAGCCTGAGCAGCAGCTTCTTCAGCGGCAGCCTGAGCAGCAGCTTCTTCAGCGGCAGCCTGGGCGGCGGCCTCCTGGGCCTGTTGCGCGGCCAGGGCGGTTTCCGTCTCTAAGATTTCATCGGCCAGGCTGGCCTGCTCGCTCTCCAGCAGAGAGATTTCGGTGGCGTAGGTAGCTTCGTTGGAGAGGATCTCATTGATGGCAACATCCAACTCCACCAGGCTGTCCTCCACGGAGGCCTTCTGGGTTTCCAGCGCCGCCTGAGCCTCCTTCTGGTCGCTGAGCAGGGCGGAGATTTGCGCCTGGGCCTCCTCCGCCTCCAACTGGGCGTCCTCCATCTGGGAGATGACCTCCAACTGGGCGTTGGTGACGGCTTGCAGGTCGTTCATGCTCTGGAACAGGTCGAACAGACTGGTGGCGTTCAGCAGCACCGACCAGAAGGCGGAAACCCCCTGGGCCTCCATGGTTCGGACGGCCTGCACATAGTCCTCCTCCAGCGTTTCCATCGTGGCTTCCGCCGCAGCCTGCCGTTCCGATTGACAGGCGATTTCGCTCTCATACTCTGCAATCAGGGCCTCGGAGGACTGAATCTGTTCATTCAGGTAGTCCAGCTCACTGGTCAGCAGGTCATAGCGTCTGGCGGCGGAGTCCTTTTCCTGGCTAAGGGCGGCGAGCTGGTCGTTGTAGTCCTCCAGCGTTTTCGCAGCCTCCGCCTGCTGTTGCTTCAAGGCGTCGATGTCCTCCTGCTCCACAGCGAAGGCAAACTGGAAAATCTGGGAAAACAGGGTCAGCAGAAAGAGGGCCGCCAGACTGACGGCTAAGATTCGTGCAATCAGGGGAGTGCGGCTGGTGTGCCCGGCGGAGGTTTTGCGTTGCTGTTTCATCTTATGTAATCACCTCATCCATGCCGGAGGACCCGGCCCACAGGGTTTATGTTTTGCTGCACTGCTATGCGGTTTTCAGCACCCGCTGCATGGGCAGTATGGTGCCGAACAGGCCGGTCAGCAGGCCCGCGACGCAGGTGGCCAGCAGGACGACAGGCCAAATGTCCTGAATAGTGTAAAAGCTGAACACGCTGTTGCTGCCTACGGAGGTCAGCGACCGTTCCACCAGCCCATACAGACCCCCGGTCAGGAGGGCGGCGCACAGCCCGCCGATCAGCCCGATCAGTAGCCCTTCCACCAGGAAGGGGGCACGGATGAAGCCGTTGGTGGCCCCGACGATGCGCATAATGGCGATCTCCTCCGAGCGTGCCACCACCGCCAGCCGCACCACGTTGGAAATGATGAACACGGAGAGGACTACCAGCAGCACCACCATCACCCCCGCGCCGGTGAGACACTGATTGCGCAGGGTGGTGATCTGCTGGGCCAGGGAGTAGGAGGCGTAAACGTGCTCCACCCCGTCCAGGCCCTCCGCCGCCTCTACGCAGGAGGCCAGGGCATCTGCATCCGTGACCACGACACGGTACCGGTTTTGCAGCAGATTGTAATCCACATTCTGAAAGTAATCGCTGAGGATGGAGCTGCTGGAGAGCTGGTTCTCCAGGGCCTGCTCGTTGGAGATGAAGGTGGCCTCCTCCACATCCTCCATTGCGGTCAGGGCTTCCCCCACCGCATCATAGTCCTCCTGGGACAAATCGTCCTCCAGGTAGACCAGAAATTCCCGGTCGCCCATCATCTGCTCCACATTCAGCTGCAGGTTGACAGCCAGCAGGCCGAAGCAACCAGTCAGCAGCAGGCAGGCGGCGATGGTGCCGATGGCGGCGAAGGAGCCGAGGGCGTGGCTCCGCAGGCCGTGCAGCGCCTCCTGCACAAAATAAATCAGGTTTCGCATGATTGATACAGCCCGTCCTCTTCGTCCGCCACGATTTTGCCCGCCTCCAGCCGGATGACCCGTTTGTGGAACCGGTCCACCAGGCTTTGCTCATGTGTGACCACCAGCACGGTGGTGCCGTCCTCGTTGATTCGTTCAAACAGCTTCATCATCTCGTAGCTGAGTTTGGGGTCCAGGTTGCCGGTGGGCTCGTCCGCCAGCACCAGAGCGGGATGGTTCAGGATGGCCCGGGCCACCGCCGCCCGTTGCTGCTCCCCACCGGAAAGCTCCGTGGGATAGTTGTGCTTGTGGCCGGTCAGCTCTACCTGCTCCAGTACCTCCTCTACCCGTGCTCGGATCTGCCTGTCCGACGCGCCGATGACCCGCATGGCGAAGGAGAGATTCTCCTCTACCGTGCGGTTGGGGATCAGCCTGAAATCCTGATAGACCATGCCCACAGTGCGCCGGTAATAGGGCAGCTGCCGGCGGGTCAGGTGGGCCACATCGTAATTGTTGACCAGGATGATGCCGCTGCTGGCAGCGTCCTCCCCGTGGAGGATGCGCAGCAGGGTGGACTTCCCGGAGCCGGAAGGCCCCACCAGAAAGGCAAACTCTCCCGGATTCATACGAAAGGTAACGCCCCGGAGGGCAGGCTGCTTCTGTTCCCAATATTGCTTTCTAACGTTTCTCAGATGGATCATAATGGCCTCTCAGGCGGGGATTTGCAGATAATGTTAAAGAATAGTATACCTTTTTTTATTGCCTGCGTCAACGGATTTTCGCAGTTTTACCCTGCTTTTTTGGGCAGGAATCGGCGGGAAGCGCAAACTGCCCTTGACAAGCATGGGGTTATAGCATAGAATGTGAAAAGAATCGTTTCCAACAGGAGGAAAACCCGATGAGAGAACCAGTCAAGGGGCTGTTCGCCGGCTCTTTTGATCCGTATACCCTGGGGCACCACGCCATTGTGAAAAAGGCGGCCAGGCTGTTTGACGAGCTGCACATTTTGATCGGTGTCAACGCGCTGAAGCAGCGCCAGTACCCTGCCCAGGATATGAAGGCGGCCATTGAGGAGGCGCTGGCGGCGGACGGCATCCTGCACACCAAGGTGGTCTTTCACGAAGGGCTGGTGGCGGATTACTGCGCCGAGGAGGGTATCCGCTACTTGGTGCGGGGGCTGCGCAACGGGATGGACTATGACTATGAGGAGAACATCGCCGAGGTGAACAAGCTGATTCACCCGGAGTTGGAGTCCATCTATTTCCGCGCGGATGTGACCGCCATCTCCTCCTCCATGGTGCGGGAACTGGCCAGCTACGGCAAGGACGTGTCCCCCTATGTGCCGGAGCCGGTGCTGCGCCTGGTGGCGGCAAATGATTCGCAGATAAAAAACAAACCACAATAACGGACAAAAGGCGCACTATGGCAATCCGCCTTTGCGTTTCCTTCAGGAGTCGCAAAAAAATCTGAAAATTCTATGAAATCTTTCAAAATGGCGTTGAAATCCGGGAAGAAAACCGCTATAATAAATTGTTGGTATGGAGCTTTGGGGGCTTGACAGGGTTCCTGCGGCAAAGTGCAGCAGCGAAGGCGCGGCTAAACTGCCCGTCTTCTGGAAATACTGGATTTCATCAAACATATTCAGGAGTGTGTGAAATGAGCATTGCAAAAGATATTGGCATTGACCTGGGTACTGCTTCCATTCTGGTTCATGTAAAGGGGAAGGGTGTCGTCCTCCAGGAGCCGTCCGTCGTCGCCATTGACAAGAATACCGGCAAGCTGCTGAAGGTGGGCGCTGAGGCGCAGATGATGCTGGGCCGTACCCCCGGCAACATCGTGGCCATGCGTCCCCTGCGGGAGGGCGTCATCTCTGACTATGATATGACCGAGCGGATGCTGCGGGAGTTCATCAACAAGGTGGCCCCGGTACACTTCTTTAAGCCCCGCGTCGTCATCTGCGTCCCCTCCGGCATCACCGAGGTGGAGGAGCGGGCTGTCATCGACGCAGGCATCCAGGCAGGCGCCCGGAAGGTGTACCTGATTGAGGAGCCTGTGGCCGCCGCCATCGGCGCAGGCATTGACATCTCCCAGCCCGAGGGCCACATGGTGGTGGACATCGGCGGCGGCACCACGGACATCGCCGTTATCTCCCTGTCCGGTGTGGTGGAGTCCGAGTCCATCAAAATCGCCGGAGACCAGTTCAATGACGCGGTGGTGAAGTACATTCGCCGCAAGTACAACGTCCTCATTGGCGAGCGCACCGCGGAGGAGCTGAAAATCAGCATCGGCGGCGTCTATCCCCGTGAGGAGGAGGTCACCAAGGATATCAAGGGCCGCGACCTGATGACCGGCCTGCCCAAGACCTTCACCGTCACCTCCAATGAGATGATCGAAGCCTTCGAGGAGCCTATCCAGCGCATCCTGGAGGCCATCCACGCCGTGCTGGAGCGCACGCCTCCTGAGCTGACGGCGGACATCTCCACCAACGGCATTGTGATGACCGGCGGCGGCTCCCTGCTGTGGGGATTTGACAAGCTGATTGAATCCAACACCGGCATCGAGACCCGTGTGGCGGAGGACGCCATCTCCTGCGTGGTCAAGGGCACCGGGGCCAGCCTGGAGGACCTCGGCACCATGCAGGACGGCACCATGAATCTGTCCCGCCGGAAGCAGATGAACGGGTAAGGCAATTTGCCTTTTAACCGTCGTAGCAAAATGAAGCAGGCGCCCCGCCGTTCGGCGGGGCGCCTTTTTGTGCCGCAGGGTGTGTCAGCGGCAGGGGCTTAATCGTTGTCCACTTCGGATTCGTAGTCCAGGATGCTGCCGGTGGCGGCGTTGATTTCGTACTCATACTCTACGTTGCCCTTGTAGAACTCGATTTCATAGACCGCAACGCCGTCGTCCTCATCCAGCTTCACCTTGGAGAAGGTCACATCGGAGACGGAGTAGCCGGCGTGGTTGGCGGCGATGGACTTCGCCTTGTCAATGCCGATGTAGCTGCTGGAACTGCTGGAACTGGATGAGCTGCTGCTGGAACTGGACGAGTTGCTGCTGGAACTGGATGAGCTGCTGCTGGAGGTCTTGCGGGTCTCCACGTCCTTATCCAGGATAGCGCCGGTGGTAGCGTTGATTTCGTACTCGTATTCCTTGGTGCTGGTGTAGAACTCGATGTCATA
>JAJQEV010000044.1:10113-14832 GCA_021201475.1 Clostridiales bacterium
GACTACCACGCCGTCGTCCTTGTCCTGCTTGGCGGTGGTGAAGGTGGCGTCGGAGCTGGACACGCCCGCATCGGAGAGGGCAATGCTCTTGGCCTTGTCGACCCCGATATAGGAGGTGCTGGACGAGCTGCCGGAGTTGCTGCCGGAGCTGGACGAGTTGCCGGAGCTGCTGCCGGTGTTGCCGGTGGACGTCTTAATGGTCTCCACGTCCTTATCCAGGATGGCGCCGGTGGTGGCGTTGATTTCGTACTCGTATTCCTTGGTGCTGGTGTAGAACTCGATGTCATAGACTACCACGCCGTCGTCCTTGTCCTGCTTGGCGGTGGTGAAGGTGGCGTCGGAGGCGGACACGCCTGCGTCGGAGAGGGCGATGGTCTTGGCCTTATCCAACCCGATATAGGTGGCGCTGGCGGTGGCGCCGGTGTTGGTGCTGCCGGAGTTGGAGGTAGTGCCGGTGCCAGTGCTGCCGGTGGCGGTCTGAATGGTCTCCACGCTCTTGTCTACGATAGCGCCGGTGGCGGCGTTGATCTCGTACTCGTATTCCTGGGTGGCGGTGTAGAACTCGATGTCATAGACGTCGACGCCGTCATCCGTGTCCAGCTTGGCCTTGGTGTAGGTCACGTCCGCCTCGGCGGCTCCCGCGTCCGCCAGGGCAACGGCCTTGGCCTCGTCCAGGGTTAGCTGGTTGGCGGTTTCGGTGGTTTCGGCGGTGGTGTCAGCGGTGGTCTCTGCCACGGTGCGGGTCTCCTTGCTCTTGCTGTGGACCGCGCCGGTGGCGGCGTTGATTTCGTACTCATACTCGTCGGTGTCGGTGCAGAACTCGATGTCATAGACTGCGGTGCCGTCCTCCTCATCCAGCTTGCCCTGGGTGAAGGTCACCTCATCGGCGGTCAGGCCCGCGTCTTCCAGCGCCGCAGCCCTGGCCTCGTCCAGGGTGATTTGGGCCGCTTCGGTGGTGGCGGCCTCCAGGCTCACCAGCTCCACTTCCTTCTTCACCACGGTGCCGTCGCTGGACTTGATCCAGTACTCGTACTCCGTGCCGCCTGCGGTGAACTCCACCTCGTACACGAACTGGCCCTGTTCAAAGTCAAATTCCGTGCGGGTGAGCGTCGCCTCCGCCGGGTCTACACCGGCGTCTGCAAAGGCAAAATTTTGGGCATTCTCTGCGCCAATGGAGGTGTTTTCCGCAATCGCGCTTGCAGCGTATGCGGTGCCGGTTCCCACGCCTGCCAGGATACCGAGTGCGCAGACGGAGGAGATCACGGCCTTCATGGGGGTTTCAAATAACTTCTTCAAGTGTGTCATGTGGAATGCTCCTTTCCAGCATCTTAATTAGGAAGCTGTAGTTTGTATTTTTTTGAGTGCTTCCTTGATTCTGGCTTCATTATAGACGCCGAAGATTAGAGCAACATTAGCGTTTTCACATTTTTGTATTTTTTTCAATTTCTTTTGGCAGGGCGAGGGTGAAGGTGCTGCCTGCCCCCGGCTCGCTCTCCACCGTCACGGCCCCGCCGTGGAATTGGGCGATTTGGGCCACCATGGACAGCCCCAGGCCGGAGCCAGCCCCCGACCGGGAGGAATCCGCCTGATAGAACCGGTCGAAAATCTTCTCCTGTTCCTCCGGCCCGATGCCGATGCCGTTGTCGGCCACGGACAGGGTCACCGCATCCGCTTCGTCCCGGAGGGCTACATGAATCCAGCCCCCCTCCACGCCGTAGCGGTAGGCGTTGCTGGCCAGGTTCACCAGCAGGCGGGAGAGCAGCTCCCGGTTCCCGTTCACCGTCACCGCCGGAGCCGCCTCCCAGGTCAGGGTGATGCCCTTCTCCTGAATCAGCGCCAGATCCTCACAGGTGGAGGAAACCAGTTCCGTCAGATCCACAGTCTCCTTCTGATACCGCTCGGTGTGCAGCTCCAGCCGGGCGAAGTCCAGCATATCGTTAATGAGGCGGGACATCTTCCGCCCCTGGCGCTGAATCACCTCCAGAGCCTGCTGATATTCCTCCTCGGTGCGCGGTTCCTCCAGGGAGTATTCGCACTGGGCCATAATGACCGACATGGGGGTGCGCAGCTCGTGGGAGGCGTCGGAGGTGAACTGCTGCTCCACCTCAAAGGCCACATCCAGCCGGGCGAACATCTCGTTAAAGCTGTCCGCCAGCTGATGCAGCTCATCGTTGCCTTTGCCCAGGTCGATGCGCTTTTTCAGGTCGTCCCCCTGGCTGATTTGGGAGGCCGCCTCGGAAATCTGCTGAATGGGCCGCAGCGCCCGCCGGGCCACGAGATACCCGCCCACTGCTGCCAGCACCACCAGGGAGGGCAGCAGGATCAGGGACAGGCGGGAAATGTCCTCCATTTGGGAGCGACCCTGGGTCTCGGCCACCACGCCCCGGAGCCACAGCCCCTCCAGCCCTTCCAGCACCAGCTGCCGGTCAAAGACGTAGTACAGCGTGCCGTCAATGGTGATGGTCTGCACCTGGGAGTCGATGAACGCCAGCTCCGCCACCTCCCGGGCCACCGGGTTTTCCCCATAGAGCAGGGTGCCGTCGGCATAGTACAGGGCGGTGTAGACCTCGTTGACCTCGTCCAGGAAGTCGTCGTCCACCTCCAGGTAGCCGTCGCCGTAGGCGGCGAAGTGGTCTACGTCGCTGCTCAGGTCGATGCCGTCCAGACTGGAGAAGAACTCCACCTCGTCTACGTTGTCCTCCACCGTTTCAATGAGGTTGTCCCGCACTGTCTTTTGCAGCACCTGATTGCTGACGAAGAGAATCATAAAGTAGGTCAGCGCCACCACGATGCTCAATGCCACCGTGTACCACAGCGTCACCTTCAGGCGGATGGATACGTTTTTCACCGTCCCGTCTCCTCCCGCAGCACATAGCCCCGACCACGGACGGTGTGAATCAGCTTTTGGGCCTCTCCGCCGTCGATTTTCTTGCGCAGGTAGCTGATGTACACGTCCACCACGTTGGTGCCTCCCTCGTAGTCAAAGTTCCAGATGTGGTTTTCGATTTTCTCCCGGGACAGGACGACCCCCTTGTTGTGCATCAGGTACTCCAAGAGGGCGTACTCCTTTGCAGACAGAGTGATGTCCCGGCCGCCCCGGCGCACCGTATGGGCGGCACAGTCCATGGTCAGGTCGCCCACCGTCAGCACGCTGCTGGCCGAACCGAAGGAGGTGCGGGTCATTACCCGCAGCCGGGCGGTCAGCTCCTCAAAGGAGAAGGGCTTCACCAGATAGTCGTTGGCTCCGCTGTCCAGCCCCCGCACCCGATCGGATACTGCGTCCCTGGCCGTCAGAAACAGCACCGGCGTGGTCTTTCCGCTGTCCCGGAGCGTGCGCAGCACGGTGAAGCCGTCCGCTTTGGGCATCATAATGTCCAGGATGATGGCGTCATATTCGGTATAGGAGAGAATATCTATCGCCTCCGCCCCGTCGTAGCAGCAGTCCACGCTGTATCCGTCGGCGGTGAGCTTTTGGGCGATGATGCTGTTCAAATCCCGTTCGTCCTCTGCCAGTAAAATCCGCATGGTTCATACCTCCCCATTCTGTTCAGGATACCATTAGCATAGCACGGTTTTATGAGAGTTTCATTAAAGCAGCAAAAAATTGTAAAAAGGTCTGTACCGTCATTGTAGGGAATTTCTGCCAGACTGTCAAGAGTGTGGAGGGAACGGCAGCGCTCCTCTGCTGTCGTGCCCTCCATCGTTCCGGCTTCAGATATGGGGTTATAAAAGGTCCTTGATAAGCGGGTAAAGAAAGCCGTCAGGAAGGCCCGGAAGAAATAACCTGCGCAGTTTCCTGCCGTCACAGTCAGCCGGAAAACTGATGTTTACATCGGCTGGGGTATATTATACTGTATCATATCAGGTGTACCGTGCCCGGCAGCTGGCACAGAAGGCGGGCAATACGCAGACCTGTCTCTCCAGACGGTTCCGGCAGGAGATGGGGATGTCCATCGTGGATTACATCCGCCAAATCCGCCTGGAGAGGGCGCAATACTGGCTGACCTATACGGACAAGAGCATCGAGGGAACCTCGGACGCACCTGCGGGGGAACTGGAACGGCTTGGCATCAGTATTGGAACCTATCTTGACAATAACGACGCCTACCACGCGCTACAAGCCGTGGATAGCCTCATCATCACCGGCCCTACCGGCACCAACGTGAACGATCTGTCCCTGGTGCTCATCGACGGGAAATAAAGCCCTGCTTTCCAACGATTCCTGTCGATTGCGTCTTCCCACTCCGGATATGCTCTGTGTCATCCCTGCTTTCTCCGGCTTTGCACGGAACAGCTTGCCGGTATGCCGAAAGCCACGGTCACCATGGAACAGCGGGTATGCGTCCGGATTCCTTTCTCCGCATACTTGCAAACCCGGAAATAAATCTGCCGGTGGGGCACACTGTACTGCTCCACGGTCAGCAAACAATCCTTGCCATGCTCCGGGCAGAAGGCAACAATCTCCGGCCCATTCCTGCCGTGTGGTTTTCTCTCCCCTGGTCATGTAGTGCGGTCCTCTCGCAGTTTCGGGCCGCTGAAACGCTTCCTGACCATTACAGCGCATGATCCATTTTTGGAGCACACGTTTATCCGATATGTTACATCGTTTACAAACTGCCAGAAGGTTTCCCGCTCCTGCCAGACAGGACTGCACCTCTGTCAGCTTTAAGGAACCTCTGAACAAATGCACTTCGGCGCCTTGTGGTAAATTTCCGCCAT
>JAJQEV010000018.1 GCA_021201475.1 Clostridiales bacterium
GTTGCCATAGTTCACCTCCAAAAAGGCGGCGGCTCTGGGTGAGCCGCCGCCATAGATGGCCTCATGAGAGAGAAAATAAAGGATGAGTGTTCTGTCTCATGCGATTTTCACAAGGCTTTTCAGTACCTTACCGAATAGCTCCGTGCAGTTGTCCAGACTTTCCCGAACATCAAGCAGATCCTGCGGGTAATATCCGCCGCCGGAATTGAGCCGCCGGGCGATCTGGTTCAGGTTGTTGGACGCTGATTTCAGATACCGGCTGCAATCCGGTATCTGGGGGATGTCCAGCCGAACGAAGCCCATTCAGGCACATCTTGCGGATAAAGGCGCTCATGTTGGAAACGCCTGCCTCCTCCATTCGCTGCTTGATGAGCTGTCGTTCTTTGTCAGATACCTTGAAGTAAATTCCACTGGTCTTTTCCTTCGCCACGCTTCACATCACCGTCCTTTCTTCTGCCAGACAATCTCATAGCCCAGGGCGTCGGCCAGCTCCACCGCCTCCAGGTAGCGGAGGGAACCCCGGCTCAGCTTGCCGGAGAAGTTGGATACGCTGGGACTCCAATTATACTCGTCAGCTAATTTCTCCACGATTTCCTGCATGGTAAACCCGGAACGTATGATGTTGGCCTTAATTTCATTCTTAAACTGCCTGTTTTCCATCGGCATAGTCCTCCTTCCGTAGCGCAAAGCGGCTGCCCCGCCGGGTCAGATAACCGGTACGGGACAGCTCGCTCGTAACTTCGTAAACATCCTCCATATTAAGCCGACAGGCGGCACACAGTTCGTAGTCTGTCATGCCGCCGTCCGAAAGAGCATATAGCCTGCCCAACATCCCCACTGCCCGGAGCGACAATTCCATGTCACAAAACGGTGCTGCCGGGATGGCCAAAAAGATTTTGCTCCTGTTGTCCAATATCAAGCCTCCTCGAAAAATAAGAAGGGAACGGCCTATGACATCTATGCCATAAGCCGTTCCCGATCTTGAACGTGTGTTTATGCCGTGGATGACTCCTGCTCACCCATAGCAGCCTGTTCCTTCTGACGCTTCTTCTTTTCAAGATAGCGCTGATTTGCTTCCCGTTTTCTTCTTCTGCGATCCCTTGCCTTTGCTTCCGCCTCCTGTTCCTCTGGCGTCAGTTCCGGTTCAGGAATGTCGACCTTCCCAACGTATTTCAGATAAATCTCGACTTCCTGCACCCTTTCCCCGTCGATCTTCTCGGCTTTGTGTACAAGAATTTTGTCCACGAACTCGTAGATCATAGGGGTGGTCAGTTCCGTGAAATCCGTGTACTTCTTTGCCAGTGCCATGAACTGGTCAATGCGGGTGGTATCCTCGTTGTAGGCGTCCAACTCCTGCTGCCCGGCGGTGATAGCCTCCTCCAAATCTGCCTGCTCCTGTTCGTATTCAGCAGAAAGCGCCTCATACCGCTTCTCCGGTAGCTTGCCAAGGGCATAGATTCATACAGCTTCTTGAGCAGCGTGTCTAGTTCCTTGCAGCGCTTCTCATCCCGGCGCAGTTTGCGCTTCAGATTTTTTGCAGTTTCTTCCTGTTGAACCTCCGAAGCCTCACGAACCTTTTGGATGAAGTCCTGTTCATTCGTCAACGCATACTGGGCAACGCGCCGGATAGCATCAAGAACCAGCGCCCGCACCGCTTTTGTGCTGATATTATGAGGGGCACAGATCTGAATCTCATGTTGAGATTCCAGCCGATACTTGGCGCAATCATAACCGTCCGACCAGGATACTGACCCGTCTGCGTTCGGCTTGCGTCTGATGCGGTGATTATACATTTTTGACCCGCAGTCAGCGCAAAACATCAGTCCTGTCAGCGGATTCGCCTCACCGATGGAATCCGTTCGATGGACCGTCTTCCTTGCATCCTGCGCAAGCTGCCATGTCTCCGGATCAATGATGGCCTCGTGGGTGTTCTCGAAAATCAGCCAATCCTTCGGATCAGTCCTGACACGCTTATCCTTGTAGGATTTCTTCCGTGTTCGGAAGTTGACTGTATGCCCTTTATATTCCGGTTTGGCGATTATCTTGCTTACCGTGTTCCCATACCAGTCATACGGGCGATCCTCATTATAATGGGTCTTGCACGTTCCTCGTCCACGGGCCGCAAGATAATACGCCGGGCACTCGATTTTTTCATTTCGAAGGATTCGTGCTATATCATACGGGCCGTGTCCCTCCACTGTCATGCGGTAAATGCGCCGTACAATGGCGGCGGCCTCCTCGTCCACCAGCCAGTGGTCTTTGTCCTCCGGGTCTTTTACATAGCCATAAATAGCATGATTTGTTGTCGGCTTCCCTGCGCGTCCCTTTGTCTGATACGCCGCTGAAATCTTGCGCGAGCAGTCCCGAAGATAATATTCATTCATAATATTAAGAAACGGAGCAAACTCGCTGCTGTTCTGGTCATCGCTGTCCACGTTGTTTGCAATCGCAATAAAATGAACCCCATACTGCCGAAACATTACCTCGGTGTAGAAGCCGGTTTCCAGATAATTCCTTCCGATCCTGCTCATGTCTTTCGTGATAATCAGATTGATCATCCCCGCCTCGGCTGCTTTCAACATTCTCTGAAAGTCAGGGCGATCCATGTTCAGACCCGTGAACCCGTCGTCCTGATATACTGCTATGACCTCCCATCCCTGCTTTTCGCAGTAGTCCTGGAGCATACTGCGCTGATTGGCAATGCTGGCGCTCTCACCCTGCAATTCATCGTCTTTCGAGAGGCGGCAGTAGATCGCCGCCCTGACGGTGCCGGAGGGAAGGGCGCTCGCCTTGCTCCGTTCTGGTTCGTTCCACATATCCGTTACCCGCATAATCCAGACGCAAGGTTTTGGGTCGTTGGAACCTTGTCTGTAGTATAGCACGGTAATTCTGATTTAGCAAGCATTTCTTGTGAAATAGCTATACTCATTTTTCGGGAAATCAGAGAAATAAACGCCTCGGTTGCGTCTGTGTCGCCGTCATAGATGGCAACGACCTTGTAATTTGTTTTGGCCAAAAGCATACCTCCATTTCTGAATGTGAAAAACCCGGTATGGGTTGTGTCCATACCGGGCTTGAGATTCAAGTGCTTTCTACTTTAGTGTGACGATGTGACGGTTATGACGATAAATTTACATACCGGAGATTCCCGGAAACATCGTCATTCCTCCGGTCTGTCATCCGGGTCAACAAATTTGTGGAGCAGGGTGAAGCCTCGCTCAGTACCGGTGCGGGGCCGCTGCCGGTAGATGATGCCGTAGTCGTTGTAGAGCTCAGACACCTTTACGTTCAGCCGCCGTGTGAGTGCGTTGGGCTTGATTTTCATCTCCGGTATCTGTTCCAGCAGTTCCGTGGCGGTACCGCCCCACCAGTCCCGTTCCTCCATGAAGGCTGCGACCTTCACCACCACTTCGTCCACCGGTTCTTTGGTCGCCTCCGTCTCCTGCCTGACCAACTCCCAGAGGCAGCGCTCCCGGTCAAAGCAGAGGGACAGCTCCAAGTCCTCCTGATCTCTGCCCACCACGGCCATCGTCGCCGTGTTGTCAGTGCGCTTCTTCTTTTGCAGGACAAAGGCCCCGTCTGCGGCCCCCAACAGACCGTTGGTACTGGAGATCATGTCAAAAGAATCTCCTGACTCCATCTTTCGGGTGTGGTGAACGACCATGAAGCAAATGTTGAGCCGGTCACTGAACTCCTTCAGGCCGGACACGATAGCATAATCCAGAGCGTAGCTGTAGGATTCACTGGTCGCCTCCCGGATCTTTTACAGAGTATCCACGATGATGAGCCGGGTATCCGGATGCTGCCGGGTGAAGTCCTCGATCTGCTGCCCCAGGCCACCGTTCAGCGTCTCAGCCCGGATGGAGAGGTAGAGATCGTCGGCACTCTCCACATCAAACATCTTAGACAGGCGGCTTTGCAGCCGGGCGTAGTTGTCCTCCAGCGCCAGATACAGAACAGCGCCCTTATTGACACGGTAATTCCACAGAGGCAGCCCCGTTGCCACATGGAAAGCGAGTTGCGCCATAAAAAAAGACTTACCTATCTTCGGCGCTCCGACAAACAGGTAAGTTCCGCTGTAAAGTAGTCCGTCGATCACCGGCTCCCTGGGTGGGAACGCCGTGTCGAACAGCTCTGTCATAGTCACTGTCTCCAGTGCAGGTGGTGGTGCCGTGGGTGGTTGATTCTGCAATCCTCTGTTCAATTCGCTTGACCTCCTCTCGGTGCGCTTCAACAAATTCGGTGCGTTCGTGCTCTGTGCCGGTCAACAGGATGTTGTCCAACACATATTGGACGTAGTCCAATCTCTGACAGGCTTCGATAAAGCGCCTGTCCGGTTCTTCCTCCGGCGTTCCGGGTCGGCGCTCCGTTTTCCAGCTCTCCAGCAGATGAAGATAACTACAGTAAGCCCGGAAGCATCTGTCCTCGTCCTGTCGGGCCTGCTGTACTGGGGACAGTTTTGGCCTGACAGGGGCAGCTCTGGTTCGTGTCCCTCCATGCCGGTCTGCATCGTAGGGGATGCCGAAGTCAGTGGCCAGTTTGACAGCAGCCCCCTTGCTGTTCATATTAAACAGCTTTGCCGTGAAGTCGATCACATCACCATCGGCCTGACAGCCAAAACAGTGAAAGCGGCGGTCTACCTTCATACTCGGATTTTTATCCTTGTGGAAAGGGCAGACACACATCCCATTACGGTTCACCCGTATTCCATAAGCCTCCGCAGCCTGCCGGGTGGTCACAGACTGCTTGACCGCTTCAAACACATTCATACCTTTAAGCCCTCCTTTCTCGGTATGTATATCGGCATTTGGACAACAAAAAAGGCACCTGACTTTCATCAGATGCCTCACCGAATAGCATGAAGCCCAAGCGCTCGCTATTGAGCGTCTGGGCTTCCTGGTGGTGGTTACAAGTTGTTTAATGACTGCGGGTCTATGGGTTCTGAGTTCTTTCACCTAAAGCAAAGTAAGTACATTTAAAGTCCTTTTAGCTTATAAGAACTTTCTTCTTCCACACCATCAAATTTTTCTATTATTAGCTTACAATAATTAAGGATGTTATTGGCATTTCTGTTCGCTTCCACATATATTCCGTCTGCTATTTTCAGAGGCTTATGCATATTTTGATCATCGGTAGCTATCATCCTTACATTCTTCCCCTTAAAATCGTTATGCATAGTAAGGCTACGGAAAATCTGAGGATCATATTCATACAAAACAGTACAAAGCGTTTGCAAAAATTCTCTCCACGAGGAAACAGAATATGTCTCACCAATAATCTCTAGTTCACGAGGTTGCCTCCCTGTAACATCCACTTCATCGAAGAAATCAAATTCAGTCCTGTCGTCAATTTTTGAATTGGCGTTGTTGATTATATCGGGACACGGCCAAATTTTCTCAATGTCCTTAATTAAATCATTTCCGCGGTTTAGGATTTCGTGTTCGCCCCAATGATCTAGTTCTCCTAACGATCTCGTGATGGAAACATTTGACTTGCTGTATTCTTGTTTCTTCTCATCAAAGCTTGAATTCGACAGCTCAGAGTTATAGCCACTTAGCGTGAGGTTACCGATACAGTGCACATATTTCTCATGGATTTCTTGCGCATTTGTCCCTAAGTCGATCCTCCATTTCACCGACAATGTTTGGGGCATAATATGCTCAATGGTAAGGGAATCAAAAGAAACCGTTTCTTTGTTGCTCCGTCTACGTTCAATCTGTTCTAAAACGAATTTGATGTGAGCGAACTTATATGCATTTCTTGTTAGTAAATGCTCCTTGAGAATTTTGTCGTTCGGAAATGCAGCTTTACCGGCTTTACTTGCTAATACTTCAACAACTCTAGTACAGTAACTTGAATCTGCATAGTGCTCCATATCTTTTGCCATTGTAGCAAATACCTTATTTAGCGCATTTGTAGGAATCTCACAAAGCAGTCTCCGTACGACATAAGATAGAATTACATCTATAATATCACAGACTTGTGCATTATCGATTTCTCCGTACATATAACAATCTTCAAAAACACTTAACAAAAAAGGGTATACAACAGTGGATTTCAACTTTTGCAAGTGACGAAGCCTCACGTTGATGGCATTATCAGGGCAATCACAATATTTAAACCAATGATAGTATTGTCCGTATGTTGTTAATTCCTCTAAAAAGCCCTCAGAGTCATAGTTGCCCAGTTGTTCGTAATATTTTTTGAAAACAATATATACGTCTGCCTTATTGGGTATGCTCCCTCGTTTCAGTGTTAAATAATCTCGTATAAAATCTGAAATCAAAGCATCTGGAAGCAGAGACTCCAATTTGGACCAGTACTTATTGTATAGTTCTTCTTGTCGGTGATATTCTTGCCCCATCAATAGGTAGTTTCTTATCAAGTCAGCTTGAGTAAGATCGAGGCCGGTAGAATTGAGCGATTCAAAGATAAGCTGAGGGTTCTCTTTCTCATGATCCAGTTCGATATAGACAATCTCTAACCGTTGTATTCCATTGTAGACCTCCGCAGCTGAAAGAGACGACTTCTCAATTAAATCTATAAATAATTTATAATTGTTGAAAATCGGCGAGTTATCTTGGCTATCATACTGGTTATCAATTAGCTTTTGGAAGTTCTTTGCATCGGACTTCATCGGCTTCAACTTGATTCTTAACTTTTCTGAGCAACGCCTATTGATTAGATAAGTCTCAACTATGTCCTCTTTCAATTCTTCATCATCACAAGAATCTACGATTGCTTTCAGCAATATCATAATCGTGGTCAATCTCTGCTGCCCATCAATTACCGTAAATTCCCTGAAGGTTGGAGACGAATCGCCTTCCACATAAACAATTGTCCCCAGAAAGTGGCTGATTTGCGTAGAACTTTTGGCAACGGCTTCTATATCTTTAAATAACGTCATGCATTCTGATGCTTTCCAATCATAGTTTCTCTGATACACCGGAATATAAAACGTCCGCTTGCTTGCTCCAATAAATTCTAGTAATAGTATGTTATCTGCTTTCAAGGCTATCAGCTCCTTTTCGACAATTTTATCACATCTATTTTTATATGTCTATAAGAAAATTCTAATTAAAGGATGGACCAAAACGCTGTAAAATACAGGCAAGTATGGAAAGGGGTACTGAGCCTTGCAGTAACCGGCTGTAAGGTGTCTATTCAATTTCATTGGCACAATTATACGGCTAATTCAAACCTCACAATTATGTCCAGGATGCCTCTGACATCCTGGACACTAGTCACTACTCTACAGTTCGATATTCGTTTTCCTGTTCTTGCTCTGCTTCGGCGTCATCGCCTTCTCCGCCTGCCGCCGAACGCTATCCAGTTCCCTGACTTCCTCCCGATACTGCTTCAGCTTTTCATATTCAGCGTCATGCTCAGCGGTCAGCGCTGCAAGTTCCGTCTGCCACGCCTTGATGCTGTCCGGCAGGGTGGCCGTGTCCACCTTCCTGGCGTGGAGGAATTTATTCGCCGCCTGCCAGAGTACCAGGTCTGCGTGGTGACTTTCCTCAAATTCCTCCCGCTTCTTCTTGAAGCGGATGCTGTTGCGCTCCTTCCGGATTGAGTCAGTTCTAAGGAACTGCCTGCCGGTGTCGATGAGCTTTTGCAGTTCCTTCATCCGGCGCTCCTTTCCTTTGACAACACTCCGGGATGCCTCCACCTTTTCTCGCAGATCGGTGAGAGCGGTTTCTAAATCGGCCAGAGTGTAGATGTCTTTGGCGTTCAGCTTGCGCAGCGTTTCCATCATGTCGTTGCCGATTTCAACAGTGTGTAGCAGCTGGAAGTGCTGCGAATATTTCTGAATCCGCTGGCTCTCCTGCTCCATGTGCTGCCACAGCAGCTCGCTCAACAGGGGAGAACGGGATTCCTCCGCAAACTGTTCCAGCTTGACGGACAGCTCCGACAACCACGCTTTCAGGTCATTGATCCTGCTGCGGATTTCCCGGATGATGCGGTTAGCTGCTCTGATTTTCCGGTTGATGTCGCCTCGCTCGGTGGGGATGCCCTTTTTCTCCATTGCGCAGGCGGCCACACCCATGTGGATGGTGGGCAGTTCCTCCAGTCCTCGCTCAACGTTGCTCCGGTGGTCGATGCGTTCCGGCACCTGATTGGCCTTCAGGAATCGGTTGACTGTTTCGGCCCAGGACGCCCGCCAGCGCTCTGCGTTCTCGTGGCTGTTCCAGTCAACGGTGTCCACCTTCCGGGACTTCCATCGTCCATTGGGGAGCCGGATGCGCTCGCCGTTCTCGTCCAGTTCAAATTCCTGATGGCTTTTGGGGAGCCACTTGCCGTTCTCGTCCAGCGCCCGCATGGTCAGCATGATGTGGCAATGGGGGTTGCCGTCGTGCTTGTCATGAATGGAAAAATCCACGCACATACCAGTGTCCACAAACTGCTGGCAATAGGCGTGGATAATTTTCTTGTGTTCTTCCAGCGGCAGCTCCTGGGGGAGCGCTACTTCGATTTCTCTGGCAAACTGGGCGTCGCTCCGCTTTTCGTTCATCTCCACGGAGTTCCAGAGCATTTGCCGGTCAGAAAAGGCTGCCGGTGCATTGTCGGGCAGCATGATCTCTGAATAGGCAATACCCTTCTTCCGGTCATAGTTGGCGGGCCGTCCACTCCACTCGTTGACCAGGTTCGTCCCGCTACGGTAGGCGGCAGCGGCCACAGCGCTCCGCCCGTCGCTGCGGCTGATGATTTGGATAGAACAATGGTAAATCGCTATTGCTACCACCTCCATTCCACGGTGAAGCCGACCAGCAGAGAAAGAATCAGGAATATCTCCTCTAAATGAGGGGGAGGGGGTGAGAAGGGATAGCGATATGGGGTCCCCGCCAAAGCCCAGCGAAGCGGGTTTGGTGGGGAGAGGACGAGCTGCGGAATGAGTGAGCTTTCGGCTTTAGCCGGAAGCGAGGGATGTGGAGCCAGCGAGGACGAGGCGCAAGGGAGGAGCATCCTCCCTTGATGCACCGAAGGTGCCAGCGTTCCGCAAGAGAAGGGGCAGACTTCCCCTGAACGGCAGGAGTCTCCGAAGGACGCACCGTCACTCCCAGTGACGTATAAGTGCGCCTTTGGTTTTATCTTAGTTCTCGCCTGAATTTGGTTCGGTATCGGTTTCGTCATGGCTCGTCCCTCGCTTTCGTAAAAATTCCTGCGCTTCCTGGCTGGTGGCGGCGGTTTTGATGAAGGATGCCGCCTCCTGCTCGGTCATGTTTTTCAGCTCCGGTACAAGGTGTTCCAGCACTCCGGCCTCCCGGCAGAGCCGCCATGTCCGCAGCCTGCGCTCCTCCTTGGAGTAGGCGTTGGTGTAGAGCTTCTCCTGGTTTTGTAGCTGTCGGATTTGTTCTCTGGCGTACTCCATTGCGGCCTGTAGTTCTTCTCTGGTCTGTGGTTCCTTTCTGCGTCCCATAAGGGCATCATCTCCTTTCGCATTTTTGAAAATGGGCATAGGAAAAGGCCCCAACCGATTGCAAATCAGTTGAGGCCCTTCAATGCCCATTATGTACTTGTATGTCTTAGGGGATAGAGAGGAAACCCTGCTTGATTGCCTGGGGGAACACAAACTTTTTCTCGCCCTCGGCAAAGCGAATCGTCATCATGTTCTTTTTCAGCTCCACAACAGTGCCTTCACCAAATTTTTTGTGCGTCAGCTTGCTGCCGACAGCAATGCTAGAAGTGTCCACCTTGGGCTTGTCCGGCTGCTTTGCCGCCGGTGCTGTCGGCTTCGGCGCAAAGGATGCGGCGTTGGATGCGGCACTCGGCCTGCTGGCACTGACAGTTCCGGTTCCTGTTGGCGTTTTCATCTGACTGGACGCCTGCGGACGAGGATGCACAATCGGAGTTGTCTTTTTCTGCTGCTGCTTCTTTGGCGCGGGTGCTTCCGATTCCGGTTCATCCTCCATTTCCGCAACAAAGGCGAAGGGATTTTCAGGCACATCGTCCGCCGCCGGTGCGGGGGCCTCCATCGTATCCTGCTGATTGAAGAACAGCCGCTCATATTCCTCACGTTTGACCACGGTATCCCAGCCGCCGATGTCCTCGCTCTCGTGCTTGTCGATACCGGTATAGGACAGGCTGGAATCCTCATAGCGTTTGAATTTGAAAATGGCGTCGTTCATCAGGGAACCGTTGAACACATTCAGGGAAACCAGCAGCTCAAAATCCTTCACATCCAGACCCGTCACCTTTTTGAACAGCCCCGGCTCCAGCTGCGTAATTACGTCCTTCAGACTGCGCTCCCGATAGTCGGTCAGATACATGAACACGGGGATACGGGTGGCGAACTTGATGAGCTTCTCCTGTATCTTCTTCCGCATGGACTTGTATTCTTTTTCTTCCTCGGAGAGTTCTTTCTTCTCCTTCGGGGTCATCTTCTTGCCCTTGTCCCGCTTGGCTTTTTTGACCGCTTCGGATTTGTTGATGATGGTCTCAATGTCGCTGTTCAGGCTGCGGAAGCCCTCGATCCGCATCAGGGCGGCCATAGCCTCCGGATTTGCCATCAACCGGGCCAGGGTTTCGTTGTCCACGTTCACCAGGAGAGCAGATTCCCACCGCTTGGCCAGCAGCGTGGCGGAAGTTCCCGCCATGGCGATGTCCAGCACATCTTGGGCGCTGATTTGCGTCATCTTGGCCCCGTCATAGGCCAGCACCGGCAGGAAATTGATGAACTCCGCTACCTTCTTTTCCGGGTTGCTCTCGTCCACGTTCAGGCGGCAACTGTAATCGGAGATTTGCTTTAATGCTCTGTCCAGCGCAAAGTCAAAGACATAGCACTCATGCTTCATGATCTCCTTTGTCCCGGCTCCCGTGGTGATTTCCCATGGGGACTGCACACGGAACGCCGCCTGGAAATAGGTCTCCGGGCTTTTCAGGTTCCGCAGCATGAAGATACCTGTCCACGGCTTGACGGTGACGCCGGTGGTCAGCTTGCCGCAAGAGAGGGTGATGGTTTTCGTTTTCAGCGGGTCGCCCATGGACTTCTGAACGGGAGCCAGGGCATCCACGCCGATACCGGCCTTCGTCCCAGCACAGACGTTGATGGTGTATTCCTGATAGAAATTGTTCTGCTTCTGCATCAGCAGATTGTACATGGCCTGACAGGAGGCCACGTTGGGCAAAAACCAAAAGGTATGGCTCAGCACATTCAGCAGCCGGGCGTCGGAAAACGGCATAGGAGGCCGCTGCCCCAGCTTCAGATCATCCACGGAGGACGGGAGATAGGAGCCTCGAATCAAATCCAGCCACTTCTGCACATAGTCCTCATAGACGAATCTCGCCTCGCTGCCTTTTCCTTTTGCGGAGAAAAAGACGTTCAGGTCGAACTCATTGCTCTCTCCCTGCATGGCGATCTGCCGGATGCTGTCCGGGATGCGGTAGGTCATCATCACCATCCGGGGCAGGGCCGCATAGGGGTTGTCCGGGGCATCGCCCCACGTCTCTTTTGCCCGCTGCTCGTCGGAATACGTCCAGTTGTAAATCTGATCCTCGATGAACTCGCCGGAGTTGATGGCCCGGAAGGGTGTACCGGAGAGGAACAAGTAGTAAGACGTGGTAATGGGCAGGAACGTCTCGTTATAGGCGTTGTCTGCCTCCGAGCGTTTATACTGTTCCATGTCGAAGTCGAAGCTCTCGTCCTCGTTCTCCATCTCGAACAGCTTTCTGGCGTTTTCCCGCCAGGCGCCGAAGTGGTACTCGTCGAAAATGACCAGATCCCAGTTGGTGGTGTGGACCCATTCGTTTTTCGCCTTAATGCCGCCGTTCTCGTTGGTGCCCAGATAATCCTGGAAGGAGCCAAAGCAGACAATGGGGCGGGAGTGGTCAGCCTGCTCGTAGGTCAGTCCGTCCCGGCTGATGAACTGCCAGCCCTCGAAGTCCACATGGGTCATCAAATCCTCTTCCCAAGCCGATTGCACAGCGGGCTTGAAGGTCAGCACCAGCACCTTCTGAAAGCCCATCCGTTTGGCAAGCTGATAGGAGGCGAAGGTCTTGCCGAACCGCATTTTGGCGTTCCAGAGGAACTTTGGGCTGCGGTCTGGTGCGTCCTTTTTGGCGGAGGTGAAATAAGCCATCGTCTTGTCCACAGCCTCTTTCTGCTCAGGACGCATGGAGAAGGTCTGGGTGCGGTTTTCCTCGTTGGCGGTGCAGGTCTTGACCGCCAGAATCGCCGCCTGCACGTCACGGACGGTGCAGCGGAACCACTCGCCGCCCACACCGGTTACTTGCTTCTTCCGCAAAGCCCGGTGAACCTCGTGGTCGGTAAAGCAGGAGCCGTCGCTGCGCATGGCGGACTCCGCCAGCACGATTTTATAGGGGACGCTGCCGTCCGGGCGCTTGGTGGGGTACTGCTGGGCCACCCGCTTCGCCACGTCCTTCTCGGTGTAGCCCACCTTCAGCAGGCCCCGGTATTGGGAGTTGGTGTCCTCGTAGGCGTAAATCATGGGGTGCGATTCCGGGCGGGGCGGGAAGAAATCCAGTTGGGGCATGATTTACACCTCCTCAGTCCATTGGCTTGATCATGGATTCGATGAACGCAATTTCTTCATCGGTTAAGCCATATTTTGTATACAGCTCTTCGTCGGTCCAGGGGTTGGAGAAGTCCTGAATTGGGACAAACGAAAAACAGTTCTTTGTGATATGCTGAGAGACTGCTATTTGCCCGACTAGAAAACGCACGAATTTTGATTTTAAATATGAAAGCAGATTGTTTGCCGAATCTTCATCATCAAACGAGCCGGCAATCAAATATGTCTCTGTACATATATGCTTCGGGGGCAGAATTTCCATTGTTGACAGCACCTTAAACTGTCCACTTTTATCTGGTTGTCCAGCGTGTTCCGAACTCAGATATGAAATCATAACCTTCCATTGGTCAATTAGATTCAATCCCGTATGCACAGAACTACGAGGGAATTTTCCTAAGCCCTTATTATATCGTAATGTAAGTTCGCCGCTTGATGTGGGCGTAACATTGGTTGCCAGACCAAACGGTTTTCTTGTGGACACCATAGCATCCATAGTTTTCTCATTAAGAAGTTTTATTTTCTTTATGATTCCATCTGCCACAGGATACCGGATGAATGTCGAATACTCATCAAGGTTTTTCTCTACGGTCATGGACTTTCCGTTGTAATGATTCGTATAGCTGCAAGTGCCAGGATGTTCTCTGTCCCAAAGAAAATAACATACACCACCAGCAATATCGACACCCGGAAAACAGTCAGCAGAATGTGTGTAATCTACCAGTACTCTGACATGCTTATCATTTAGCATATGGCTTCTAAACTCATCAAGTCCCTTGCCGCCAGAGTACCAACGGGCCGGAATAATCATTGTCAAATACCGGGGCTGCAATTTTTTCGCTTGTTCAATAAACAGATGATAAATAGGCCGGGCACTCGCCTTATTTCCCCCGTCCGAAAGTTGGTAGGGCGGATTTCCACAGATTACGTCGAACTTCATCTTGAATATCTCCTCTGGCCGAGTGGTGTGGATCAGCTCATAGGCGTGACTTTCATACACGTCGTCCCGGTCATATTCCTTCTGGCTGGCCCCGCAAAACACGCACTTTCCATCCTGCCACCGGTGCTTCGTCTGCTTGAACCGGATGTTGCCCTCGGCGCTGTCGAACTTGGAGACGGAATAGATGCTGTTGGGGTACTTGCTACAATACACGCTTCGGCGGGACAACAGGCTGGTCAGTTCCGTGATGGCAATGCCGTAAAACTGCTCATGGAAGATGTGGTCGATGCGCTCCTGTAAATCCGGGTACACCGGCTCCAGCCCGACAATGAGCCGCTTGGCAATCTCCCGCAGGAACACGCCGGATTTTGTGGCGGGGTCCAGGAACTTCGTGTTGGGATCGCTGAACAGCTCCTGGGGGAGCATATCCAGCATACGGTTTGCCATATCAGGGGGCGTGAACACCTCGTCATTGGAGAGGTTGGCAATACAGCTCAGCACATCGGGGTTGTAAATCCCACTGTAAAAATCATTCGCCATATTCCTGCACCCTCCTGTAGTGAATCGCCGGATATTCCCGAATCGGTTTAGGCAGCCACTCTTTTGTGACCGGGTCAATCATCCAGTTTTCTGTAGCCTCTGCGTCAGAACCAAACAGCGAAGTCTGGAACGCATACATTTCCGGCTCCGGGTTTTCTTTCAACAGAACATCCAGCCGGTAGTCGCTCCGTTTCAGCAGCGGCCCCGTCACAAAGGCCCACTCCGCAAAAACGATGGGGGCCTCGGTGTCCTGCCCGGCCTCGTCCACCTTGACCATGGTCAGGGCGTTGCCACAGAGGATGTTGCGCCGCAGAATATAACGCACCGCCTCCCGGCAGGTGTCGCTGGCCTCCTTTTTGCAATTCGCCGTGTATTCCTTATCCCAAATCTGAAACAGGCGCTCCCGACAGGCTTCCACGTTGTCCTGGAGTATATCAACCCCGTAGATGCTGGTCACAGCGAGAACGGCGTTCTGCTCATAGTCGGCAGGACTTTTCCTATATTTTGATTTGACCACTGCCAGCTTTCTGCGAAGTATTTCCACCAAAAAGTTTCCATCTCCGCAGGCCGGTTCGAGGAAACGGGAATCAATTCGCTCCGTTTCCGGCTTTACCAAATCCAGCATGGCGTTGACCTCACGCTCGGCGGTAAATACCTCGCCGTGGTCTGCCACTCGCTGTTTGGACTTCACCTGTTTCATTTGCCGCACCTGTTTCTTCCGTTGGGGCAAAGGAAAACACCACCAGCCAAAAGGTGTACGTTTTGGATAGTGGTGTTTACATATTTTCCCTGCTTGAAAAAGACAGAT